>NZ_CP050831.1:616562-924843 GCF_012113595.1 Bacteroides faecium
TCTTTCTTCGTTTTCCTGCTATACTAAGTTCAGTTTTTTATCAATCCTTTAGCCACGTCATATTTTATCTGATAATCCCGTCCTTTCACTGTCTTGAAAGACAACGTCTTATCCGCATACTTTATCACACAAATTCCGCCTGCACCGGAATGAACTGTCGCTTCTTTTAATTGATTATTTTCCCATACCATATCTACTACAAAGTTACCTTTTGCACAGATACCGTCGACAGAACCATCTTTCCATGCATCTGGCAGGGCGGGCAATAACTGGATAAATCCCATATGGCTTTGTAGCAACATTTCGGTGACTCCCGCTGTTCCACCAAAGTTTCCATCAATTTGGAAAGGCGGATGTGTATCCCAAAGATTATCCATCGTTCCGTTCTTCAGTAAATTGCCGAACAATGTATAAGCGTGATTGCCATCCTGGAGACGTGCCCATTGGTTCAACTTCCAGCCCATACTCCAGCCGGTAGCTCCGTCGCCACGATGTACCAGTACCACTTTGGCTGCTTTTGCCAATTCAGGAGTAGTGACCGGAGAAACCGTATGCCCTGGATGCAATCCGAACAGATGATTCACATGGCGATGTTCATCTTTCGGATCATCAATATCCACCGACCATTCCATCAACTGCCCATAACGTCCTATTTTATAAGGAGCAAGATTAGCAAGTACATGCTCCCATTGCTTGCGTTCTTTTTTGTCTACACCCAATACCTTGCTCGCCTCAATAGCATCCAGCAGAATCTCACGCACCACAGCGTGCACAAATGTCGCTCCCTGATCAATAGGCCCATGTTCCGGCGAAGTGGAAGGCGCTGCCGTATATGTACCGTCCGGTTTATGCCACAAATAATCAACAGCAAAATCCGCACTGCTCTTTATCAAGTCATAGCCTGTTTCTTTCAGAAATTTCAAATCTCTCGTATAGTCATAATATTCCCAAATATGAGTAGCCAGCCAGGGACCTGCCATCGGATTGAAGTTCCATGACATATCCGGACTTTCCAACGGAGTGGTAAATCCGAATATATTGCCGGAGATAGAAGCCGTCCACCCTCTTGCACCAAAATAAGATTGCGCAGTCTTTTCACCCGGTTTCACCAAAGTTCTGATAAAATCGACTAAAGGAAGTACACATTCATTCAGATTAGTAGAACAGGCAGGCCAGTAGTTCATCTGGACATTGATATTATTATGATAATCTACACGCCACGGGCCATCAACATTATTATGCCAGATTCCTTGCAGGTTGGCAGGCATATTCCCCGGCCGTGAACTGGAAATCAGCAGATAACGCCCGAACTGATAATATAATTCTTCCAAATGATAATCCGGCTGTCCTTTCCGGTAATTCTTCAAACGCTGGGGAGTAGACAGATTAACCGGCTTCGCCGCAGGATTCAGATTCAACTTCACCCGGTTGAACAAAGCGGCATAATCCTCATAATGTTGGTTGAATAAAGCAGCGTATCCAAAGGAAACAGCATTATCAACCCATTGCTTCGTCGTCTCTTCCGGGTTGACGCCGATATACGCTTTCGGATCTTTAAAATCCGGATCAAAGTTAGGCTTATAGTCCGTATCCGCTGTAATGTAGAACACAACCTCATCCGCGCCCTTCACCGTCAGTTTCCCATCCACATTTGTCAATGTTCCACCTTTGGCGTCAGCCTGAATACGTACCACATACTTCATTCCATTATTATCCAAAGACGCGGAATAAACCAACCCATTACTGCCATCAGCAGCCATATTTCCTGTAGACACAGGGTTCGGAGCATAACTAAAAATCAGATTTTGTTTTCCCGGCCGGTCTGCACTAAAACGTACTACCATCACGTTTGCCGGGTAAGAAATAAAATAATTACGCTGATAAGCGACTTTATCTTTCTTGAATTGTACAACCGCCATAGCAGAATCCAAAGACAAGATACGTTTATAATCACTCATCCCGATGATATTCAATCCCGTTTCTACATAGAATTCTCCCATCGTAGTAAAGCTGCCGAAACGGAAAGGTTTTTCCCCGTCAGCTTCATATGAAACTTCACTATTAAAATTCTGCCGCGTCAACATTTCAGCCTTTTTCTGATCGCCTTCCGTAAATGCTCTCCGTATTTCATCTAAAACATGAGCCGATTGCTTATTGACATTCCAATAATAATCCGCCCCCTTTGATGTATTCGGCCCACCACGCCAAAGCGTCTTCTCATTAAAGGTAATACGTTCCGCTTCCACCGAACCCATTATATTGGCACCCAAGCTACCATTACCGATTGGCAATGATTGAGACTCCCAGGCAGCATCAGGGTTACGGGCTGTATCACCGGCTGTTTCCGGTTTACTCTCCCCTTTCCACATGTCGGGCCTCCCACCATACCATACAGCGTGTCCTTGCAAGGTATTAGGAGTATCGAACCAAATAGAGAGTCCTTGAATATAATCCGTATCTTCTGCGTGAACAACAGGCATAGCACATAAAATACAGACAAAAAGTGAATAAAGTAGTTTCATCATCGTAACATAAATTTAGGATTAATATTCTTTCTCACAATTCGTGTAAAAGTACTAAAAAAGAATCACTTTTCTGCAGAAACAGAAAAATAACTCTCCCTCTTTCGGAAACTAGAGAAAAATAGTTTTAAGAAAGAAGGAGAGTTTCCTGTGAATGACCTGATATTTATTATCTACTGATATTATTTTTTGCCCATTGTAAACTTCACCTCGCCTATACTAGCATTAGTCTTATTATTACTAGCAGTAACCATTATACGGAAATATCTTCCACTTACAGCTTGCGGCAATAAAAGAGTCTGAACGTTGGGATCTGGAGCGTTCGGAAAATCCAATTGTCCCACTTCTGCCCAATTTGTCTTATTATCACTGATACTAAACACAGCAGTTTTCAAGTCTGAATTAAAACTTGGAATGTTACGTCTATACAGTTCTATTGACATGATATCCTGTGAATTCTGCATATCAATAATAAGTTCGTGTGGCAATGGCGGATTAGCTCCCTCACCATCCCATTGTGAATGCCAAAAAGTCTTTATATCTCCATCAATGATACGATCCGCAGGTCCACTATTAGAGCTAAGCTCACCTGTCAACTCTTCTGTACTAGCTTCAACTGTCCATCCCGTGTTTTCTACATCGAAATATTGTTCATGAATTCCGCTCCAAACTTTTTCTGAAAGAACATAATAAGCAGGAAAAACCATTATTTTCTCCAACGTCGGAATATCATCGAAAGCGTCATCTGCCGGCTTAAATGTAGAAACCAACTTAAATGACGTTTTAAGGACCGCATCCGGTATGACTGTAATAGTTTCCCCTTCACCTACTTTGACTACTTTCTCCTTTCCCTCATCATTTGTATATGTTAACGTAGTTCCGGTGCAACCTTCTACCGGAACCCAATTAATCGTTACTCCGTTCAAATCTGCCGAAATCGAATTAATTCCCTGAGCAGACAGACCAGTCTGATAAGTGGAACCGTACACTTCACCCGCAATAGTTCTTACCAAAGACTCTTTACCGGTATCACTCCTCGTTATCATATTAAATATATATTTCCCTTCCGGAAGGTCAATAATCGTCGACATAGGATCCTTTATAACACGATTCTCCGGAACAGGAACTACCACAGGATTTTCATTTCCCTCCCACGTAATCACACAAGAGCTGATTCGTGGGTCGGCATTCAGATACCACTCCAACTTGACACGATTGAACCCGCTATAGGCACTCAAATCCTGAACGGCCCCGAGATAGGTTTCTTCTCCCATTTCAAGGTATTTTTCGTGTATCTCATACATATCTCCGCAAGCGGTCATCAAAAAGGCTGACAAGCCACAAGTTATATATCTTATTATATTTTTCATAATCTGACTTTTTAAATTATTCTGTTGCAGGTTGTCCCCAGAAAGTCATTTCACCAATCTGAGCGTAAGTACCTCCACTCCAGGTTTCAAGCATAAGAATTCTTACATAACGGAAATTAGGAGCTTCAATGGGAACTTCGTGCTCATCGCCGTTCTGTATATATTCAATATCTTCATTGGTTATATTCGGATTATCTTGTCCGGAAGGTTTATAACATTCGACATCCATAATCTTCGTCCAACCATCAAATGTAGGATACATGATACCATCTTTTTCCTGACCGCTATTATACATTTCGTCCGTAAGCTCCGCACAACCATAAATCACATATTTCTTCAAATTATTATGAGTATAGGTCCAAACGTTTGCATCTCCTCTACGTTGCCACATCTTGAAACGGCTTACCTTGGCAACCTGTCCCATATCGAACGTTATACACCGACCAGGGGCAGGGTTATCACTATTAGTAACACTATGGAAACAGTCTGTGTTATTATTACCCTGCCAGATATTTCGTATCGGCAGACCGCCCATCGCTTCACAATCACCGGGCAAACGTGTCGGAAGTTCTTTAAATTTCGACTTGTCAAGTTCCTCTTCATACAAAGGATTGCTTTCCAGCTCCAACATCTCGGAATAATTATCCCAACGGTCACGAATTCTGTATCCTAACGTGATGGGTTCAGCAGCCAATCCCCGGATTTTAGCTTGCCCTTCCACTATACTGGAATAGAAATTCTCCAAAGAAACCCATTCTCCGTTTTCCTTTTTGGTAACTTCCAGAATAATATTCTGTCGAGTCGGATTTTTCCACGTCAAACTCACTCCTCCAAAACTATCAGTAATCTTGAGTGACTCATAAATATATTCTACAGGAGGAGTTAATGGACTGATAGAAACGGTTTTCGGTTCAGACTCGTTCTGGCTTTTGTCTACACTCTTCAAAAAGATATTATAGTCACCCACCTTTCCGAATCCTTCTACGATCAAGCTATCTACATAAGGAGAAGCTTTTGTGGTTCTTTCCACCCCATTAATCATATAAGACGCCACAACACATAAAAGATCGTCATCTTTCGGAGGAGTATAACGAATGATAGCTCCTCCATTAATATTCTCCACCTCTATATTAGTGGGCAATCCCGGTGCTACACTGTCGGTAGCATTGAGACCAATCTTTTCGTCCTGTCCACATCCTGCCAGGCAGAGCGTACCGAGCAATGTGACGAACGCATATTTCACAAGCTTTGATATATTATTCATATTTCTCATATTTCCAGTCATTTTAAATTATGAACATCATAGTTACCACCCCGGATTTTGTACCAGGTTCGGATCTTTTAATATTGTTTCCAGTTTTAACGGCCACAAATAATCCTTATAACTATACTTTGAGCGTAAGTAGATAGTGGTTACCCTATAAAACTCCTGGGCAGTCTCTCCCTGAATATGCCACCCTTTTACTTCGCGGGGAAGTTCTTTTTTCCAACGACGCAAGTCCCAGAAACGTTTTCCTTCACCGGCCAATTCATTCAAACGTTCCATGCGAATGATTTCACGCATACCGTTTTTCGTATTAGGCTTATCCGGGGACTTGGAATATTTACTCCACGACTCTTTTACCCCCTTCAACCCTGCACGTTCGCGAACCAAGTCCACGTAATCATATACATCTTGTGCTGGTGATTCCTGCGATTCATTCAAAGCTTCCGCATACATCAGATACAAATCAGCAAGACGTATGATCGGGAACGAATAACGATAGGGAGAGAAACCGTCTTTTGTCAAACCAGTCTTATAGCTACATACCTTTTTATTCAAATATCCCGTATATGAATGGTCTTCCGAAGTCTGGCGCCCTGATACCTCCTTCGCCCGAAAATGATAGAAAGCAAGATTTGCCGGCTCATCATTCGTATAACCATCTCCATACCATGTTCCACGGTCGAATGACAATGAAGCATAGAAACGCGGTTCACGGTTCAAGTGAAGATAGGCTGTTTGCTCTCCTATCTGAAGGTAATATTTATTATTTCCCTCATCCGGGATAGTGGTAATCTCATAGCGGTTAGGATAATTAGCCGTCCAGAAATCACTGTTATCTTCAGAAATAGGCACACCATTTGAAGAATAGAATGCTTCGGCTACTGATAAAGTTGGCCCTAAGACAGAACGCGCGTCATAGTGGCTCCCCTTCGTATGTTTAGCCATTGCAACCGTCTGCAATCCGTTAACGTTCCGAGTACTTCCCCAAATAATTTCTTCATTCCATTTTTCTGTGACAGCCTCACCGATATCCAGCAGTTTGCGTGTTGCCGCAGAAATACTATTGATCGGCAAAGAGAAAGTATAAAGTTTCTCGTGACCATTTTCTTTTGCACAATTTATCGCTTCAAGCGCTGCGTCTGCTGCCAATTTCCATTTACTGTTATCAACCTGTGTCGGGAACAAATGCCTGCCCTGATTATCTTTCACATTAATATAATCCGAATTTCCATTAAACAAAGGGCTGGCAGCCAATAATAACAATTGTGCTTTTACTGCTTTTGCAATTGGCTGGGTGATGCGCCCCATCTCCTGTCCCGGATCTGTGATCTTTGAAGGCAGATCTTTATATGCTTCATCCAGCAGGTTAGAGATATAAGCCACTACATCATCCACCGACTCGCGATAACGCCTTACTTCATCCTGTGAAGCATCTACCGCAATATTAGTATCCATGATAGGAATAGGGCCGTAAAGCATAAACAGGTAATAATGATAATAAGCTTTGAGGAATTTTACTTCTGCAATCCAACGAGTACGTTCATAATTCTGCAAATCGAGAGGTTTGTTGATATTTTCCAAGAAAATATTACAATCGCGGATAGCTACCCAAAGATTGGTTCCCCCATTTCCTCCATCCCAAAAATTCTGGTAGGGGTCATTATTATTTTGTTCACCGCGGCCTATTTCCCATGCGTTGAGAGAGATACGCTGATCTATAAAACCGGTTCCTTTAGGCATTAACCAATGTTCATCACCTGCCAAAAAGCCAATGGAGCCACCCTGATCCCATGAAGGCAGGTAACTATAACAAGTATGTAGAAACTTAAATGAATTAATGCGGTTGCTGAAGGCATTATCCATGCTTGGAGTACCTTCGGGCACTATATCTAGGTAATCACTACAAGAAGTGCTACACAGCATGGCAGCAATCACGAGTGATATGGATATGATTATTTTTTTCATATAACATGTTTTAGAGTGAAAGTTGAATACCTACATTAAATACTCGTTGAACAGGATATCCCAAACCGTTGTTCCCCATTTCCGTATCCCAAATCTTGAATTTGGAAATATTGAACAAGTTCGTCCCGCTTACGTAAATACGCAAGTTTTCCAATTTAGCTTTACTGGTCAGCCGTTTTGGAAGTGTATAGCCTATTTCTGCCGATTTCATACGCAAGAAAGTACCGTCACGCAACCACCATGTACTCGACTGGTTATTATTACTGATAGCCGTATCCGACAACCGTGGCCAGAAAGCATACATATTCTGGTTGGACTCGCTCCAATGATTATTGGCGATAACCTGAAGCAAAGCATTGTTAGCCTGTTTTCCTCCCAATTCGTTGTCCGGGTCATAAGGCTGGGCAAACGGAGTGATACGCAAAGGGTCAATAAAGAAGGAGGAACGTGCCGATCCCTGGAAGAAGCAGTTAAAATCAAACGCTTTATATCCGACAGAAAAACCGAAACCATAAATAATTTCCGGCGTAGTCGGATAACCGATAGGTACAATATCCTGCTCGTCGATGATTCCGTCACGATTGATATCTTTATATTTGATATCTCCGGCCGTATATTCGCCAAATTGTTGTTTCGGAGAGTTTGCCACATCTTCATCATCAACAAACAAACGTTCGGCTATGTAACCATAAGTCTGGCTCAGCTTAGAACCAATTTTACTTCTCCATGGAGTAGCCGAGTAGTCAGGTTCTTCGTATTCAGAAAATTCACTGCTAGCGTATGTGAAGTTACCTCTGACAGTAGTCCACCAATTTTTATTGAAGATATGCGAATAATCCAGAGAAATATCGACCCCATGTCCTTTAGCCTCACCGATATTTGCCCGGATAGGCGCCTGGAATCCCATCAAACTAGGAATATCGGCACGTTCTTGCAGAATATTCGTTCTTCTTTCTTTAAAATACTCCGCCTGAATCTCCAGGTCATTGAATAATTTCAGTTCAAATCCCACATTCATTTTATGAGAAATTTCCCAACCAATCTTCGGATTGGCATAGCGGCTGATAGAAATACCGTTATAACCTTCGTCAAAGTTTGTTCCGAAACTCATTCCCCTACCGGAATTATTCATATTTACTTCAGACAAATAGAAGAACCGGTTGTCATTATTAGAAATATTATCATTACCGACTAATCCGTATGAACCTTTCAACTTAAGCATATTGATAACTTTGGAAATTGGTTTGTCCGCCCAGAATTTTTCATTGGACACAACCCAACCCAAACCTCCCGACGGGAAGAATCCCCAACGATGACTCTTGTCAAAACGTTCGGAACCGTTGTAACCGAAATTAAACTCCGCAAAATAACGGTCGGAGAATCCGTAAGTAAAACGTCCTGCTAATCCCAGATTACGGGTAGGGAGTGATTTCTGCAAAGTGTTTTCATTGCCGCTTTTCCCTTCACGTACTGTATAAACCAACATACCACTGACATTGTGTTTTTCAACAAACGTCCGGTCATATGACAACGACGCTTCCAAATACAGGGAACTGCCTACTTTTTTACTTCCCGGAGAGTATCCTAGATAATCTGTACCCAAATCCGGATTTAGAGCAGAGAGAGTGTATTCATCTTTTGTCTTATCATAACTATCCAAGGCATAATAGAACGGAGTATAAGAACGTTGAAGGTCATAATATGAAGTTCGCGTGACATTTCCCAACAAACGCCCTTTCAAGCCTTCGGTTATAAAACTGAAATCTTGCTTCAGCTCCAACTGGGCAAGTATAACTGTGTTTTCATATTCTTTATAACCGCGTGCCATTTCAGCATATGGATTCAAGTAATTTGCACTAGTTCCATAATTACCGAACATAGGATGATTGGTATATTGGTTAGCTGCATCCGGAGCATACATGGCAGGAAAAAGAACCGGACTTGCTTTAATAGCCTGACTGTAAACCTGCGAACCGCCCTGTATCGGGCCTTGATAACTATCAAACGTACCGCTCACGCGCACTCCCAACTCGGTTGTTTTAGTCAGATTGATATTAACATTCGAACGTACCGTATATTTATCCAACTTAATATTATTATCAAAAAGGTTACTGGGAACCTGTTTCAAGATACCATTATCCCGCGAATAAGACAATGCTACATAGTAACGGGCTACACGGCCACCACCGCTAAGGCTCATGTTTCCGCGATAGTTAGTTGTGAAATCTTTGAATAGCATATCCTTCCAATCTACCATTGGATAAGCCATCGGATTCAACCCTTTTTCGCGAGCAGCAATCGCGCTTTCCAGATAAGGTAATGCACCATCCGGATTTCGGGTTCTCACCGCCTCATTATGAAGTTTCATAAACGTCAGCGGGTCAGCAATTTCAACCTCTTTGGAAGGAGCGGAGAACGAACTTTCTACCCTGAAAGATAATTTCATTTTACCTTCCGTACCTTCTTTTGTCGTTACAAGAATAACGCCATTAGCACCACGCGCACCATAAAGCGCAGTAGCGGTAGCGTCTTTCAGAATGGAGAAACTGGCGATATCATCGGTATTCAATCTTGCCAAATCTGATGAAGTCAATTCAATGTTATCAATCAAAATCAACGGGTCGGCTTTCCCTGTTCCAAATGTCGTCACACCACGAATAAAGAATTCGGCATTATCCTCACCCGGTTCTCCACTTCTTTGATAAGCAACTACACCCGCCAACTTTCCGGCAAATCCGGTAGTAAGATTACTGCTAGTAGTTTTTAACTCCGCCGGTTTGATAGTGGAAACGGAGCCTAATACAGACTCTTTCTTTTGTTTGGCAAAAGCTACAATCGTGACATCTTCAAGTGCAATACCTCTATCTTCTTTCATCGTCACAACACGAAAGACATTTAAGTCTTTAGGGTTGAACGGAACAACTTTCTTCTCATATCCAATGTAAGAGAATTCTATATTTTTCGTGTTTGCCGGTACTTTCAGTACATAATTTCCGTCCAGGTCTGTAGCAACTCCGATACTGGTTCCCGGAATAAAGACACTGGCACCAATAATCGGTTCATTGTTAAAATCCAATACAACTCCTTTAATCGTATAGGTCTTGCCTGTCTGTTGTGGTGATGCAATATCCTGTTTGGCGTGAAGGGAAGGTAAACAAATACCATACAAACAAAACAGGATCAATAATCGCAGTATTCTTCCACAATTTTGTTTTTCATTCATCATAGAAATTAAAAGTGTTAACAATTCATTCTTATGCTTTTCGATAAGCATGAATCTGGGTTAATTAAAGGTTTTCAATAAATTAAGGATAGCACTTTCATTGATGAAAATTACTATCTTCATAAAAGCATTCATTTTTTCTTTGCCAGCATTTGTTATTAGTTTATAATCTTGTTAAAGGTGTTACACCGACAATACCCAAATAGATGGCATTTTCTATCTGATGAATCACATTCGGTTCTTTCAAAAAATCCCACTACCCGGTACTACATTTTGTTGTATCGATTGTAGGAGCTTGGGGGTATGTTAAGTTTCAAATAATACATCGTAGTACAAGACTTACTCAATCCCCGGACAAAAGCACTCTTTTTCCCATAGATTGAATATAAAGAACAAGATAATATAACCTGGTTATACTGTACCAAAGAAGGTAAACTGTGTTGAGCTGTACTGTTCATAGGATATAAGGTCTTTTTAAATTTATCGCTACACTAAGTTCTACTGAAACTTAGTGATAAAAAAAGAATACATATCAGAGGGGTGTTAAATGGAGAAAACAAAGACTCTACCAAAGATAATTATAAAAAGCGCATAATATATAGATACAAAATCACTCTACAAACGCTTATAAGCAAACAGAATTATTAACAAATCATTTCATCAGATCAAAATATTAAAATAGATAAGCTCCTTTTTTATATTTTCCCGACTAAATAATAAAAACATTGCTTAAATATATTGCAATTACAAAAAATACCTATATATTTGCAGCGTATTACAATTATTATTGCATACAAACTAACATATTAGTTCATCTTACAAAACGAATCACTAAGTTTCAGTAGAACTTAGTAAATATCTGCTCTAAAGTTTCACTATTATAATAGAATGTACCCACCCTTTCATCAGCAGTAACTAATGAAAATTGATTCATAAAGATGCAGAAATGAACTAATCTGTATTAAGATGAGTCTAATGTAATATTCATGCTACTATAAAGTTTAAAAATATACAAGTATCTGCAACGCTGC
This sequence comes from Bacteroides faecium, assembly GCF_012113595.1. NCBI lineage: Bacteria > Pseudomonadati > Bacteroidota > Bacteroidia > Bacteroidales > Bacteroidaceae > Bacteroides > Bacteroides faecium. Next base: position 627,941 of record NZ_CP050831.1, read on the forward strand.
AACAAAACGGGGGCAATGAACTAATAAATAGATAGTTACAGCGTTGCAGATACCTGTGGCAGATGGTGGCAGATATCCCTTATCTGCAACACGTATCGTGTAGTTACGGGCAGATATCCCCTTAAGGAAAAGCCGGAGGCATTACATTGATGTCAGTATCCGCATAGGGAAACTGGAGTATCTATACTCAGAAACTCCAATTTCCCTACGCGGATACTCTCGTTTCCATACGCGGATACTGCAATTTCCAGCCTGGGAACGGGAGTTTTGATGTAGGGAACCATTGTTTCATATATATGATTGTACCGTTTGCAATAAAAGATTTATTGTTTTATACAGTGTGGCAGATAAAAGACATCTGCCACCATCTGCAACAGGTATCTGCAACGCTGTAACCATCTATCTATTAATACATTACTCCCGTTTTGTTGCAGCGTTGCAGATACCTGCACACTTTTAAACTTTATAGTAGTGAGAAAATCACATCAATTAGCTCAAAACCCGTGCAGAAATGAATCAAAATTTTAATATGATTATCTTAGTCCCATTAATTATCCGTATATTTGCACTATTCAGTTTTCAAAGATATATAGATTAACAATGAGATACTTAGACCCCAAAGCCGACCTGACGTTCAAACGTGTTTTCGGCGAGCACCCCGACTTGGTGATGAGCTTGCTAAATGCTTTGCTACCACTTTCCCCCAATCAAGAAGTGACTGATATAGAATACCTTCCTGTCGAGTTGGTGCCGGACAACCCGTTACGCAAGAACAGCATCGTTGATGTTCGTTGCCGCGACAATTACGGCCGCACCTTTCTGGTGGAGATGCAAATGATATGGACGCCCGAATTCAAACAGCGTGTATTGTTCAACGCCTCGAAAGCTTACGTGCGGCAGCTGGACGCCGGCGAGCAGTATGAGCTCCTGCAGCCCGTATATTCGCTGAATCTAGTGAACGATATCTTCGAACCGGAATTGAATGACGAATACTATCATTACTACCGTTTGGTGCACGTGGAGCATACGGACAAGGTGATAGAGGGATTGCATCTGATATTTGTGGAGCTTCCCAAGTTTACTCCACATAGCTACAGCGAGAGAAAAATGCAAGTGCTGTGGCTGCGATATCTAACCGAGATAAACGAACGGACCCGTGAAATCCCCGCAGAACTGCTTGCCAGTCCTGAACTTAAAAAAGCTGTTAATGCCCTTGAGGAATCAGCTTTTACGGATGCACAATTGGCTGGATATGAAAAGTTCTGGGATATTATAAGCGTAGAAAAAACGCTTTTAAACAGCGCAGAACGAAAAGGTATGGCAAAAGGTATGGCAAAAGGTATGGCAGAAGGTATGGCAGAAGGACACAAAGAAGTAGCTCGTAATTTAAAAAAAGTCGGAATATCGACTGCAATCATTATGCAGACTACCGGTCTATCGGAAAAAGAGATTGAAGAACTGTAAACTGCACCGTTATGAGCTAATTCTGCTATGTGGATTATCTAGTTTCATTCATAGGGGGCATGATAAGATCCCAAAAACGAAAGCCAACCTATACTTCGTAGTCAAACTGATACAAAACAGTGTTAAGCCAGGGTAAATTCAGGCGGTGTGCCAAAACAGAAAATACCGGTTGAAAAAGACTAAAAGAAAAAGGTCGAAGTCTCGTAAAATATCAAGTGAGGCCAAACGTCCGGAAGGCGTGGGGGGGGAAAAGGGGGTGTTCATAAAATAGTATCTGATTATAATTAGTTACGGTTTGAAAGCGGGGTAAAGATACGATAAATCAAGAGTATTTCAAATCAGACAATAGCTTTTTCACTACCCAATACCCGACTCTGGCTTCCGAAATGCCCTTCAGTAGGCGATGAGGACAGACAAAAGTATCATTTACAATTTCCGCTTCCATATAATAGAAACAGCAGGAAGGGTCTTCCTCAAACGTTTTTGCATACTCCAGAATATGTGTCGATATAAGAAAATGGCAATGAGAAAAATTCTCCAATAATCCATTGACGGCAACCGAAGCTTCAATAGCATCTTTTGCATTAGTCCCGCGAAACATCTCATCCAGCACTACCAGACAACGTTTCCCTGTCACAGCCTTTTGCATTACTTCTTTTATACGGAGCACTTCGGCCATAAAGTGGCTTCGCCCGTCCCGCAAGGAATCCGGTAAATTAATTGAAGTATAAATACCTTCATAAAGAGGGCAAATCATAGATTTTACAGGAACAGGCAAACCGCAATGCGCCAGCCAAACAGATAGCGCCAATGCCTTTAAAGTAGTTGATTTACCTGCCATATTAGAACCTGTAAAAATACATATATTTCCCCGTGACATCTCCCAACTATTCGTCTGCCCGTCTTTCACAAAAGGGTGAACAACTCCTTCCACCGAAAATTCCATCGTTTGCACCATCGTGGGAGTATAGCAAAAATCCTTTTCTTTTGCTACCCGATGAACTGTCCGGCAAGCATCCAATAAATAAACAACAGACAATAATTCCTTTAAAGATTGCAGCCGGACACACCGGAACAAATAATCATACTTGTCTATTGCATAATTAGACAGCCGCTTTTCTTTGCCGTAGGTCTGCGCCAACACTTCTTCCAATTCACTCCCGTGCAGAATACCATTGATCATACTGACAGATTCTTTCATTAATTGTGGGGCGTCTTTGTTCAGTCCCGTTGCCCATTTTTCTAAACGATGCAGCAAATGAACCACCAGCTTTACTCCTCTACAAATCACATAGCGTTTAGAATCATGTCTCAATAAACGATCAATGATAGTAGCACAAGAAAGCAGAACATTCGCCTTCCGTATCCCGTCACAATATGACAGATAATATTCAATAAAGTCCAATTCTTCTTCCTGTAAAAGAAGCTCCGGCAAAGCTCCCCACGCAATAGCTTCCTGGCGCTTACGAATTGTGTCCAAATCGCTTAGCGGATGCATCATCCATTCCAAGACCAATAACTTGCCTTGTTTTGTTTCCGTTTTAGAAAACAAAGAATAGATGACCTGCTCATTACTTGCGCTCTCTGTAATGCTCAGGTCTGCATAGGTCTGTTTATCAGTATCCAGGTATGTCATACTATTATTTCAAGATTAAAATTCGACATCATCGATGTATAACAAAGATACAGAAATTTATCAGTTACACTTGAAAATATCACTTAATAATAGACAATTTTCAAGTGTAACTGATAAAATCGAATAAGAAACAAACTACAATAGAATAGAAAAACGAAAGACATACTTGACGTCCATAAGAAACATAATTGAAGATGTAAACATTCTTATGCGAACTATCTGAAAGCATCCTAACACAAAAAGGCGGCTCCTTTCGGAACCGCCTTCTGCAATATATCTAATATATAAATTAGAGTTTCGGACCAGCAGCAACCAAAGCTTTACCAGCTTCGTTACCTGTAAACTTAGCGAAGTTCTTGATGAAACGTCCAGCCAAGTCTTTTGCTTTTTCTTCCCATTGGCAAGCACATTCGTAAGTGTCGCGCGGGTCAAGGATTTTCGGATCAACACCCGGAAGTTCTGTAGGAACAACGAAGTCGAAGTAAGGCATAACCTTAGTCGGAGCTTTGTCGATAGAACCGTCAAGGATAGCGTCGATGATACCACGAGTATCTTTGATAGAGATACGTTTGCCAGTACCATTCCAACCTGTGTTAACCAAGTATGCTTTAGCACCTGTTTTTTCCATCTTCTTCACCAGTTCTTCACCGTATTTAGTCGGGTGCAGAGACAAGAAAGCAGCACCGAAACAAGCAGAGAATGTCGGAGTCGGTTCAGTGATACCACGTTCTGTACCAGCCAATTTAGCTGTAAAACCAGACAAGAAGTAATATTTAGTTTGTTCAGCGTTCAGAATAGATACCGGAGGCAATACACCGAATGCGTCAGCAGACAAGAAAATAACTTGTTTTGCGTGAGGACCTTTAGACACCGGTTTAACGATGTTTTCGATGTGATAGATAGGATAAGAAACACGAGTGTTTTCAGTTACTGACTTATCAGCGAAGTTGATTTCGCCTTCAGCGTTAACTGTACAGTTTTCCAACAGAGCGTCGCGTTTGATAGCATTCCAGATGTCCGGTTCGCTTTCTTTATCCAAGTTGATAACTTTAGCGTAGCAACCACCTTCGAAGTTGAATACACCTTCGTCATCCCATCCGTGTTCGTCATCACCGATCAACAGACGTTTCGGGTCAGTAGACAAAGTAGTCTTACCTGTACCGGACAGACCGAAGAAAATAGCAGAGCTCTTACCTTCTTTATCTGTGTTAGCAGAGCAGTGCATAGAAGCCATACCGTTCAAAGGCAGCAAGTAGTTCATGTAAGAGAACATACCTTTCTTCATTTCACCACCGTACCAAGTATTCAGGATAACCTGGATCTTTTCAGTCAAGTTGAATACAACTGCAGTTTCTGAGTTCAAGCCCAGTTCTTTGTAGTTTTCAACTTTAGCCTTAGAAGCGTTCATGATAACGAAATCAGGTTCACCGAAGTTAGCCAGTTCTTCAGCAGTCGGACGGATGAACATGTTTGTTACGAAATGAGCCTGCCATGCTACTTCCATGATGAAGCGCAGTTTCAAGCGAGAGTTTTCGTTAGCACCACAGAAAGCGTCAACAACGAACAGTCTCTTGTTAGAAAGTTCTTTAGTTGCCAAATCTTTCACAGCTGCCCAACATTTTGCGTCAACCGGCTTGTTGTCGTTTTTGTATTCTTCAGAAGTCCACCAAACTGTATTTTCGCTGGTTTCGTCTTTTACAAAGAATTTATCTTTAGGAGAACGTCCTGTATAAACGCCAGTCATAACGTTTACAGCGCCCATGTTAGTTACCTGGCCTTTTTCAAAACCTTCCAAACCCGGTTTTGTTTCTTCAGCGAACAAAACGTCATAAGACGGATTGTGCAGAATCTCGGTCACGCCTGTGATACCGTACTTGCTTAAATCTAAATTTGCCATTTTCTTTTGAATTAATTTAAATTGGTATTTTGTTTTATTATCTCTTTTACCTTAACATGGGGAGCTTTGGATAGCCCCTTGTAAATCCGGGTACAAAAGTAATACTTTCTTTGGAAAGGAAGAAGGGATTAGAGAAATTTTTCCCTAATTGAATCTCTTTTATAAATTCCTAACAATATCTGCAAACTGAATATTGCAATTTGAAAGATTATCGTTTACTTTGCAAGTCAGTATGATATCAGGACTATGAAAATGAGATTAAATTATGATTAAACTATAATATGAAAGTAATTGATTTTAGCAAAACAAATTCGATTCTAAACCAGTACATATCCGAAATCAGAAATGTAGAAGTTCAGAATGACCGCCTGCGTTTCCGCCGCAATATAGAGCGTATCGGAGAAATCATGGCCTACGAAATGAGCAAGGAGTTTACGTACTCGGTAAAGAATGTCCGGACACCACTGGGCACCGCTCCGGTCAGCACACCGGACAACCAATTAGTAATCAGCACTATTCTGCGTGCCGGGCTTCCCTTTCACCAGGGCTTTCTGAGCTACTTTGACGGAGCGGAAAACGCATTCGTTTCTGCCTACCGCAAATACAAGGATACGTTGAAATTCGATATACATATAGAATATATCGCTTCGCCGCGTATCGACGACAAAACGCTGATTATCACCGACCCTATGCTGGCAACGGGCGGTAGCATGGAACTTAGTTACCAGGCAATGCTGACCAAAGGTCATCCCGCCGAGATTCACGTAGCTTCTATTATCGCCAGCCAACAGGCCATCGACCATATAAAAAATATATTCCCCGAAGACAAAACTACCATTTGGTGTGCGGCTATCGACCCCGAAATCAACGAACATTCTTATATTGTTCCCGGATTGGGCGACGCAGGCGACCTTGCCTACGGAGAAAAAGAATAATTCCTTAAAGATTCTTCCGATACTGCTGTGGCGACATCCCCATTTGCTTCTTAAAGAATGTACCGAAATAAGAAGCATTGGGGAAGCCGAAAGCGTTCGAAATCTCCTGGATGTCCTGTTGGGTATTTTTCAGCAACGAGATACTTTTGCGTATAATCGCCTTAAACACAAGTTCCTGTACCGTATATCCGCAAATGCTCTTGGACACCGCAGAAAGATATTTCGGAGACAAACAGAGTTTATCCGCGTAAAATTCCACTCCCCGCTCCTGCATATAATATTTCTCGATCAACTGAATCAAACGGATAAAGACTTCATTCTTCCGTCCGCCTATTTCCTCTCCGTCATTGACCAATTTGCGGTTGTAAATAGAACAAATCCTGTAGGTTAATGCAAGCAGGAGTAATTTCTGCTCATAAAGTTTAAACGAATTGTTTTCTATCTGCAAAGCGCTGTCCAATAAGGACATATATTTTGTAATCTCCTCTTCCTCACCGGTGGCCCAAACACAACAAGGTTCTTCGGGAGTAATCCGTGAGTACATATACATGGTCACCACCGCATTGCCCATAATATCCCGTATAGGCTCTATCTGATAAATCAGGATCTGCACTTCCATATCTTCCGATTCCTGAAGCACAAGAAACTCGCCTTCCTCGGGAATAAACAGACTCTCACCCGCTTTAGCGGAATGAATTTTCTGATTAAGAGAGAACTGGAAGTTGCCCCGATGACATATTATCACACCCAGTCCCTTCATCCGGAAAAGGCTTTTCAGAGAAGAGGGGAAGGTTATAAATATACCTTGCGAACTACATATATTTTTTCCGCTCAACAAATCACGGTCAAATTGTAATAAACGGTCTTGTTGGGTATCCATCATGCAAACATATTAACAAATCATTATCTAAAACGACGCTAAGTTACTAATTTTCGTTTAGGATAAGGAACAACAAGCACAAATATCATACAAATTAACCCGCCATACAACGTCCAGCCCGCCATTTCCTTGAGAGCCGAGAGCGTAGCTTGTACCTGAATCCGCCCCTTGGTAGATATAGCAGCCATATTGCGGGCTTCCGTTTCGCTTTTTCCCTGATATTTCATCCCTTGCACCGTACCGAGGAAGGAAGCGGAAGCATCAGGATTCAGCAAGTCGACATTCTGCGCATAACGGGTGACATAATGTTGCTGCCGCTCCTGCAGCACATTCGAGTAAATTGCTCCCCCGATGCCGGGCCCCAGCACCATACGCACGGTAAGCATGATACAAATCCAGGTGGAAAGGTATTTGAAAGGCATACGCTGATTGGCATAAGCCGCTGTCAGAGCATACAAAATCATCATGCCAGTGGCACGAATAATCACTGCATACTTCAAGCGTTCATACATACCGGCTGTCTGTACTTCAAAATACATGAATACTGCCGACAGGGACAGGAAGAAAAATCCAAGGGCAAAAAGATACTTAAAGTGTAGCCCTTTACTTCCCAATGCCATGGCAATCACAGCACCAATAGCATAGCCTGCCATACACCAGTTGCCCAATGCAGCATTCTGCAAATTGTCAAGATGCATCCCAACGCCTGCAAATACGTTGACGAACATGGCACTGGAATTGATAATCATCAGTAGCAGGTAAAGCAAAGCTCCCATACGGATTGTGCGCAGTTTGAACGCATCCAGCAAAACATAAGGCGACCGGCGCGTGGCATCCATATAGAGAAAAATTCCTGCAAAGAGGATACTGGCAGCAGTTGCCCAACGAATGGATTCGTCATCGTACCAATCGAGCACTTTGCCGTAAACCAGCACATAAGTGAGGCACGTCAGCGAGATACAAAAAGCGGTGGCATTGCCGAACTTGCGGAAATTAATGGGAAAGCGGCCCGGAAATTTGTAATTGGGCATAGTGATCAATATGATTAGGATAGAAACCAGCAGAATCCCCATCATAAAGTAATACACGTATTTCCACTCATATTCAAAGGACAGCCAGGCGGTAAGCGCCGTGCCCGACTGTCCCAGAATCATAAAAAACAGATAAACCGCCGGCTGGCTTACACATCTCTCGATGTCCAGCTTATTCCACCCGGCAGCGTCTTTCGGCTCAAGGCCGGGAGTGATATTGCGGGTAGCTTCCATACCACCGGCATACCAGATAAGAGTAAACAGATTGACCATCATCAATACCATGCGCAGAAAACCTGTCAGCAGGCTGCAAAGCGCCAAAAGGAAAACGCTGTCGGTCTTGGCACAAATATAACTGAATATATACATCAACGCAAATCCGGCAATACACATCATCTTCTCCCGGCGCACACACACCAGTTCGTACAAGAACGGAGCAAAAGCCGCCATGCCGACAGAAGTTACAAAGTTGGCAAACTGGATATGTTCGGAGATGATGCCAAGTCCGCTCATCATCTCGGTGCTGTTCACCGAATAAACCCCGCCCACCGTAAGAATCGGCAGGAAGAAGAATAACAGGATGATAATACCCAGCGGTTTGGGCATCCAGTTATAAAAAGGATAATTTTTAGGATATGAGGGCATTGGGTCAGTAATAAGAGTCAGTAATAAGTTTGAGGCAGGTGGCAATGGATAGCTAGAGCTTGGCTTTAACCACCACCATCATACCGGCCACAAGCCGTTCGTTATCTTCTTCGGGCAAACCGGTAAAATCAATACGGACAGGAATACGCTGTTGTATCTTCACAAAATTTCCCGCCGAGTTATCTGTCGGTACCAACGAATATTTGGAACCCGTAGCCCCCGAAATAGAGGTCACTCTTCCCGTAAACTCTTTATCGCCAATAGCGTCTACCGTGACGGATACTTCCTGCCCGACATGCAGATTCTCGATTTGCGTCTCCTTATAATTAGCCACAATCCATTTTTGAGTATTGGGAAGAATATAGGTAACCGTCTGTCCTGCCGAGATAAATTGTCCTTCTTCGAGCGAACGGCGACCGAGCTTACCGTCACAGGGAGCCACTACAACCGTATAGGAAAGATTCAGGCGCGCCATTTCGAGTGCCGCCGTTGCCCGTTGAATAGCAGCTTCGGAACTCACACGGCGATAAGAAACCTCATCCACGCCGGAGAGTGCCGCCTTTTTCTGCCTTTGCACGGCTTCCAGTTTCTTGCGTGTAGCCTCATAATCCGTGACTATCTGTTCAAGCTGAATAGGAGTGGCGGCATTCCGTTTCACCAGATTCTCATATCGTTTCCGGTCTTTCTCCAGTTTAGCCAGACGTACTTCAATCTCGGCAATAGAGGCGTCATAGACGGATGCGGTGGTCTGCGTGGTGTTCAGTGTGGCATTAATAACCGTGGCACCGGCTTGCGCATCTTTCAGTGCAGCTTCGGCTTCCATTACCCGGATTTTATACTCACGGTCGTCGAGCACCATTAAAGTATCCCCTTTATGCACTTCCTGATGTTCGGTAAAGTAAATCTTATCAATATATCCCGATGCACGCAAGTTGATAGGCGATACATATTGCTCTATCTGCGCGTCGTTACTGGTTTCTGTCTGGCTATAATTCAGAAAAAGACAAACCACTTCGATTACTCCCCAGACAATAATAGCCACTCCCAAAAGGCTGACTGCGATCTGCCAACGGCGAAGTTTTTTCATCTTCTTCGCTTTCTCCTGGTGAGCTGCGGAAGGAATATTGTTTTCCATTGTTTCCATATTATATAATTCGATTGTTAGTTGCGTGTTATTTGACGATTGATTCTATCTGCCCGGTCAGTTTGAGCAACATCAGGTTGGTGACCCGGTAGTTATAATGCGCGCTGATATAGTTGTTCTGCGCTTCGCTCATCTGCATTTCATCTTGCAGCACTTCGGTCATTGAAGCGATCCCTTCCCGATAGCGGTCGGACGTGACGGCATATACCTCTTCAGCCAGTAAATAGTTGGCTTTCTGCTTCTTAAAGTTACGCTGGTTATTCATCAGGTCGTTTACCGCATTCAGATATTGCGTTTGCAGGTTCTTCCGGGCATCTTCCCACGCCAGTTTGCTATTCTCAATGTCAATCATCGCTTTCCTTATTTTATAGGTCTTATCCAGTCCGTCGAAAATTGGAACACGCAAGGTCAGCCCCAGCCCGTAGGAGCGAAACCAGTGGTTGGACGGGCCGGAGTGAAACCAATGGTAGCCTTTATCAGTATAGGCGGCATATCTCCAACTGCCCGTCAGGCTAAGAGAAGGGATATATCCGTTGCTGACCATCCGCTTTTGCCGTTCCGCCAATTCTATCTGCGACTGTGTAAGTTGCAGTTCGTAGAGATTTTCCGACAATCCGGTCAGGGCCACCGTAGTAATACTGTCGGTATTCACCGGTGTCAGTGCAAATTCCTTTTCGGCAGGATAATCCATTATATACTTCAGCATATTGAGTTGCTGCTTCATCATTGCCTGCGCATTGTCATATTGCACCTTCAGGTTTTCGAGATTGATATTTACCCTTTTCAAATCCACTTCCATAGACATTCCGTTATCAAAGAAAGCCTGGGTAATATCCCTCAACTCTTCCAAGCGGATGATATTCGCCTTTATCAACATAATCTGTTCGGCTGTGACTTGTCCGAGATAGTACATCTTGCTGATTTGAAGAATAATATCCTCTCTTGCCTTACCATAAGACAAGCGGCTGATTTCTTCCATGATTTTGGCAATGGACATGGAAGTATAAAGAGTCTGGTTGAAAAGCGGCATTTGCATTTCCAGTCCCGCATTAGCGGAATGTTGCAACGTCCGGGTTATATTATAGGGAACACCATAAGAGGAGCCGTCCGTTACAGATACCGGCGGATCAAAATTATTGTTGTAACCGGCGGCGGCACTAATCTGAGGCAACAACCTCGCCCGGTTCTCAGACACGCCATATTTGCTTTTCTGTATTTCTTTGCGTTTGCTTTCCAACGACAGGTTGTTATCTATACCTATCCGAAGGCAGTCTTCCAATGTCAGGGTTTCTACTTCTTGTGTTCTTCCATTTACGAAGAAGAAACCTAAAAAGGTAAAAATGAACAGTAGTCTTTTCATAATAGATGTTCTATAATTGGCTACAAATTTAGCGGGTTACGGCATATGAAGGCTACCCATAATCCGACTCTTTATATTCATATTTTCCTTTTTCAATGAAGGGCGATTCAAAGGCGATTAGTTTCAAAATTGTTTCTCCGGATGAAACATTTAGTTTCTCGGTGTGGAACAGTTGGTTTCTCGGTGTGGAACGAATCGTTTCTCGGTGTGGAACACTTAGTTTCAAATAGGGTTGAAACTTTTTTGTCCCCGAACATACTATGTACGCTATAACACAAAGCAGAACAAGCGCTTTGATAGACAAAAAATAGTGCTTAGTCGATTTTATTTTTATCTGTCCCGTTATCTGCTTAGCTTTGAGTGATTAAAACAAATAAAAGTAAGAGAGATGAATAAGAAAATAAAACTGATAGGGCTTGCAGTCTGCCTGACATGTTGCGCAGGCTTAGCCAATGCACAAGAAGCCAACGATTCGCAAGAAAGGCATCAGCAGGAGAAGCGACTGCCGCGGGAAGTTCCGAATCCGGAAAAGATAGCGACACAAATGACCAGGCAGATGAAAGAATCGTTGCAACTGACTGATAAACAATATAAGAAGATATACAAGCTGAATCTGAAAGAACAAAAAGAGTTTTTCAAGTCCATGCAAAATTCCGGTGAACGACGCCCGCCAATGGGCGGACCCGGCATGCGGGGCGGACGTCCGCCGATGGGTGGCGGTGGCGAGCCACCGATGATGGGTGAAGGCGGTTTCCCCGGAAGAGCGGGTGGCGGTGCGATGATGAACAGGGAAAGCAGTTTTGCCGATTCACAAAAGAAAGCGGCAGAAGCCAAAGAGAAGAAAATAAAGAAGATTCTGAGTCCGGAGCAATATGAGAAATGGCAAACGGAACAAGCTACCGCCCGTAAAAAAGCTTCTCAAAGAAGAGCCCCTAAAGACGGTCATTCCAGTGTCAGCCCGGTCTTTGACGAAAAGAAACAATAGATATAAATACTTTAGCATGTTTCAATAACAACACAACAGCGTTTGTTTTTCATAATTTTTTAGTGAATGCAAAGCGGCTCTCTTCGTGAGGAAGAGAGCCGTCCTTATTTTATAAGACTATCTTATACTATTAAGACTACCTTATATATATAAGGTATAATCCACTTATTCCACTTTGGGCTTCTTAGCTATCTTGCGCCGTCCCATCCATAACAAAACCATGACTCCAATGAGCAACAAAGCCAATGCCGCATAAGCAATACTTTCGGTGACATGAATGCTCTGCGGGTCGAACCACATTTCAATGGTATGTTCTCCGGCCGGTACGTTCATCGCACGCAAGATATAGTCAGCACGGGCAATGTCTGCCGGCTGCCCGTCAATAGTCGCCTGCCATCCCGGATAGTATATTTCAGAGAATACCACAACTCCGTCTTTAGGTGAAGAGGTCTTATAAATCAAGCGGTTCGGTTCGTAGCTAACCAAGCGGATAGTGGATAAGGAGTCCTTATATCCTTCTGCCACACCTTTCAGTTGATCCTTGAATTTCGCGTCTACCACAGCAGTCTCTGTCGGAAGAATATCATGCAAAGCATCAATTTCCTCGTTTGCATTGTTCACGTATTGCACTTTATCCACAAACCAGGCATTGCCGTAAGCATACGGATTTTGAACAGGGACAGGTTGTCCTTGTTCTCCGGCAGGGAAGATAAAGTATTTCGTGTTCAGCATATTCAGCACACGGAATTTGGAAGCATCTACACTGTCCATCTCACCGCCGGCAGTAGCCACAGCCTGATAAGTGGCCTGCATTTCAGGGGCGATATGATGGTCGATCATTTCCTGATAGCGACGCAGTTTGGCGGCATGGTAACCACCGACACTCTTATGCCAGTATGCCGTATTATTCTCATTAAACGTATTATTGGGGAAGCCTACGAAGTTCAACACACGGTAATCCAACGTAGTATCCTGAAGGATGATTTCATCCGCCTTTGTTTTAACAAATGCTTCCGCCTGTTTGGACTTCGGAACAAATTGTTCGTCATTCAAATAGCGTTTGTTGACTGTCCACATATCTATCAGACATAGAAGTGCGATACCCACCAAAGTAAAAGTGGCTTTCAACTTCTTCTGCTGATACAAGAATAAGAGGAAACATCCTACAATGATAATGAAGAAACTGCGCCATGCATCCGAAGAGATAATTGCTTCGCGCATTTCCGTCAGATTCGTCACAACCGGGGTAAGATGTTCTGCCGGAAGCCCTTGTTGCAAAGCAGCCATCTCTTGTGCCGTAACGAAACCGGAGAAGAAGGCACCCGGAGCAACAGCCAGAATCAACGCAACACCTGCTGTAAGCACCAAGGTTACAATTACTCCTGTACGGTTCTCTTTCAGTTTCAGGATTTCCGGCTTACTGAATATTTCCTTCAAAGCAAAAATCGCCAACAGAGGAATTGTAAATTCGGCAATTACCAAAATAGAAGATACGGCACGGAACTTATTATACATCGGGATATAATCTATGAAGAAATCCGTCAGTCCCATGAAATTCTTTCCCCAGGAAAGCAAAATCGAGAAAATGGTAGCTCCCAGCAATGCCCATTTGAGTGGCCCTTTCACGATAAAACAACCCAAGATAAACAGGAACATGACAAATGCGCCTACATATACCGGGCCGGCAGTCCACGGCTGGTCACCGAAATATTGCGGGAACTGCGAATAGATACTGCCATACATCGGGTTCGCCTTTGCCATAGCCGCTTCGCTCTGCGACATAGTAGCCGATGACGACCCGCCTTTCACATTCGGAACCAGTAAGGTCAATGTTTCACCAATTCCGTAACTCCAGTTCGTAATATAATCACGATCCAATCCACTGCTTGTCTGGTTGGCGGCTGGTCCTTCCTGCTTCAACTCGCTTTTGCCACGCATCGTCTCTTTGCTATACTCATACGTGTGGTACAGATTGGAGATATTGATACACACTCCCACTACGGCAGCCAATGCCAAAACCGCGCTGGCTTTGAAGAAATGCGGCAGTTCTTTCTTCTTATAAGCATCTTCGAAATAAGCCCCTACGATAAACAGGATGACAAACATGAAGTAATAGCTCATCTGAATGTGGTTGGACTGAATCTGAAGAGCGATGAATAAAGCTGTGACAATTCCCCCCAACAGGTATTTCTTCCGATAGGCCAGGACCACGCCCGCAATCGTAGGCGGTATATATGCCAGTGTCACAAATTTCCAGATATGTCCCGCAGGTATCAGTATAAAGAAGTAGGAAGAAAAAGCCCATATAACTCCGCCTAATCCCGCCAGCCATGCCGATATGCCGAATGCCCGCAAGAGGATATAGAATCCGAGCATCATAATAAAAGTCAGCACCACATAGTCAGGCAGGTAAAGCCGATAAACTTTTTCAACCCAGTTCAAGGGTTTCGTCGAGTCGTAACTTGGAGACATCTGATAAGTAGGCATACCGCCAAAGATGGCATTCGTCCAGCGTGTACGCTCTCCGGTGCGGTCACGATACTCTTTCGATTCCTGTCCGGCACCTACTCCGGCTACGGAATCATGCTGGAACAAAATACGGCCCTCAATATTAGCCGGAAAGAAATAAGCAAAAGACAGAATTATAAAAGCCAGAATGGCGATTAAGTCGGGAAGGAGTTTCTTCATATAATTAAGAATTGAGAATTGAGAATTGATAACTGGAAATTGAGAACCACCACACTTCATACCGCGCAGCTAATTCTCAATTTTCAATTCTCAATTTAATTAATATCTATAATGGTCGGCCTTATAAGGTCCGTCTACAGATACACCTATATAAGCAGCCTGTTCAGGAGTCAACTTGGTCAGTTTCACGCCAATCTTTTCGAGATGCAGGCGGGCAACTTCTTCGTCCAGATGCTTCGGCAAACGATATACATCGACTTCATATTTCTTGTTAAACAACTCAATCTGAGCCAATGTCTGGTTTGTAAACGAGTTACTCATAACGAATGACGGATGTCCCGTTGCGCAACCGAGGTTTACAAGACGACCGTCAGCAAGCAGGATGATACTGTGTCCATCCGGGAAATAATAGCGGTCTACCTGTGGCTTGATGTTCACACATTTGATACCCGGATAATGCTTCAAGGCGTCTACCTGGATTTCATTATCGAAGTGACCGATGTTACAAACAATAGCCTGGTCTTTCATTTTCTCCATATGGTCGATACGGATAATGTCAATATTACCGGTGGTAGTCACGAAAATGTTACCTTCAGCACAAGCATCTTCCATAGTTACCACTTCAAAGCCTTCCATAGCAGCCTGCAATGCACAGATAGGGTCTACTTCCGTCACCAATACACGTGCTCCGTAAGAGCGCATGGAGTGGGAACAACCTTTACCTACATCGCCATAACCACATACAACTACGACTTTTCCGGCAATCATCACGTCCGTCGCGCGCTTGATACCGTCGGCCAATGATTCACGGCAGCCATACAGGTTGTCAAACTTGGATTTCGTCACCGAGTCGTTTACATTGAATGCCGGGAACAGCAGTTTGCCTTCTTCCTGCATCTGATACAAACGGTGTACGCCTGTCGTTGTCTCTTCAGATACACCACGCATTTCTTCAGCGACACGATGCCAACGGGTATTATCTTCTGCCAATACTTTCTTCAGGATGGCATTCAGTTCGATTTCATCTTCAGCATGTACTTCCTTATCTAATACAGCCGCGTTATTCTCTGCGTCATAACCTACGTGAATCATCATCGTAGCGTCACCGCCATCGTCCACAATCACATTCGGGCCTTTACCATCAGCAAAGCTCAATGCCTGCAAAGTACACCACCAGTAATCGGCAAGCGTTTCACCCTTCCATGCAAACACAGGTACGCCTGAAGCAGCAATGGCAGCAGCAGCATGATCCTGCGTTGAATATATATTACAAGAGCACCAGCGGACTTCAGCTCCTAAAGCTACCAATGTTTCAATCAACACGGCTGTTTGAATAGTCATGTGCAACGAGCCCATAATGCGGGCACCCTTTAACGGTTTGGATTCTCCATACTTTTCGCGAAGAGCCATCAGGCCGGGCATTTCTTTTTCTGCCAAATCGATTTCCTTGCGTCCAAAATCTGCAAGCGTAATATCTGCCACCTTATAGGGCAGAGTAGAGAATAATTCTGTAGACATATTGTAAATCATTTAATATATAATGGTACAAAGATAGAACATTCTGATTAGTAGGGCAAAAGCTATCCGTTTTTTTTATATTATAATAACTTGGAAGGTCACCCGCTTTGTCGAAATAATGCCTTATATTTGCAACTGATAAAACAGTTTATACAACATTTAGTAAATAGCAGTAAGCCCTCTATGCGAAACTACGACAACAAAACAAAAGAAGAGTTATTAGAAATAATCGAACAATTAGAGAAGAAGACAGAATATCTTTCTTCCCAATCTGTATGCACTGATTCGGAACGTTTTCGTGAAAGATACGGCATGCGTATATTGGATGCCCTCCCCGATATGCTCACTGTTTTCGACCATGACGCTAATATTATCGAGCTTGCCTCTTCAGCCGCGACTAATCATGTGGAAGGGACTGATTCCGAAAGCATTATTTCTTCAAATGTAAAGGACATTTTGCCCAAGGAAGCGTACGAGAATGTACGCAGAAACATGGATAAAGTAATCCGTACCGGCAAAAGTTCGACTGCCAGGCATGATTTGGTACAGGACGGTATTCTGCATCATTACGAAAATCGCATCTTCCCTTTGGATGATGAATATCTGCTGTGTATGTGCCGTGACATATCCAAGCAATGGGATGCGGAGCAAACAAATGCCAGGCAGAAAAAGGAACTGGATGCCGCCAGGATAAAAGCCGAAGAGTCCGACCGGCTCAAATCTGCCTTTCTAGCCAATATGAGCCATGAAATCCGCACTCCGCTTAATGCCATAGTCGGATTTTCCAAATTGCTCGCATCTGCGGAATCCGCAGAAGAAAAGAACCAATATGCCGAGATTATCGACAGAAACTCGGAGATACTGCTGAACCTGTTTAATGACATTCTTGATTTGTCATCGCTTGAAGCCGGATCGCTCAAGTTCAATATCCGCCCTATCAAGTTAATCGACATTTGCCTGCAACTGGTGCAGCAATTCCATTATAAAACTCAAAGCAGTGTCAAACTCATCCTGGATGACGTAGATACGGATATGTATGCTTCCGGTGACTGGAATCGCGTCATACAGGTTATAAGTAATCTGCTTAGCAACGCCACCAAGTTTACTCCCAAGGGAGAAATTCACTTCGGCTATCTCGAAAAGGAAGATTTTGTGGAATTCTATGTCAAGGACAGCGGCATCGGCATTGCGCCAGAAAGAGCAGCTACCATCTTCCGCCGTTTCGGAAAAGTAAATGATTTCATACAGGGAACCGGACTGGGACTGACACTCTGCAGAATGTTAGTAGAAAAGATGGGCGGACGTATCTGGCTACGCTCTCAAGAAGGCAAAGGAAGCAGATTCTACTTTACTCTCCCGTTGGTTCGCGTCTAAAAAGATACTTTGACAAATAAGAAACGGTGGATAGCTCTTGCAATATAGCTATCCACCGTTTCTCTTATCTATTCAATCTCATTTCTTTGCAACCGGCGCACTCAGCATTTCTTTATACTTCACCGGATCATTCAGGACTTTTACAGCTTCCTTCAGTCCGTCATCATCTTTCAGTTGCTGGATGATATTACCGCGCTGATAGTAGTAACGCTTGATAATTTCAGAAGCAATCATTTTCTTTATATCGTCGGAGAAATAATCCAGGTCACGATCCAAATCATGGTTCAGTTTCTTTTCAAGTGCCTTGAATTCTTCCGAAGCATCCGTCATATAGCCTTCAAACTCCGCAGCTTCCTTCAACGTTTTCAGAATCTTCTCGCTTTGCTGGTCATATTTGAAATCGGCTTTCTTCACCAATGCTTTAAAGGCATTATAATCAGCATCCGTCACTTCAAACTTTTCAGGGGCAACAATCGTTGGATGATCCAGACAATATTGAGTGGCATAATCGAAAATCAGATTATCACGTACCAGATAAAACAGAATGTTCGGCAATTTCTCCTGCTTGATGACAATATCCGGCATTACACCACCGCCGTCACGGACTTCACGTCCGGCTGCCGTATGAAAAACCTGAGTCAGGCTATCGGGAATAGTTCCTACACTTCCGTCTTCATTACGATGCTTGTAGTCGATAGCCTGCACACAACGCCCGCTAGGTATGTAATATTTGGAGGTAGTCACCTTCATCGTTCCGCCGTAAGGCAGAGAACGGGGAACCTGCACCAGTCCTTTTCCGAAAGTACGGTTGCCAATGACTACCGCACGGTCAAGATCCTGCAAAGAGCCTGACAGGATTTCGGAAGCGGAAGCTGTCCCGCTATTTACCAGCACTGCAACCGGAATATCCAAATCCAGCGGTTCGCGCAATGTCTTATACGTATTGCTGGCTTGCTTGATTTTTCCTTTAGTCGTCACAATCACTTTTCCACGTGGCAAAAAATAGTTAGCTATTTCCACCGCTTCATCCAGCAGGCCACCGCCGTTTCCACGAAGGTCGATTACCAACGAAGTGGCTCCCTGTTTCTTCAAATCCAAAAATGCTTTCTTGAAATCTTTGGAAGGATTACCGGAAAAAGTACTCAAGTTGATGTATCCTACCTGATTATCGAGTACGGCAGCATAAGGAATGGAAGGATTCTGGATAGATTCACGCACAATTGTGAATTCCATCGGAGTGCGTCCGCCCTTGAGATTCGGGCGTTCCACTTTCAGTTTGAAACTGGTACCCGCTTGTCCGCGCAACATTTGGCTGACTTCCGCATTGTTCTTGCCTGCAAGGTCTGTCCCGTCAATCTCCATCAGGACATCTCCGGCTTTCAATCCGGCTTTCGCTGCCGGTGTGCCTTCGAACGGTTCGGAGATCATCGAGCGTTTCAGCTTGGTATTATAAGTAATGTATGATCCTATACCACCGAATGAGCCCTTAATCATCTGTTCCAGTTCACTCTGGTCTTCTTCCGGGAAATATTCCGTATAAGGATCGAGCGTGAAAAGCATATTGTCGATTCCTTCCCTGATTGTCTTATTCGGGTCGATCGTATCTACGTAGAACATGTCCAGTTCCTTCACAATCGCGTTAAATATATCCAGGTTCTTTGCAATCTGGAAATTGCGGTCGTCGCCACTCTTGAAACTAAAGAAAGCTACGGTAGCCATAACAGCCACTATAACGATAGCTACCCGCCCATTCAGCAATTTTTTCATACTTCTTTCAATATAAATGAGTTGTAAAAGTAACTCAATCCTTGGTTATTCCGCTAGAATCCTGTTAATATTTAACTTAATTTCATCCCAGCGTTCTTCTGGCATTGTTGTTCCGATTACCTGGATAACATTTCCCGAGAGAATGGAACCTATTTTAGCACACTTCTCCAACGAATATCCACAAGTCAAACCGTATAAGAAACCGGCAGCAAAATAGTCGCCTGCTCCGGTTGTATCTATCACTTTCCCTACCGGAATTGCGGAAACTTTGATTTCTTCCGTTCCTTTACGAATATAAGAACCGCTTGCTCCTACTTTCACGATAGCAATGCTGCACTTCTTGGCAATAATTCCCAAAGCTTCTTCCGGCTCTTTGCCTGTAAATGCTTTTGCTTCTTCTTCATTCGCAAAAACAATATCCACATACTTATTTATTAATAAGGAGAAAAATTCCAGGTCATTGGCTACAATATTATAGCTTGCCATGTCAAGACAAATCTGCAAGCCTGCTTCTTTTGCCAATTCAATGGCATGAAGAATCATTTCGTGATCCTGAACCAAATATCCTTCAATAAACAGGTATGCATATCCTTTAAACATATCCAGTGTCAGTTCTTCCGCTTTCAAGGAAGCAGCCGCTCCCAGATAAGTACCGAAAGTACGTTCCCCATCCGGCGAAATAAAAGTAGACGCGACGCCGGAAGGAAGTTGCTCCGAGGTCAATAATGTGTCCTCAATATTGTTTTTCTGAAGATTTTTGCGAAAATATTCTCCATAATGATCATTTCCTACTTTTCCTATAAAACCTGTTCCGGCACCCAGACAAGCCAGTCCGAGGATAGTATTTCCAGCCGATCCGCCCGTTGCCAAATGGGTTTTCATTTGCGAAAATTCCGAGTTAATCTGCTGTAACTTAGCGTCATCAATGAGTTGCATGCTTCCTTTGGGTAATCCCATTTCATCCAGGAGCGTATCATCCTTTAGGGTTGCAAGTACGTCTACCAGGGCGTTGCCCAATCCTATTATTTTGTCCATTTCAAATATTTTTTTTGCAAAGATATTGCATATTTCAAAAAAACCTACTACTTTTGCATCGCAATTGAGAAAAACATTCTTCCTTAGCTCAGTCGGTTAGAGCATCTGACTGTTAATCAGAGGGTCCTTGGTTCAAGTCCAAGAGGAAGAGCAAAGTTCAAAATCTCAGTTGCAAACATTCTTCCTTAGCTCAGTCGGTTAGAGCATCTGACTGTTAATCAGAGGGTCCTTGGTTCAAGTCCAAGAGGAAGAGCAAAAAAGAAGCCACCTAAGAGGGTGGCTTTTTTATTTGGTATCATTGATGAAGTATCTTTTTAAAGAGAATTACGTATAATCACTTTCGTCGGATTTCGTTTATAAATCGTATTCTTATCCAGAATAACAGAAGCTGCTGTTTTCCCCATCATCTCAAAATCCGTAGAAATAACGGTGATTCCTCCTTCCAGTATTTCTTTAACGGCAGTATCATTATAAGAAATCAAACCTATTTCCTTGCCCAACTCATATCCTTCTTTCTTAGCCAGTTTAATCAATGCCACATCATCCGTATCATATCTGCTGAAAGTAATATAGGCATTCCCCTTACGGAAATTCTTTTCTTCCACATTCGATTCTATCGAATAAGGCAATTCGCTCTTCACACAGTAATGTAGAAAACCATTAATAACCTGTTGGGCATGAATGGCTTCCGGGCGTGCTATCAAAATCAATTTCTCATATTTTTTCAGACGGTCCTGCAACTGTAAAAGACTACAATAAATATCATAGCCGTAATCCTGATAAATACAACTGTAATTACCGCTCAATCCTTGTTGATTATAATCTATGATGATTCTTTTTTCTGCCGGAATCAAGTTTAAAACATCTGTCACGTCTTCCTTCAGAAAAGTAGCTATAATATAATGTGTATAGTTACCCAAATTCTCTTTTATGAGTTTTTCAAAAACCTTATAGTTATGATGATGAAAGTAAATATCAATATCCCCTACATCTTTCAAAGAATTGAAAATTGAACGATAAATCTGCTCACGCATCACGTTCATCTTATCCAATAACAGGAATACATGATAAGAATGATTTATAGATACTTTTTTTACAAAATACCCCTTCCTGTAAATAGCCTCGATAACCCCCATTTCCAATAAGTAATTCAATCCTTTCAACAAAGTTTCCTTACTCATGTGCAACTGTGTCTGCAATTGATTCAGTGAAGGTATCTGGTCACCGATCTGAAGCGTACCATCTTCAATTAGCGAATTAATATAATCCACTAACTGAAGATACTTCATCCGTGAAGCTGGTTTCTTCTGTTCCGTTATATCAAGATTCTGGTTCTGCATTACTAGCAATACTAAATAAAATTTTAGCAAATATACTTAAATACCATGATAAAGCAAACGAATAGACAGACAAAATCCCAGACCTTTCCATGACTTTCCCAAGAATCATATTTTATTCAAAATATATTGAACTATTCATAGCACTTCACAGCAAATAAAGCCGCCGGGATTAAATCAGAAGGATGTTCCAAGACAAT
Source organism: Bacteroides faecium (assembly GCF_012113595.1). Classification (NCBI taxonomy): domain Bacteria; kingdom Pseudomonadati; phylum Bacteroidota; class Bacteroidia; order Bacteroidales; family Bacteroidaceae; genus Bacteroides; species Bacteroides faecium. The sequence goes on from NZ_CP050831.1 coordinate 649,837, forward strand.
CTTAATCTCATCGGTCACCAGCTTCTCCGGAAATACAAACTCATTTATCGACTGGTGGTTGTCTGTCTTCTCATAAACCAACCGCCCCTCTCCATCATATATTTTATATTTCTCTACACAGAAAGGCATCTGATTCTCCGGATGTGTCATCTGAACCGTTTCCATCGGTTGGTCATAATCCGTATCAAAAAAGAGAGACATCTTTCCGATACGCACAGCCGAATCCCATCTGACCGTCAGAGCCGGAGCCGGGTCATTCAACTCTGCAACCCAGGCATTCGGTGATTGAACCGGACGATCAATGCCATTATCAATATTTGAAACAGAAAAAACATAGCAGTCTTTTTCTGACTGAACAGCGATGTTATGTCCACCGGGTCTTCGCTTCGGGCACCAAAATTCAAATTCCTCAATTCCGATATCCTCTTTAGGAGTCTGTTTTCCAAAATTGGACACAGCTTCATTAATAGTGTTAAACACAGACAAAACTCCGGTTATCCTCTCTTTGGTATATTGTAATTGCACCAAAGGATTTTTCTTGAAAACCAGGAAAACATACTGTTCTTCCGGCATCACCGCTTCAAAAGTCAGTTCCAGTTGTTGCTTACCTTGGCATAAAGAGACTGTTTTCGTTTCCAAAGTAACGTCCGGAGTATGATTAAACGGCTTACTGCTTACACGAAGTTCTACTTCCAACAGGGTTTCTTCAGAAACAAAAAGTCCAACTTTTACTTTTCCTAATCTATCCCCTTTATGCAAAGGAATCATTTGGGCTACAGACTCATCCAAAGCCTGCATCTCCCCATCTGCCGGAAAACCTTTAAAATGATACTCACTGGATGCAGCTAAAGTAGCTTTCTTTACCAGATTTTCTTCGTCCCTAATTTTCATATCAGGGATATACTGCCCCATTCTTGATAATCTCTTCTGTAATTCGGATACTTTACCTAAAGAATATACTTCTCTTGGAGAAATATTCTCCTCCAGGCACATCGCCGCAGCCACCGCCACAGCTTGAGCACTGTGCGCAGAAGTAGCCATCACACGAGTTGACCCGAAAGCTACATGCGATACGCTAATAATTCTTCCCGCAAAGAAAAGATTCTCAATTCCCCTGCTATAAAGACAACGGTAAGGAATCTGATATACCCCTTTCGAATGCCACTGATTACAAGCAGATTCCTCGCCAAACACACCGGCTGCCGGATGCAAATCAATACTCCATCCACCATAAGACACCGCATCTTCATGATGTCTTTGTTCTATGACATCCTGCTGAATCAGCATATAGTCGCCTTCAAACCGCCTACTCTCCCGTTTTCCGGGAATACAGCCTACCCATTCCAGCGTCATTGTTTCCGCTTCCGGATATTTGCCCGAATTCTTAATATAATCCCAGGCTCCATAAATAACTTTCCACAGTTCCCATTTAATCTGCTCCGTATCATGCACCGTGTCCAAGTCACCCCCATATTCAACCCACCATAATTTACAGCCATGTTCTTTTGCGTTGAAACTACGGAACCGGGGAACTGTCTTCGTTACGTCCATTGCATAAGAAGGAGCCACATATTTCACCGGCTGACCGGTATCCTTTGTATAAAAATACAAGCTGTGTCCCAAAAGCTCGCCATAATCCTCAGCCGGTGCAAACTTTTCGCCAAATTCCTCTCTGCTCTCAGCCCCCATACGGTAAGGAGCCCCGGCAAGGAAACCGACAACACCGTCACCGGAAGCATCACAAAACAAAGGAGCGGTTACTTCGTACATAGTACTGTTCTGGCTACAAAAACCTCTGACACTTTCTATTTTGTGACCGGCACTCTTTTTTACCTCATACACGCAGGTATTCAACAATAAAGTTATATTCGGTTCGCTCACCACCTTGTCAAGCATAACGGAATCAAAAATGATCGGATTTCCTTCCGGATTACGGAACGTATTTTCCACCATAATTTCATCTATTACACCGCCTTCACGTGCCCAGCGATTATTATTTCCCATATGAGAAGTTGCTCCGAGCATCCACAGCCTTATTTCGCTGGAACCATTCCCGCCCAATACCGGACGATCTTGTATAAGCACTACTTTCAGCCCTTGGCGAGCTGCGGTTATAGCAGCACAAACCCCTGAAATACCTCCGCCTACTATTACAAAATCAGCCTGAAGAGCATCCGTATTCAACATTCTCACACTATTAAACTTATCAAGTACCATCTTCTCGTATCTAATTAATTTTACTTCTATTTTAGCCTAAACCTACTTTTCTATTTGTATTACCTTACGTAACCGAATGTCGTCGGACGCACTTCCTACAAGCACTTCATAACTTCCCGCATCATAATCAAAGTCTTTCAATTCCGTCTTGTAATAAGAGAAAGCATCCTTATTCAACGTTATTTCCATTTCTTGCCCGGTATTTTTTCTAATAAAATACTTAGCAAACCCTTTAAGCTCCTTATAAGGTCTTTCAACCTTCGGATTTATAGGTCGAATATATACCTGAGCCGTTTCTGCTCCGTCATACTTCCCTGTATTCTTTACTGTAAAGCGGACCTTAATCACCAGTTCTTTACCTTTTTCTCTGTTTATACGTAAGTCAGAATATTTAAACGTGGTATAAGACAATCCATAGCCGAATGCAAATTGAGGCTTCGTTTCACTAATATCATAATGCCTGTACCCCATAAAAAGCCCCTCTTTATACTCTACCCGCTTATCACCATCCGTATCATAATAATATGGATAAGCCGGGTTATCTTCCCATTTCTTTTCAAAAGAGACAGGCAGTTTTCCACTGGGGTTTACCTTTCCGAACAGAATTTCAGCAACAGCCGTTCCACCTTCCTGACCCGCATACCACAGATGCAATAAGGAAGGAACTTTATTTATCCATTTCGACATATCCACATTTCCTCCAGCATTAAGCAATACAACCGTATTGGGATTGGCAGCAGTAATGCACTGCACTAAACTATCCTGATACTCGGGCAACTCGAAGGGACGGTCATTACTTTCACGTTCACTGCTCTCATTAAATCCTATGTTCACAATAGCCACATCAGATTTCCGGGCAATCTCTACAGCCTCATCAAAGAGCAACTTATCCTCCCTCCATCCGAAAGAGATATCAACCGGATGCACATTCGCAAAGTATTCAAGAATAACAGGATATTCCTTTCCGGCTTCCAATGCCAATACAACTTCACGAGTCGTTATTCCCTGGTCTCTCCACTCATTAATCACCATTTCCGTACCGACTTTCAAACGGAATCCGTCGAACCCTCTGACTATGAACCGATAATTAGTAGTCTTTTCCGGACGTACAACCCCACTCCAACGCATGGAACAATGGTCGTACGGAATACCCTTATTTTCGGCAGCAATATGCCAGCCGTTGCCTATATTGACAATCGTATCTATCACAGTTTTTGCCGGTGTTCCCTTTAAACGGATATTATCAAAGTATTCAGCCTTAAGCCCTCTAGTGCAGCTTCCCGCTTCTGTATAAAAAGCAGCATTAGTAACCGTTTCTGTCAAGGTAGGCACACCGGGCGCATAAGAAATCTGAAGTTCCTGTCCGGCAATCTTCAACCCGTCCAATACCGAAACAGAATGAAACGGGAATGTATAAGAACTTCCACCACCTGATATATAAGAGTTGGCATTAGGACCAATCACGGCAACCGACTTCACTCTTGACGGATTCAACGGGAGTAAACCATTCTCATTCTTCAACAATACAATTCCTTCCCTAGCCAGTTCCAATGCGGCTTTTGCCGCATCCGGGTTATTGTATGGAATAGAGCTATCCAACTGCTCATTATCAAAAAAGCCGAACCGGAACATAATTCTCAGAATTCTCTTCACTTTCTCATCAATAGTCGCTTCCTTCACTTTCCCGGCTTTTATCGCAGGAATCAGATTCTCCTTATTCATCCACTTGGCACGCGGCATTTCCAAGTCCAAACCACCATTAGCAGCTTCCACAGCATCATAAGTAGCCGACCAGTCACTCATTACAATTCCATCAAATCCCCATTGTTTTCTCAACACCTGATTATTCAAATAATCATTCTGCGTGGCGTGCACCCCATTCACCGGATTATAACTATCCATAACAGCACCCGCACCCGCTTCCTGAATGGCGGCTTTATAGACAGGTAGATAAATTTCATGCAACACCCGCTCATCAATATCACTGCTTACATTGTTCCGGTCCCACTCCTGATTGTTCGCAGCATAATGCTTCAGAGTAGCCACCACTTTCTGATCCTGCAATCCTTTCACGTAACCTATGGCTACCTGAGAGTTCAAATACGGGTCTTCCGTGAAATACTCAAAATTCCTTCCACACAAAGGAGAACGAAGAATATTCACACCGGGTCCCAATAATATATGTACACCACGTGCTCTTGAATCTCTTCCCAGTTGTTTTCCTAATTCATATGCCAGTTCCCTGTTCCAGGTCGAAGCAGTCAGTACCCCTGCCGGATAAGCTGTCGATTTACCGTCTTTATGTGTACCGACAGGGCCATCCGTCAGCTTTATCTCGGGTACGCCTAGACGTTCGATACCTCTTATATAAAAGCCTTTATAACCTCCTATATAATCTATTTTTTCTTCCAATGTCATGCGGTGGAGCAAATCATTCGTCCTGTCCTCCACAGAAGCTGTTTTATCTTTGTATATCTGAGCAAATCCACTCATAGAAAAACAACTCAAAATCCCAACGATCACTAAATGCTTCATCATTCTATTCTACTATTTGTTATTTAATATACTTGGAAATAACCTCTTTCCACACGGCATAACCTTCAGCCGTCAGATGCAACCCATCCTCCCGATAATGCTCCGGGAACAATTCTCCTTTTGCCGTAAACATCGGATGATATACATCAGCATAAGCAGTATTCACCTGTTGCTCTGCAAACTCTTTTATCAACGCATTTGTCTGTTCAATCCTCTCTTTGTCCTTCAATCTCCGCACAGACGGTTTGATAGAAATGAAAATAATCTCCGCTTCCGGTTTTTCTTTCCGGAGAATAAAGAACAATCTCTTGATCTGCGCCAGTATTTCATCCGGAGTCCATTTGTAACCAATATCATTGTCCCCTTCATAAACAAAAATCTGTTTAGGATGATAAGGGCTTATCAAACGGTCCTTATAATTAATCAAGTCTATCGTTTTCGTGCCGGAAACGCCCCGGTTCAGAACCGGCTTCCCTGGGAAATCATCCGCTAAGGATTTCCAGTTCTCCATCGTTGAACTACCCACAAAAAGAATCAAATTCTTTGTCGGCGGATTGATGGAATCCGCCTTTTCATAACGCCTCATTTTCTGATCCCACTTTAGTTGTTGTGCCAGTTTAGGAACTCCCTTTATCCGTTCGCACGGAATCGGTTTTCCACGTAAGAGTATCCTTCCCAGATAGATTACCGACTGGTCATACTTTTCAGGATGTGCTATTATATCCTCCCGTTGTTTATTACTGAGTATTTTTTTCTTGTCAGCTTTCTCGGAAGAGATCCGGATAGTTACTTGATGAACACCTTTCTCCAACTTTATCACATCATACTGCCCCCGGTAGCGATTGTTACACCAGGAATTAAAACGATTCAAAGTATAATTCCCGATACGGTCATTCGCTTCATACAGATGAAAGCCTTTAGTACTAACCTCTTTCAACTGAACAAATTTTCCGTCAACCAGAACTTCAACCTGTCCTACTTCCGGACCGCCAATATCAAACAAGCCTAGCATATCTCCCTCAAAGCCAAAGGAAAATGACGCTCCCTCCTTACTACTGGTCATCACTGTATCAAACCAGCCGGAAAATTTCTTTAAGGAAGGGTTCTCTGATGTATTAACCTCTTTCCATGACTTATCAAAAGAAGCAATCTGTGAAGGGATATACATTTCGGCTTCTTCCCATTCCGAACCGATAAGCGGTTCAGGAAGCATATGTGCCTGCGAAAAGCTCTGCGAAGCACTATTTCCTTTTTGCATCTTCTCCAGTCCCCGTGCAATAGCGGAAGCATATAGGTTGCCCCCATCGGTGACTGGATGTACCCCATCATTAGAAAACAAAATCTTCCCGGCAGCAACCTCTTTGGTTCCTTTCCAAAGTAACTTACCCGCCTCTTCGAGTGCTGCCGCTTCCATGCCCAAATGAATAGAAGGAAGTTGGTAATGCGCGGCAATGTCCTCCAATCTTTTAATCACCTGCGGAACATCTCCTTTCTGATAAATAGCAGTCTGATTTGTATAAATCGTATAAATCAAACAAATATCCGTATGGGGATTCTCTTTTATAATCTTTCGGATCATCCCCTCCATACCGTCCGGATAACCGCCGTTTACCGCGAATTCAATAAAAACAAGATCCGGCTTATACTGTAACACCTGTTCCCGAATCCGGAAAGCCCCCAAGTCCGTACCCGTGCCGGACACTCCGGCATTAATCCATCTGAAACGGGTCTTGGAAAATGTATTTTCCATATAGCGGGTAGTTTGCAAACGATAGCAATAATCTCCCTGTGTAATACTGCCACCAATAAAAGCAACCGTGATTTCCTGCCCTTTCTCTATTTTTAAAGAAAAGTTAGGAAGCCCCTTTCTTACCGCACATTCTTTTTCATCATAGTAACTTCCGGGTTGAACCAGTGAGATTTCCTTATCTGCCGTTGTGTACACCAAAGGTGAAGCTCCTCCCTGCGAAGCGGCAATCTTATCCAAATCGAACCGGCTCTGCCCATAAGCATAGGGAAGTACTGTCATTAGTACCATTCCTGCGATAACAGCTCCCAGTTGTCGTATCTGTATCATCTTCATTTTGAATTAAGTATAATTTCCTTCGTTTTATCTGCCTGTCCTTCCGATTTCACCGTTACTTTAACAACGGCTTTTTCGTCCATTTTCAATTTATAGAAGCTCCATTCAAACGGATAAGAAGCAACCGTACAAGACTGTCCGTTACATTCCACCGCTATGGACATTTCCTTATCCTTGATCGGCGCAGTTTCAGCAAATCCATACACAGAATCCCATCCGAACGGAGAACGGATGCGGAACAAAAAGACCTTGCCGAAAGGTTCTCCCATATCCACCACTTCCATTCCATTCTTCAACACAGGGTAACGAGTCTCTTTGCGAGGTTCGGCTAAAGGAAATGCCAAAGCCCTGAAACCTTTTCCCGGAACAGAAACCTTAACCGCATTTCCAGCCCTGTTTATTTTCATCGTTTTACCTTTTTCGGTGTATTGTACAACATCACCTTGTCCAATCAATCCGGCAACTTCGTCCAAGCGGACAGTCAGTGATTCTTCCTGTTCAGACTCACCGGATAAAATCACCCAGAAATATTTATCGGAAACCGCAGTCAGATAATTTACTGTCGGATTATCCACCTGGACCAACCCTTTCTTTGTCCAAAGCTTCGCCTTGTTGTCTCCAAATATTTTCCCTTTTTCATTCCCGTAGATACGGTTTGTAAACCAGACAAAACCTTCCTGCTTGCACGACGGGAAATAAATATTCCCCTTGGAACGTTCTATGGCTTCAGATACCAGATAATCCCACGTAAATGCCAAATGGGGCGGAATATGGTGGTAATAGATAGAACTTACATCGGGACCCTTATAAGGAAAATCCGGTGACAGGGTTATATCCGTATATCCTGTTGCATAATATCCCGGATAATTTGTAAACCGTCCGATCACTCCATTCCGGGCATAAGTCTCGTAAATAGGTTTATGGGTATATTGATAGAGACGGAGCAGATGAGGAGCCCAGTTGCTCATAAAGACCGGACGCACCTGCTTTCCCTTTGTCCGCAGGAAATAAGTCGAAGGCTGTTCAAAGCCCAGTCCGACCGGTGAGACAAGCCATTCCGGCACTTGCTTCTCCTGCGCATCATTTGCCACTCGTGGAAATCCTAGACGGTATTTCTCTTTTCCCTTCCACCATAAGTTTGTATTCCCGTCAAAACGGTTTCCCGGATGAATCGTTTGTAGATTCTCTGTTACGGCAGGAAAAGACCTGATTCCTGCAATGGTATTGGAAGCCCCGTATTGTGCCGCTTTCAAATATTTTTCTTCTTTTGTCAACTCATACAAGTCTATCAGATCCCACCACGGAGCATACACATTCGTATTATAAAAAGACATCAATCCTACCGGTTGGGATGAGTTCTTATATATCTGCAAATCTATATACCGGTCGGCAGTAGAAGTAGCAAAACGTTTCCATTTCTCATCTCCGGTCAGGTTATAGGCGGAGATTGCCTGTACCCACGAGAGAACCTGTGTAGAATATCCCTTTGTTTTCCTCAATGTATCCCCCGGTAAGGCGATAGAAGCCAGCCACGGGTTCAGCCCTCCCAAAAGACGATGCAAGCCTTCATAATAAGAAGTATTGAACTGCGAGTGAAAAGGATTGAGCCGGAGTGTCTCAAGCGTTTTGTTGTATCCGCTTGGAACCAAGTCCGTAGCCCATCTGTATCCACTCCGAGACAATGTATATTCTATTGTCGGTAAAGAGCGTGACAAATAAAATTCTTCATCTTCCGAGAAGACAGATGCTGCGACAATAGCCAAAGGAGCAGCGTGCACTACTGTCGGAGCCGTTTCCGGATCTCCTTCAATGTCATAAAACCCTTTAAGACCGGCATCCCATCCGCCATACTCTTCATTGCGCATCAAATCCAGAATATTGAACATTGCCTCAGTCAGTGATACATCTTTTTGTTTCCTGTAATCTTTCACCTTATATACTTGATCCGAAATATATTCTACCACCTCATTCCAGCCAGCCGGAAGTATGCCTATCACAAACTTGCGTTCAATCATCTGCCCCGCCTTCACATGAGAGTCTTTCATCCCCATAACGGGAGCAAAGGCTACCGGCTGAACAACATTCTGCTCATTCCTGACTGAAAATCCCATCGGAGAAAAATCCACACTTCCCCATTCTTGCGGGAAAGTCGTATCATCCCCTGATATAAAAGATGACATCACTCCACCCAAAGAAGTAGTTGATTCAACAATAGCCAACGGTTGTTGCATCATTGAAGAAAGCATCATCACCGGATGTGGAGAAACCCGCTTATACTGAAACATCGGCGGAAGAAGTATATTACTCACATTCGGCTGGGGGACAGGCTGAAAAGCAGAAAGTCCCATACTATACATTCCGTCAGTAGCTGGACGGCAGGATAATCTCACCTCGATATGATTCCCTTCGGCAGGTAACGTCCAGTAACCTGTGATAGAAGAGCCATTCTTCGTGATATACTGTACTTCAATACTCTTATTGTCCTTGTTCACCGCTTTCACCGGAATAGCCTCACTAAGCACTCCTGCCACATAAGGATTCAAATAATCCTCATCAGACTGTACGGTGTATTCCTTTCCATTTACAGTAAATGTACTTTTCGAAACTGCATTTCTCCAGGAAGGGAAGAATTTATCATTATCTACCGGACTTTGCTCCGCAGTGATAAGAAACACCTTATGGTCTTCCATAGTAGACAAGAAACGGCGCCAGATTCCCTTTACCTTGATTTCCGTCCGGCAGGCAATCGCCTGGTTGTTCGCTCCGGCTTTTACAAAACTCACCCGGATATTCGAATTCTCTATATTAGCCACCATTTCCGCACTAGGCGATAATAAAAGCGGAGTAGACACATTATCAAAACCGGATCCTTTCGTCTCTATCTTAACAGGATTCTTTCTCCACTTGCCCACTTCTTTCCTATCCATTTCATTGGGATTGATAGAATGATCCTTCACCAATAGAATCGCGTCACATCGACCGAAATTCTTTTTCGTGTCATGCAATCGCAATAAGACCTGTTTTTTTGCCAACTGCACACCGCCCGCATTTTCCCAATAAAATCCGACCTTTCCATGTTTTCCGGATTCTTTCATCGGTTTCTCATCCACACTTAAACGGAACAAGCGTGTCCCCGGCAATTTCTCATAATCTGCCGACCTTACCCATACATTATAGTCCCCTTCTTCTATTATATTGACGACTGTAAGCGCATCAAACTGTTCGTCAAGACTTCCACCACCGTTCAAACGAAGCATGGCACTCCCCATGCAATCAGTCGACCTATCCGTTGACCATTTTCCCTTGAACTGGAAAGCCTCAGCTTCAATCAAATATTTATCTTTCTGCGCATACATATTCAATCCTCCAACCGCAAAAAGAAGGGTGCAAACAAGATTCTTTACTATCCAGTGATTTATGTTCATATCCTATTTATATTTAATCTTTAAAACTGTCAAGCCATATGCATCAATCGTTACGTTCCAATTGTCCACTCCGTCTACAAGTGTGGAATGACCTTGATTATCCAAGCAAGATACGTTTTTCACCCGAATCTTTTTTCTGGGGAACAAACACTCCGCATCCATTCCAATCAAAGAGGACTGTTTTTCATCATCATTGTTCAGCAAGATAAGGAAAACGGTCTTCTCCTTCTCGTTTACAGCAGTCATATATTCCACGTAAGGATTATCCAATTTGAATAATCCCGGACGCATTATCAAATCGGCTTTCGTACCGAATACAGTGCCGGGCGCAAAGCCGTAAGTCTGGTGAGGTCCTACTTTAGGAGTAATAAATCCACCCGGATAAGTTATCCTGCCATTGGAACGCAGGGATATTTCAGACAACAAATAGTCGGTAATCCATCCCACCTGCCACCAAGCATGATGCGGATAAGGTCCTGCTCCATTATTCATCGAATCCCAATAATAGGAAGCGACTCCCGTTTTCAAATCCACAAACGCATCCCTTCCTATAACCGCCGCGCGCGCCATATTCAGGAATAATGAGTCTTTTGTTAACCCATACATCCGTACGAACATTCCGGCATGGCTAGCCAAGAGTATCGGTCCGCGATGATTGGCAGAACCGGCTACTCCACCATGCTCGAAACTCAATCCCACCTGACTGATTTCCCAGTCTTTCCGTTCTACCCCTTTCACCCGCTTTACCACTGACGTTGGTATAGGATGCGTATAAACCGATGCCGTATAAATCTTAGCTGCCGATATAGCCGCTTCTTTATACTTCTCGTTTTTCGTCACGTTATACAGTTCCAACAAAGCTTGTACACTTTGGGCTGTGGCAAAATCCGGGACAAAACGGGTATCACCGCAAACACCCAGGAAATGTCCTTTCCTTACAGCGTTCTCCACATACCAGTCCGCTCCTTGTATAGCTGCCTGCAGATATTTCTTATCTTTCAGTATCTCGTAAGCAATCAATAATCCATAAAACGTCGGCCGTAAATCCGCAATATCGGTAAAAGTAGGCTCCAAGGTTTTATTCTCATAGGCTACTTCCCATTGTCCGTTAGGTTTCATCCATTCCAACAAGCGGTCGGCAGCCAGTCTGACATGCTGTTTTAATTCCTTTTGCTGCGGTTCGAAAAGCAGGATATTGCCCATATCCATCAACATATAATAAGTGGTTGCAATGGGTTCCGTATAGGGTCCCCACTCTTCGGTGAACCGTTTGCTTTTATACAAATAATACTGTCCCGCAGAGGAGCCATAGAGGAAATCTTTCTCCGCATGTTGCTGCATCAATTTAAAGTTCAACGCATTCGGCAGTCTTTTTTGTGTCAAGCGAGGATCATCCGTCAACTTTGCCAACATCCACATTGCCCCGTAATCGGAGTTTTTCATGGCATCTTTTTCCGAATCATACACACCACCCAGATAGTCCTGTGCTCCAATCGTCACTCCCTTATATACCTGGTTGTGCCATTTGGAAGTACTGTCATTAGTAAGGTATGCGTGCATATCGTAAAGTCTTTGCGTCAATGAATACTTTGTCTGTTTCAACTTTAGAAAATCCGTGAAGCGATAAATATCATTAATCGCATGTTTCAATACAGCATACCAATCCGCTTTCTGAATGGTATAACGGAAAGAGAAAGAGAGGCTGTCCCCTACATTCGCCAATGAATTCTTCTCTCCCAACACAGGATGGTAAAGTGTGGGCGAGAACTCTCCCTCACGGTTCATAACCGACAATCCGAGTTGCCATTCCGCATGCGTCTTTTTATCCTTCGGCCAAGGATCTCTGCCAGTACCCGGCTCGGCAGTGACGGCAACGGTCACACCTTTTCCATCCGTTATCAGTGCGGATAATGTAGAAGCCGTACGTTCTCTTGCCACTACCGGTACGTGAGGGATTCCCTGACCATAGCCATACGCTTGTACAAAGTCCATATTTATAGCATTCCCCTGAAATATTCCGGGGACGGTAGCCCACTGAAAATCATATTTATCTATTGAAACCAGCGAAGGAGTTGCCAAAGAATAATAACCAGTCTTCTTGGGATGCAAAATGAAATCAACTTTAATATCATTCCGATGGAACGGGTCCAGACACCATTTTTCTGTAATCCGCATCGTTTCATTTTCGTACCGGAAGCAAAGCTCCGTATCGGAAATACGCTCCACTGCCGAAGGATGAAAAACCATGTTTTCTCCTGCCTTATTCATGGCAACGGCATTTGTATTCTGCTGCCATGAAGGAATAATATAACGATATTGCGGAGCCGGGAAAAGAATTTCTTTTCCCATATTATCATATAATTTCTGTGGTGTCGTTTCCGGTTTAGAAGAAGCATATAAAACATTATGCTGATATTTAGCTGTCTCCATAATATCCCAACCGCTCGTTCCCTTCACTTTCAGCGTTTCTAACGTATATCCGCCAGCATCCTTTTTCCATCCGAGTTCAAGTTGGTCATTAGCCAATCGTACAACGGACTGTTCCTGGGCTGATAAAGCGACAGATAAGCTTAGTGCTACGCCTATAGAAAAATAGTTAATGAAATTCTTTGGCATCCCTTTCATTTTTATCGGTTATTCTTTCACTTCAATGTTTAATTTCACTTGCGAATAATTACTTCCGTCATACCAGTCGAATACAGCTTTATAAGTGCCGGGAGTATTGTAAGTATGTACGTAATCTCTGGAAGTAACACTATTTAGAGAGACTCCCTTATCAGGAGTACCTTTTCTGATATAAACAGGTTTGGAGATAGCCCAGTCATCATTAGCGGTTGCAGTTGTCCCGCCACCTGCCAAATATGCTCTCGCAGAAGTAATGTCCCAATTCTTTTTCGGATTCAAGCAATCCACTCCGAACCAGGCATCTTTTGAGAAGCCCATTTGATTAGTTCCTCTAAAATTTTCTGGAGAAATCAAGGCTAATTCAAACTTTCTGACAATCCAATCAGCCCTGTTAGCTGTTTCTCTTTCATCTTTATGATGAAAAGCCATATACAATTTAGCATTCGGATCATTACCTGCTATTTCTTTCAAACTGATTTCTCCGGAAAGAGTATTATCACTACCTGTTGAAAAAATGAACTTCTCAGATAAATCAATCCACGTAGCAGCTTCTACATGCTCTTTCTCATAAACACCATCAAAATCCGTTGATACTTTAAATTTCAAGAGTTGATCTACCCCATTACGTACAAATGTCGAGAAATTCACCACCATGTCATTATCCGCATAAAATCTTTCCCTGAAGTCAAAGTTATGTCCGCTTTCTCCAGAATAGAAAACTACACTATTGGCATTATTGCCAGTCAAACTAAACGTTATAGGCTCTCCCGCCTTACATTCCACCTTATCCGGCAAAACGCTCAATGAAGCGGGAATCTCTTCCTCTACCTCGCCTTGCACTTCCACGGTCAGTTTCGTCAATGCATGGTCACTGCCATTATACCAATCGGATGTCGTTTCAAATACAACCTCATAAATTCCCGGTTTAGTATATATGTACTTGTACTCATCCATCGTCGTACTAATATTCTTCAACGCAACACCCGTGTCAGGAGTGGTTTTCCGGACATCAAAAGCCTGTGAAATAACCCAATCTACATTTTTCGGCTGATTAGTTCCCCCATCAATCAATATCTGGCTGGTAGAAGAAACATTCCATGTCACTGCCGGATTTTCAAAATCCACCACCTTCCAGCCCATAGTAGGCATCGTAGCCAAATTGCTTCGTACCCCTTCGGTAGAAACGCAATCAAGTGTGATGGAACGGATAATCCAGTTGTTCTGCCGTGCTTTCTGTTCATCTTCATAACGGAATGCAACAAACAACTTAGCATCCTCTGCCGCACCGACATACTCTTTCAAATTCACCTCTCCGGAAGGAGTCTGGTCATCTCCTACCGAAAAGCGGAACTTATCAGACAAGTCAATCCATGTAGCTGCTTCCACATTCTCCTTGTCATAGATTCCACTAAAATCGGAAGAAACCAGGAATTTCAGGTTATGGTAAATATCTCCATAACGTACCCAGGAATTGAATTTGACCAACAGGTCACCATCTGCATGATATCTTTCTTTATAAGCATAATTATGCCCAACCTCACCCGAATAAAACACTATATTATCCGGATTTCCGCCCAACTTGAAAGTTACAGGTTCGCCTACCTGATAAACCTGCTTATCCAGCGCCACATTCAGTTCTACACTTGGAACCTCATCTTCCATACAGGAAACCAACCCCACAAGTAACAAACCGCAATATTTTATTATATTTTTCATGTTCGATTGTTTTAAAAAGATAAAAAATCAATTACCAACCCTCATTCTGAGTCATTAGCTTGTTGACGGTAATCTCTGTATTCGGAATTGGGAAAAGAACATTACGGTCTGTCATATTCTGCCCTACTCTGCTTGCGTATTTAAATTCCGACGGAGCAGTCGTTGAAATTTCCGTTCCAAAAGCCTTCATTGTAGCCACATATTCTCCCCAACGAAGCAAGTCGAGTTTACGTTGCCCTTCAAAACAAAGTTCCCTAAACCGTTCTTTTTTTACTTCTTCCAAAAAATCCGTCTTAGCCAAATCTGCCGGAAGATCCACTGTCGCATCAACGGTATGAATCGGTTTTCCATAGGCCCTTCTTCTCACCTGGTTGATTGCGTCATACGCTTCGTCGGTAGGACCGTTGACCTCATTCTCAGCCTCAGCTTTCATCAGCAGGACATCACTGTAACGGATAACAGGAAAATTTGTGGAATTAAAGAGACGTGCTTTTTGCCCTGTCTCGTATTCCCTTCTCCATTTGCCGGGGTTACGATTATATATCTGAGTAGCCGAAAACATTATTTTCTTAGTAACCTGAACCACTTCTGTTTCCTGAGTTTCCTCATTAACCTTTGTTTCTTCCACTATATTATAGTAATAAGGAGCAACATTCCAATCCTTACGTAAATCACCCTCTCCATACGAATCATAAAGTCTTTTAGAAGCCTTCATCGGACCACCTGAATAACCAATAGATTCATCACGGCATAAAATACCATTCTCCACTCCTACAGAGCCGGCCAAATCTACCGTACCAATTTTATTACCATACATACCTATTTCCCAAATACACTCCTTGCTTTCATTAATATCTTGCGAATGATTAATAAAGATTTGCGCATAATCCGAATTCAGTTCATGTTTTGTTGAGGCAATCACCTTGTTGGCATACTCCAAAGCATCCGCATAGCGTGTCTCGTCTTTCAACGGTTCACCGGCCATTTTCAAGAACACTCTTGCCAAGACAGCCTGAACACCCGTTTTACTAATCCGTTCGTTATAACCAAGCGCATCAATATCCAATACCAGTTTTTCAGCCTCCTGCATATCCTTTACAATCTGCTTATAAATATCTGCCAATGGCGATTTCGCCAGATAACTATCATTAGCAGACATTGTAGGAGTAAGCTTCAACGGCACTTCACCAAAGAAAGAGGTCAGCAGATAATAGAAATATCCTCTCAAGAAAAGAGCCTCTCCCTTCGCCGCTTTCATCACATCTGTATCCAATTCTTTACCTTCGACGCTATACAGCAGAAGATTGGCCCTGTTCACTCCTTCATACAGCACTTCCCAGAAGCGTCCGACATCCAGGTCAGCGGCATCCATTACCCCTGCACGGATATTAGTGTTGTTAAAATTATTAGTATAAAAAGACTCGTCGCTCAGCACAAAGAGGCTGAAAAGTCCCTTACTGTACATTCTTCCGTTTGTGTCAATCAGACGATTATACACTCCGTTCAATGCCTGCAACAGTTCGCTTTCCGTATTATAATAATAATCAGGAGAAACGAAATCAGGTTCTTTATCCAGTATGTTCGAGCAGGAAGTTGCCAACAGACATACGGTCATCCATAACAATATAGTATGCTTCATATCTAACGGTTTGATTTTAAGGGTTTAAAAAGAAATGTCAACTCCTAATGTTAAAGTTCTCGGTCTTGGATAAGGGGACCAGTCGAAAGAGGGCGTCAACGCCGTGGGGCGAGTGGAAACCTCCGGATCCGGTCCTGAATATTTGGTCCATGTAATCAAGTTCTGCGCAGAAGCATATACTTTCAATGACTTGATATTTATCTTTTTCAGCCATGCGTTCGGCAGTCTGTATCCCAATGATACTGTTTTCAGACGCAGGAAAGAACCGTCTTCAATGGTACGCGATGAATAAACAGCCGGTCCTTGCCCACCTATCCGGTAAAGTTCGTTCGTCTGGTTTTCGGGAGTCCAACGATTTGCAAACGAAGCAAACATATTGAGTGAGGTACGGGCATTCGGATCGCCACCTTCAAACTCAATACGGTTGGCATTCAACACATCGCCGCCATAGCTCCATTGGAAGAATACGTTCAGGTCGAAGTTCTTGTACTGGAAGTTATTGCCGAATCCACCGATGTGCTTCGGATTCGGGTTACCGATAATAGTCAGGTCATAGTCATTCACCACTCCGTCGCGATTGATATCCTTGAATTTGATATCTCCCGGCTGAATCTTCTCACGTGCATTCCCATTATTGGGGACACCGTCTTTCAGTATATATGACTCTCCTACCTTATCGAAATCCGTGTACTGGTAAACCCCGTCAAAAATATGTCCGTAGAACATAGCAATCGGATGCCCGGGAATGGCAATATAAGGATAAGCATTGTTGAAATTACCCCAGTTCACACGGCTTGCCAGGCTCGGTTCATCATCGTTCAAAGACAAAACTTTGTTGCGGTTGAACGAGATGTTAAAGCTGGAAGTCCAGGAGAACTCTTTCGTTTGTATGTTTTTAGTGTCGATGGTGAACTCAAGTCCCGAATTGGAAACCGATCCTACATTTCTGTAAGCCGACAAATATCCCATGCTCGGTGCCAATGTAGCATTCAACAGCAAGTCTTTCGTTTTCTTATAGTAATAATCTGCCGTTAACGAAATCCGGTTATCCAGGAACGACATGTCCAATCCAATGTTAGTCTGTACGGTAGTCTCCCATTTCAGTTTGGGATTTCCCAACGTTTTTGGCACTACTCCTTTACCCGGTGTATTACCTGTGCTGTATCCGGAGTCTGCCGTTATCTGCAGGGCTGTCAATGCAGCATAGTCCGTCACGCGGTTGTTGCCCGTCGTACCGATACCGGCTCTCAGCTTACCGCTGCTAATCCATTTGATATTTTTTACGAATTTCTCTTCACCGAATCCCCATGCGGCAGAAGCAGACGGGAAATAAGCCCAACGGTTATTCTTCGGGAACTTCGACGAACCGTCGGCACGGAATGAAACAGTCAACAGATATTTAGACTTATAATTATAGTCTGCTCTTCCCAAATAAGAAACCAAGCCGTTGGCTGTCTTGCTGATAGTGGCGGAAGTCAGTTCGCCTTCATCCAGTCCGGCAATTCCCAATGCCTCGTTAGGGACATTAATCGCTCTGATTTCATCAATAAACGTACCATTATCCTGCACAGTAAAACCACCCAGCACTTTTAGACGATGGCCTTTTTTTAAAGGGACATCATATGTCAAGGTATTTTCATTCAGTAAGCTAGTCCGTTCCGTGTTGGTAATCCAACCGTTCACCTTATTATTGCTATAGCGATGTCCACCCCGCGAGTTAGAGTTGAAAAATACTTCTTTCCGTTGATGTATCTTATTATATCCACCAGTAATCTTAAGAGTCAGATTCTTCAAAATCTTATATTCAAAATAAGCGTTTCCGATGAAATTGTAGGTGAATAACGGATTATACTCATTCTCGGCTGCCATCAGGGGATTGATACGAAGGTCGGTAGTCGGATCGGTTGATTCATCATACAAATCGTTCAATAAATCACTATCGTTGACACCTGCCACCGGACGGTATCCCCACAATGCATACATCAAACTTGCCGTAGGACTGGTCTGCGATTCAGAAACAATGGTACCATATTTCTTCGAATATGTATAGTTGGCATTAATGCCCATTTTTATTTTCTTATTGATTGTCTGGTCAAGTACGAAACGACCTTGATATTTTTTGTAACCGCTGTTCAGCATAATACCTTGCTGGTCTACCAACGAACCCGAAACAGAGTATCTCGTCTTTTCAGTACCACCCCTGACAGCTATATTGTGGCTATGTACCAAAGCATCCCTGTACACCTTGTCCTGCCAGTTGATACCTTCAATATTGCGATAATCTTCCAATGTCCTTTCACCAGCCAAATAACGCTTACTGTAAACGTTGTAGTCCGCTTCCAACTGATAGCGTACAAACTCATAAGGATCAAGCATTTCCTGCTTCTTGATAATTTGCTGTACACCTACCCAACCACTGTATGTCACGGTAGGCGAACTGACCTTCCCTTTCTTTGTAGTTACCAAAATCACCCCATTCGCACCTCTCGCACCATAGATAGCCGTTGCCGACGCATCTTTCAAGATTTCAATAGACTCGATTTCTTCGGGATTCAGCATATTTCCCACTGCCATTTCCAGCGGAAAGCCATCCACTACATACAATGGAGAGTTATCCTGCGTCACCGAGTTATTACCACGAATGACAATCTGCAAGTCACTGCCCGGCTGTCCGTCGGACGAAGTTACCTGTACACCTGCTACACGCCCCGCAAGACTTTCTTCAAAATTAAAAACCGGCGCTTTACGCATATCTTGCACATTAGCCTTTGCAATAGCTCCCGTCAAATCCTTACGAGGGCCGGAACCATATGCAGTAATCACCACTTCCTCCAACAATTCCGAAACGGCACGTAAGCGAACGGTCAGTTTCTTTCCATCCGCTACCGTCACCGTCTGCTTCTCGTATCCGATAAAAGAAACCTCCAGATTTATGTTATCGCCATCCACCCGGATAGAAAAATTCCCATCCAGGTCGCTGATAGTACCCACGCTTTTCCCGGCGACCGCTACAGAAGCCCCGATAATAGGTTCTCCTGTTTCAAAATCAATCACCGAGCCAATTACCGTTCGCGTTTTTGCCTGTTGGGCAATCGCTACACTGTTCATTTTTGAAACATCTTCTGCCGAATGTACTACAGAAGAAAAGGAAATAGATAAATACACAAGACTACAGCATCTAATGTACCACTTCGCTTTTGAAATAACTGCGTTCTTCATGGTGCAATACTTAATTTCTCGTTAACAATTTAAATGGTATATCTAAGTTTTCAATGCTAGCAACTGGTCTACTCTGGTCTGCTAGACTTTGCAAACATAGCGATTATTTATTAAACTCCAAATAAATTCAAAGAAAAAAGTATAATTATTCTTGCAGAATATCACAGAAGGCTCATTAACAAGGGGTAATGCACTTTTATTTTTTTTCGGAAGCAGGAAAAAGAAAAACGGGACACACCTCTTTTATATAGAAAAGGCTATGTCCCGCAAATAATACGATCTGAAAAAGTCAGGGTTTCAACTCGTCTTTTTAAGAGAAGATTCTCTGATATTTAGTTTTGCATCCAGAATGATTGACTTCGACGGCAGTTTATCTTCATTATTGCTATTATGCTTGATTTGTTCCAATAACAATTGCGCGGCATTCCTCCCCATTTCAAAAGTCGGCTGCTCCACGCTAGTCAGGTTAGGTTCCACGATAAGTGCTTCTTTTGATTCGGAGAAGCCGGCTACCGCTATATCTTCCGGGATACGGATTCTGTTTTTCTGAAGCGTTTTCATCGCTCCTATTGCTACGGGGTCATTCACTGCAAAGATTCCATCCGGCAATTTTTCCATTTCAAGAATCCGGTGGGCAGCCATTATCCCTTTTTCCATCATTATTCCGCAGTCGATAATCAAGGACTCGTCGACCGGCAAGCCATACTTTCGCAAGGCATCCATATATCCGCTCTTACGTTTCTGTGCAATGAGCAAATCTTCAGAACCCGCCAAATGGACGATCCGCCTGCATCCTTGCCGTATCAAATGTTCGACCGCAGAAAAAGCCCATTTATAATCATCAATAACCACATGGGGAGCAGACAGCTCCGCACAAATCCGATTGAAGAAAACCACGGGGAAATTATTCCGAATCAAATCAGAGAAGTAACTGGTGTTTTCTGATTCCTGGGTAACCGAAATCAAAAAGCCGTCTACCATCTGCGCTTCCAACGCCTGCATATTCCGCAATTCATTCTCGTGCGACTCGTTAGACTGCATAATCAGCACATGGTATCCTTCAGGATTGAGCACACTCTGAATGCCCATAATTACCTCCGAAAAGAAGGAGTTGACAAACTCAGGGACAATCACTCCAATAAACATGGACTGGCTTTGTTTCAGGCTCAAAGAAATCGGATTCGGCTTATAATTCCACTTTTCCGCAAGCTCCAGAACCGCTTTGCGTGTTTCCGGATTGACGTCCCATTTATCACACAAGGCTCTGGAAACAGTGGAAGTCGAAATCTTCAACTCCTTGGCTAAATCCTTGATAGTCACTCTTGATTTACTCATAAGCTAATCCCCTTTCTTAAAAATTGCCCGAATATAATCAAATTCCGGTGATTGAGATGTTAAAACGCCAAGAGTTTAATTTCGGGAACGTTTGCGGTAACGTTCCCGATGATTTATATTCCGAATTGCTTATTTATCTGTAGAATCAAAAATATATTTGCCGTCAGCTTAGATGTTTTCCAAGCCTGTTTTGTTAACTAAATCATTTGATATGACTACTCTTGACATCATTACTATCGTACTATTTTCACTCGGAGTTGTTTTGGTCGGATTGGCTTTCTCCAGAAAAGGTAAAAGTATGCAATCTTTCTTTGCCGCCAACGGAACCATGCCGTGGTATATGAGCGGACTGTCCCTGTTTATGGGATTTTTCTCTGCCGGCACATTCGTCGTATGGGGTTCCATAGCTTATTCCATGGGCTGGGTTTCAATTACTATCCAATGGACAATGGCGGTCGCCGGTTTCATAGTGGGGGTGCTCATTGCTCCCAAATGGCATAAAACGGGGGCGCTCACAGCAGCAGAATACATACACAAAAGACTGGGCAAGTCTACGCAGAAGATATATACCTACCTGTTCTTATCTATCTCCGTGTTTCTCACTGCTTCTTTCCTCTATCCGGTCGCCAAAATATTAGAGGTTTCTACCGGTTTGCCTTTAAATACTTGTATTTTATTATTAGGCGGGCTATGCATTTTGTATGTGTCCGCAGGCGGATTATGGGCTGTGATTTCCACAGACGTACTTCAGTTCGTTATCCTGACGGCGGCGGTTATTATCGTAGTTCCTTTATCTTTCGACAAAATCAATGGAGTCACCGCTTTGATAGAACAAGTGCCCGACACATTCTATAATCTTCTGAATGATGAATATACTTTTGGCTTCCTGATAGCCTTTGGTATCTATAACACTATATTCCTGGGTGGAAACTGGGCATACGTACAGCGATATACCTGTGTCAAAACACAAAATGACTCCAGGAAGGTAGGTTATCTGTTCGGCGCTTTATACATCATCAGTCCGGTGTTATGGATGCTCCCGCCAATGGTTTACAGGGTATATGATCCTTCACTCTCATTGCTTGACGCAGAAGGCGCATATTTGATGATGTGCAAAGAAGTACTTCCGAACGGGCTTTTGGGATTGATGATCGGCGGTATGATTTTCGCAACCACCAGCGCGCTGAATTCAAAACTGAATATTGCTTCGGGAGTCATCACTAATGATATATTCAAAAACCTAAGACCGAAAAGTTCCGACCGTACGCTGATGTACGTTGCAAGAATCTCGACGATTCTTTTCGGAGTGCTCAGCATATTGATAGCCATGCTTATTCCTAAAATGGGGGGAGTTGTAAATGTGGTTATCAGCTTGGCGGCACTGACAGGTGTTCCTTTATATCTGCCTATCATTTGGACGCTATTCTCCAAAAGACAGACTTCGACCTCGAACATCACCACCACTTTATTAAGTTTAGCTGTCAATGGTTTATTCAAATTCATCACTCCGCTAATGGGCTTCTCTCTCAATCGTGCCGAGGAGATGATTCTTGGAGTTACTTTCCCAATCCTATGCCTGGCTATTTTCGAGATATATTATAAAGCGAAGAACAAGGAATCGGAAAAGTATCAATCTTACTTAGTATGGAATAAAGAGAACAATGCCCGGAAACTAAAAGAAATTGAAGAAAATGAATCGTCAGAAAAAGCGGGCAATAATTTCAGCAAACGGGTGATCGGTTATGGTATCTTCGCTTCCGGAGCCGGTATTGCGATACTGGGCGGCATGGCAGATAACGGTCAGAAACTTATCATCACAACGGGCGTCGTGTTTGCCCTGCTCGGATTGCTGATGACCAGGAATCCCAAAATCATTCATAAAAAGGGAAACTCCTGAATAAATCCATTCTATGTAAAAGAAAATATAGACAGATATATTCAGATTCTCATTTAATGCTTATCTTTGTCTATATTTCATTTACAAAACAGCCGTATATCATGGAAATGAACTTCAGAAGATACCCGATAGGAATACAGAATTTCGAGCAGTTGCGCAATGGAAATTACGTATATGTAGATAAGACGTCCTTGGTTTATAAATTGGCGAATACCAATACAACTTATTTTCTGAGCCGTCCCCGACGTTTTGGGAAAAGTTTGCTAGTATCCACACTCGAAGCTTATTTCCAAGGAAAGAAAGAATTGTTCAACGGACTGGCAATGGAAACTCTGGAGAAAGAATGGACAGTGTATCCGGTGCTGCATATAGATTTCAGTATAAGTAAATATACTACTTCCGATATGCTGACTGCTGTAATTAACCGCCAATTACTCCTTTGGGAGAAATTATACAGTCGGGAAGAAGGAGATACGACTTTCAGTTTACGCTTTGAAGGGGTTATCCGCCGCGCTTATGAGCAGACGGGAAAGCAAGTAGTTATATTGATAGACGAATACGATTCGCCGATGCTGGACAGCAACAATAATGAAGAAGTTCAAGCGGAAATCCGGAATATAATGCGGGATTTTTTCAGTCCTCTCAAGGGAGCCGGGCAATATCTCCGTCTGTTGTTTCTGACAGGCATCAGCAAATTCAGCCAAATGAGTATTTTCAGCGAACTGAATAATCTGCAAAATATCAGCATGTGGGATGAATTTAGTGCGATTTGCGGCATCACAGAAGAAGAGTTGCGTTCCCAATTGCAATTTGATATCGAACAGATGGCTCAAGCCAACAACGAAACGTATGAAGAAGCTTGCGCACATTTAAAACTACAATATGACGGTTATCACTTCAGTGAAAACAGTGAAGATATCTACAATCCCTTTAGTTTAATCAATGCATTTGCGCAAAAGAAATATGCGAATTTCTGGTTTTCTACCGGCACGCCTACTTTCTTAATAGACCTTCTGCAAGAAAGCGGCTTTGACATCCGGGATTTGGATGCCACTACTGCCACAGCGGAACAGTTTGACGCTCCCAGCAATAGAATTACCGACCCGCTTCCGGTGCTCTACCAAAGCGGTTACCTCACAATAAAAGGCTACGACCCGAATTTTCAAGCCTACACATTGGGGTATCCCAACAAAGAGGTGAGAAAAGGTTTTATCGAGTCGCTCATGCCAGCTTATGTACATTTGCCTGCACGCGAGAATACATTTTATGTAATATCGTTCATCAAAGACTTACGTGTCGGGAAATTGAATGAATGTCTGGAAAGGATGAAATCTTTCTTCGCTTCCATCCCTAACAAACTAAACAATAAAGAAGAAAAACATTATCAGACTATCTTCTACCTGTTTTTCCGCCTGATGGGACAATATATAGATGTGGAAGTAGACACAGCCATCGGAAGAGCGGATGCAGTCGTGAAAATGCAAGATGCCGTTTACGTCTTTGAATTCAAAGTGGATGGTACACCGGAAGAGGCGTTGGCACAGATTAACAGTAAGGGGTATGCCATTCCTTATCAGACTGGAAACTTGAAAACAATTAAAGTCGGTGTCAATTTTGACAGTGCTACAAGAACCATAGGCGACTGGAAGATTGAATAACTACCAGTATCCTTCTTTAGTATTAACGCACTTTGAAGGGTATAGCCTTTCTTACATCAAAACATAGAAGGAAAATATAATTTTCTTGTTTAATGCACAAATCAATTTCTTTATCTGAAAAAAGTAATAACTTTGAGTGCATAAACTAATCCGTCCGGTTATAGGCAATCTTTCGTCCGCCTATAGGCAAACGCAAGATTACCTATAGGCGTATTTTTGTATGGCTATAGGCGAACGAATTAGTCTATGAAGAAAAAAGAATTATTTGTAGAACAAAAAATAATAAATATAGCAATGAGCGTCTATTACGATTTATACACAAGCGGAAATCCGCAAAAACACGAAGAGCAACAACCGCTTTATGCACGGGTCATTCCGTCAGGAACCATTGATTCCAAAAAGTTCATCGAAATGGTATCAAAAGCGAATGGGTTCAGCCAAGCAACCATAGAAGGTTGCCTGCAAGCTATCACTAATGAGTTACAACATTGGCTCTCCCAAGGTTGGACAGTAGAAGTAGGCGAACTAGGACATTTCTCCTTATCACTGAAATGCGAACGTCCGGTAATGGAGAAAAAGGAAATTCGTTCTCCTTCTATCCATTTGAATAAAGTGAACTTACGTATTAACAAAAAGTTCCGCGAAAGTCTGGAGCCTTTACAACTGGAACGTATGGAATCCCCCTACCGGTCTAATAACAACCTGAACGAAGATGAATGCCGTACCCAACTGATACAACATATAAACGAACAAGGTTGCATCACCCGTTCCGATTTCATGAGATTAACGGGAATCAGCCGGAACAAAGCAATTGAATTGCTCAAAGAGTATCAGGAAGAGGGAATTATCAGGAGATATGGCGGCGGCAAGACGGTAGTATATCTGAAAGCGTGAGAAAAGGAGACATTTATAAAATATCATATTTATATGCTACAAATTCAATAATTTAGCAGCCACTAATCACTAGCGGCTGCTAAATATCAAATACATTTTTTCATTAATTTACCGAGACTTGTTTAAGGATTTTTTGTGTGTTAAGTATTGTCTTTTCTGCTGTTCGGGCACTGGCTGCATCTACACTCTTTACCGCAGCATCCAAAGCCGGAGCAGATACTATTTTAATTTTCTCATAATCCTGGATACCTTCGCGAAGCATCTCAAAACGTATGCTGGCTACCGCCTTGCTTGAAGCCGTGTTATCCGTACGGTATATCATATGGAAATCTCCGGCAGTATTGGTTCCATCCTGTATATTCAGGGGGTCAGAACTCAACCAATAATCAAAAGCCCACCGGAGATAACCATTCAATCCTTTTGACGCAGCATACCATGACATCCATACCATTTCTGCCGGGGATGTTTCCTTGGATACATAATTGTTGGGAAACATTTGCGAGCAACTGGTGTAGAAAGTTGAGATATGATTAGTTGAGGCTCTTTCATATCCTAAAAGCGTACAATAATCATAGAGTTCATTCTCTATATCAGCAGCAATACGGCTTCCTGCCAGTCCTATCTTCCAATCCGAGCCGTTCTGCCTGATGAGATTCACCACTTGGCGGGTTTCTTCGTCACGCGCCTCATCAAGAAACAAAATTGTTTTATCAAACCAACCTTTAGCAGTCAGATGCGCACGGAATGATGTGAGAAACGCTGTCCAGACTTCATTGTACTCATCTGTCCCTATCGGCAGTTTTTTAGTTTTGTAATTCGAAGTCGCTATATCAAAATACCCTATTGAATTGTTCCAACCGACCAAAGAAAAACAGTCTATCTGTTTATTAATTCCTAAAGAGAACATGAACTCCACGAATTTATCAAAATTAGTGTAATCAAAACTCCACGTGTTATCCCTGTTCAAGTTCCAGTCGACCATCGTTTGCCCTTCCAAAAAGGCACCGTCTTTAATGTAGGTCGTAACAGCCTTTTGACCGGCATCTGCCAACATCTTATAGAATGAAGACATCAAAGATTCGTAAGCCGGAGAGAAAGGTTCTATCTCATTACCACTCTTCCCGCACAAAGTAACCAACTGAAAAGGGAATTGCCATATATCCAGATGATACGTCCAGTCTTTGACATCGGGCAAAGTGTGGTCTGTCACAAGAAGCTGAATATTGAAAGACAGTTTTTCCCCTGTTTTCTCCTGCTTCACGTCGATGCTCCCTTCATACAAGCCGGGTGAGGTGTTCTTAGGGACGTCAATCGTCACCCACACCTTTGTCGGGTCAGTGGAAGAGATTTGAGTTACTTGCTGTTCCGACAGCGCATCGGCGATATATGCCGACTGGCGCGAAGTCTGCATACCGCAATCCAAGGCTTTTGCATCCCCCAATACATAGGTAGGGAATCGCAAACGAATATTTGAAGAAGGCAACGTCTGTGAGCCACACTTCAAGTCATTCACCTGATAGCTTATTCCTTGCACATTCTTTTCCGCCCAAAGAATAAGTTGGGTATGCACACGCTCGTTTCTCCAGACCGTATCCCGCCATTGAGTCACAATCTTGTCGGCAGAACTCTGACCTTCATGCTTATCTCTCTGCGCGTATCGCTTATATTTACTTTCAAAAGAGCCTTTCATGGTTTGAGGCGCTTCTACGGGCGGTTGTCCCCCACCTACGTCCGGAGCATCTTTCTCGTCACTGCTACAACCCGGAAATGCGAGCAGCAAACAGAACATTGCAGTTAAAATCATATATTTTCTCATTTCGGTTATTTTATATTGATATATTCTATGTTTATGCGCATCAATAGATATCAGTATCCAGCAGCAGTTTTCTGGCATTCTCAAAATCCGTAACAGTTTTCTGCCGTCCGTCCCGGTTTCTCACAGCCATGTCAATCGCTTCTTTTTTCTGTTTCGAATCCACTATTTTGAGTAATTCAAAGTCTTCGATACCCTCTTTCAGTAATTCCCAGCGTATGGAACTGACAGGGCCGTTTTCCCCCGGATAAATATAATAATCATCCCCCTGTATAAAGTTGAAAACTGGTTTGCTGTACGGGTCTTTATCCGACCAACTGTTATATGCCCACCGTAAATATCCGTCGAGTCCGTAATGGGCAGCCAGCCAGGGTATCATCCTTGCTTCGATAGCGGGAGAATAGGTCAGGGTATTGGGATGCGCAGGGTCGCCACACAAATAAAAGTTCGTTATCTTGTCCGGGTCTTTTTTCCTCTCCTGCAACCAGGTGGAGATTTCGTCACCCGCAGTCAGTTCTTCGGGCAAGAAGGAGTAAAACAGTGAAAACGACTTTGCCAATGAAGAAGCCTCTTTCCTGCCTGCTATCGAAAATTGCTGCAAGAATACAGGCGCGCTGTCACCCACTATATCCAGAATCGACTCAATCACCTCGTGCGGACTTTCATCAAAACTCAGATAAGTTTTATTCAGCCACCCCTTTGAAGTCAGGTGAGTTTCGAAGTCACGCAAGAAGGATTTCCATACCTCTTTATATTCAGGAGCAAACTGGTCGTAATACAATGTATCCGAAGCATTCGTCTCCTTATGACGGTAGACAATCTCCCGACGGTCCGTCTTATGATTGAAAGGAGACAGCGAGAATGCATCAATACGCCGGTCAATCCCATGCTTGAAACAAGCCTCCACAAAGCGGTCGAAGACCGTATAATCGAAGCTCCACTTTCCCGAACCGTCCAACAGCCAGGTAATCATGGCGGGATAGCCCATATAAGTCTGCGAACGCTGACTGCCCGCCAGCCAGTCTACTTTCCAGGGATAAGGCACGATAGTGGTCGTAATGGTTTTCGCTCCTCTTGATGCCAAATCTTCCAGATACGGGTCTATCTGTTTCCAATGTTCCTCGGACCATGCTTCCACTCCTTTCTCCACAGCCACCGCGTTGGGATTGAACCACAAATCCAGGAAGAAACTATAATTTTCGGGTGCCGGTAATGCAGGAGCCAGTACATTCACGGCCAGATTAAGGGCAACTTCCTGATACTGGTCTGTATGAATCACAAGCTTCCCGCGATAAATATCGGGAACGGCAGATTCCGGTATTTCTACCGTGAACCAGACAGGTTGCGCCCTGTAAGCAGGCACATCTACCGCCGGCAATTCCATTAAAGGGTCAGCTACGACATCCGGCGCCCCCGTTCCACTCACTTCCTGCCCGTAGACATCTTCCTGGCGGGCAGTCCACGTATATTCGCTACGGGCACGCTCCACGGGTACATAACGGACATACCTGACTTTCACGCAGCCGGCATCCAGCGTATCCCCTTTTTCCGAGATTAAATCTTCCACCCTGACAGAAAGCCCGGTAAGTTCATGGACCGACGCAACCGACAGTTGAAAAGACTGCTGTTCGTTACGCACTCCCGTGATTGAATGAATGGCCGAGAAGTCGACAGGCCGGATATCGAACGGTGAAGGCTGCTTGTCATTTTCATGCTTGGGCGCAGGAAACCTGGGGACCCGTATCAATGACGATGTCGCAAGCTCCCCGGTAGGTATCCACACATTCAATGAATCCGAAGGCAATGCCGACTCCACCGTCACTTTCAACCATTCGGGAATTTCGGTGACGGGGTCCATTACCTGATTACGGACTGTTCCTCCTGACTGCGCCTGTCCGCAGCCGCACAAGGCAGCGGACATACAAAGCGCATATATACTTAAACTAATACTATTTTTCATCTATCCGATAGATTTGATTAATACTCATTCTGGTCGAGAATACCCGGGATTATTTCCGTGCCCGGCTTGGGCAGCAACCTGGCAGTTTCTTTCACATTCGGCAAACGTTCCGCATTGGCCGTGACTACCATTTCCCTTCTGACAAGGTCGTGCCACCTGTCTCCTTCGCAAGCAAACTCCCATGCTCTTTCCTCCAGAACAGCCCTGTCAAACTCATTCTGCGATGTCCGGAGCGTATATGGAGAACTTTCACCTCGTCCCCGGCTATATACCCGGTCGAATGCATCCAACGCTGCCTGGTCCGGGCCATTATTCACATAGTTAGCCGCTTCCGCATAAATCAGCAAAACATCGGCAAAGCGCAACATCGGACGGAAACCTTCACTGGAAGTATTCACCCGGCGACCGCCGTCACGATATTTGGCGATAAAAGGTTCGACGCCCGCTTCTGTGAAAGTCGTACCGTCAGCAAATACGGAAGTGAAAGTGGCATCCTTCCGGGGTCCTTCAGGAAAAGCGTCGAAGAAGCGGGTTTCACTGAAATAGTCGCCCCAACCGCCTTCGCCATTTCCAAAGTATCTTGTAGCCAAATCCATGTGGCCTCCGGCCACTCCGTCTTCTGCAACCGAACCGTAGAAAGTGAAGATAAACTCCTTTGACTTCAATTTATTAGACTGCTTCCACAAATCGGCAAAATCGTCTTCCAGGTCATACCCATATTTTTCATCCATTACTTCCGCTGCCTTGTCCCTGGCCAGCACATAATAAGACTTATCATTCAACGGCCAGCCCGTCATTGTCAAATACACTTTTGCCAACAGGGCCTTCGCCGCCCCTCTTGTCGGTCTGCCTTTCTCCGCAAATGAAGGGGGTAGTTTAACTTCAGCTATCCCCAAGTCTTCAAGAATGGCGTCATAGACTTCTGCCACAGTGGACTGTTTTACGGTTTCAATATCATTTTGATTCTCATAAGTCGTCACCTGCACAGGACCGAAAAAGCGCACCAGATAAAAATAGGTGAAAGCCCGCAAGAATCTTGCCTGTCCTTCAAGCGCATCCAGTTTTTCCGCCGAAACGTCTTTCGCGTTCTGAAGTTTGCTAATCAACGTATTGGCATTGGAAACAGCCTGATAGCATTTCATCCAGAAATCGTGAATGACAAGTTCACGGTCATTGGGAACCAAGCGGTCGAAATTTTTAAACAGGTCTGCGTCGGAACGAATATCCTCTGCCCCGGACGCCAGGATGAGGTCATATCCATAATCGAATCCCGACCAGTCGGAGTAAAGAGCTTTGATTATACCCGTCAAGGCGGCATTATACTCGCTTTCCGAGGTATAAAAGTTTTGTGGCGATAAGTCTGACGGCGGATTCTCGTCCAAATCCACGCACGAAACGACCAACGGCATTGTCAGGCACAAAAGGAAAAGTAGTCCTATATTTTTTATAAGTTTCATAATGTATATCTTTTTGATTATCATTCTTTAATTCTTTTTGCCAACGCTATCAGAAAGTAATATCCAGACCGATTGCATACTGTTTTTGGGAAGGATAGGAAGCCATATCAAATCCGGTAAACGGTCCCGAATTATTGCCGGAAGCAATACTGGAAGCATTATTGGCTTCGGGGTCAAATCCCGAATAGTTGGTGAAAGTCAACAGGTTCGTCCCGGTCACATATACTTTCACTGCATTTATCTTGAATTTCTTCAGGAATTTGGAAGGCAGATTATAGCCGAAAGTGATGTTTTTCACCCGGAGATACGAGCCGTTCTCTACCCACTGGCTGGAATTTCGCTGATTTCCAAGTACATCATGTCCCGAAACGTTCGTATTCTCATTTTCAGGCGTCCAACGGTTCAGAAGGTTCCTGCCGACTCCGTCTGTGCCTCCCTCCAACATAAACTTTCCAAGGTTCACGATATCATTTCCCTGTACTCCGACAATCAACACATTCAGGAACAGGTCTTTATAACGGAAGCTATTACTCCAACTATACGTGAAGTCCGGCAGTGTTTTGGCAATTGTCACCATGTCTTCGCTGTCTATCACGCCGTTATTGTCCTTGTCGAAATATTTCGGAGAGCCGGGAGTAACCCCATACGCACCCGCCAGAATCTTCTCGCTGCTTTTCCACACTCCGTCATACCTGAAACCTTTCACCAGGCCGATAGGTTGCCCCACTTCCAGGCGGACTGCGTCCGAAAATCCGGGCATACCGGCTCCTCCAAGTATCATTTCGTCTACTCCTTCACTGAGTGCCAGCACTTCACTACGATTGGCGGCATAAGTCAGGTTGGTAGTCCATTCGAAGTTCTTCGTCCGCACAGGTGTTCCGCCCACAACCAGTTCTATTCCCTGGTTGCGAATCTTTCCGGCGTTCACTAACTGAGTGGCTTGTCCGGAAGCCATTTTCAGTTGTTTTTCAAACAACAAATCCGAAGTTATCTTCCGGTAAGCATCGACTGTGAGGTTGAACCTGCCTTTAAATAAAGAAAGGTCGACACCTGCATTCCATTGTTTGGTAGTTTCCCATTTCAAATTCGGATTTCCCGCCAAAGTAGACAATGCAACGCCCTGATGAAGTTTCTCACCGTCAAATGCATAAGCCGCTTTAGAGCCTGTCACCAACAAGTCTAATGACTGATAGGGAGAAATAGCCTGATTGCCGACTACGCCGTAACTCAATCTCAACTTTAGATTATCTATGACGGAGACATTCTTCAAGAACTTCTCGTTTGAAATATTCCATGCCAGTCCGGCAGAAGGGAAATATCCCCATTTATTGTTCTTTGCAAATACCGACGAGCCGTCTGCACGCATGGTCAACGTAGCCGAGTAACGGTCTGAATAGGTATAACTGATTCTTCCCATATAAGAAAGGAGTGTCTGGTCGGCCCTGTAAGAACCGGGCTGAATGGTTTCATTTCCGAGTCCCAGGTTGTTATATAATTTCTCGTTCGTGAAAAAGCCTTTGGAAGAAGCATAACTGGAAGTCGTTTTAGATAATTGCTGTTCCAAAACCGCAGTGGCAACCAGATGATGTTTGTCTGCAAACGTATGGTCGTATGTCAGCATATTCGTATTTTGGAATTGCATCCACTTATCATTGCTTATGCTGGCCGTCCGTGTCGATTCGTCTCCGTTAATCACTTTCTCGGTGTAATACCAGTCACTTTCCCCGTCTGTCATCTGCCAGGAGACGGACGACTGGAACTTGAGGTCTTTGAATAGCTGAACGACGATTTCAGGATTAATGATATTCATTTTCTGGCGATATACATTCGTCTGTTCATTGGCAAGCGCCACCGGGTTATATTCCGTATTCGAGCCGTAACCACCTCCCGGTTGCGAATAGGTGCCGTCACTCTCATACACGGGTCTTGTCGGTGCGAAGTTCAAAGCGGCATAGATAGGACTTCCGTAAGCGTCCCGCGCATTCTGAACCGTCGGATTATCCTTAGACGAGGAAAAGAATGTGTTCAGGTTCAGCTTGATTCTCTTGTTCAGGTCGATAGAGAGGTTCGAGCGCAGCGACATCTTCTGGAATTTCGAGTTGATGACAATTCCCTTGACTCCCAAATAATCTCCGGCAATATTATAAGAGATAATCCCTGACTTCCCGCTGATACTAAGATGATGATTCTGGGTCGTCCCGGTTCTGAATATCTCATCCTGCCAGTCGGTACTATTATTTTGAAAAACAGATACGTCGTCAAATACGGCAGGCAGTTTTCTCGCTTCCCTGTTCGTATTAATATATTGAGCATATTCCGAAGCGTTCATGATATCCAGTTTTTTGCGCACTTGCTGAAGGGCGCCGAATACATTATAAGTGATAACCGGCTTTTGGCTGCCACCCTTTTTAGTCGTAATCAGAATAACCCCGCCGGCTCCTCGCGAGCCATAAATAGCAGTAGCCGAGGCATCTTTCAGAATCTCAATAGATTCGATATCATTCGGGTGCACGTTCGACATCGAGCCGCCCTGCATTCCGTCGATGATAACCAGCGGGTCACTTGCGGCATTGATTGAATTTACACCACGAATCCGAATGGAAATACTGGAATTGGGAGAGGCATCATTATTGACTACCTGCACTCCGGCTATTTGCCCCTGAAGCGCCTCATCGGTACGTGTAAAGGCTGAGTTCTGTATGTTCTCTGATTTAACGGAACTTACCGAGCCTGTAATATCACTCTTTTTCTGAATACCATACCCCACTACGACTACTTCATCCAGTAAAGCGACATCTTCTTCCAGCAGAATATCCATTTTCGTCCGGTTGTTCACCGGTATTTCCTGCGTTTTATAACCAATAAAACTGGCAACAAGTATATCTCCGGGCTTCACACTGATAGAGAAGTTACCGTCCAGGTCGGTAATTCCGCCTGTCAAAGTCCCTTTTATTGCGACAGATACACCCGGAAGCGGCTGATTATCGGCTTTCGACCGTATCGTACCTTTTAATGTCTGCTGTGCAAAGGCCGAAAACGAAACAATCAGCCCAAGCATAATTAATAACACTATTTTCTTCATATTTTTCATATTATCCGATTATTAGTTTAGTCCGTAATCTCCACGTCAAAGTCCTTGACAGTACCATGTCTCACACTGCCGCACGGTTCGAAAGCAGAAAGATCGACAGCCCATGAATCCACAGTAGCCGCCCGCATACGCACAACATCAAGCGCAGCATCTGCCGGAACGTGTACGGATATGCTATACGGGCCATTATTCGTCCCTTCAAAGTCGCCGAACACTGCAATACGTTCTCCGTCATTTGTGAAATTCCTGTCACCGTTCCAGTCTATCCACACAGCACTGCATGACCAGTTGTTCGATTGTACCAGATGAAGTGTAAAGTCACTGCCTCTTTTCACGATAAGGCGGTCTTCGGGATAGTACTTATAATTATTAGTCGGTATGGCAGTATTCACGTGCGACAGGTTTTGCGCAGCTCCCTCGGTGCGGACTTCATCCGGGCAATATTCACCATAACCTGTAATCGTACAATATTCTTTGCCGAACACCGGCGGATTACCGCTTACAAACACCTCGACGAACGCGCTTCGTCCACCTTCCACCGTAGTGGCCGTTATGATGGAAGAACCTCGCGAGAGTGCTGTCACCACGCCATTATCCACACTAGCTACTTCGGGGTCGCTCGAAGTCCAGGTCAAGTCCTGAATAGAAGCATCCGCCGGTGTGAAAAGGACATCATACCGTATTTTCCCCGGAGCTATGGGAACTTCAGGCGACAACTTTATTCCCGTCACTTTTACAATCACCCTGACCGGAAGCGACTGTTTCACTTTTCCGTCCGCAGTAGAGGCGGTTATGGTAGTGGTACCCACTTTCAGCCCGATAATGCCGGATACCAACCCCGGTTCATTGGATTGTACCTGCGCTATTTCGGGATTGGCAGATTCCCACTTCAGCTTATCCGTCATATCGTCCGGAGACGCAACAGCTACAACAGACTGTATTTCATCAACACCTATCAATATATCCGACGTATTTAACGTGAAACTTTCGAGCGCAATGTCTTGCTCTTCCTCTTTACAGCCGTACTGCAACAAAGGAGTTGCAAGTAACAAAAAATAAAGGATTTTTTTGTAAACTAGTTTTCTCATAAGCATTTTGATTTTTAATTATTATTCAGTTAACTAATAAAATGACAGCCGTTGTGTGATTTCGATTCGCTAAATACGGCAATAGTGGGCTATAAAGGGGGATACAAATTCGTACAATAGATGCTGTAAATTCGTAAACAGGGGATTCCGGGGGATATTCGGGCAAATAAAAACAGGAAATTCAGAAAAAATATTGTAGTTTTGCTATCATCATTCCTTAAAAGAAAATCCAATTATAGATGATTCTTATGAAAAACAACACACTGCTTACAGGATTACTGCTCCTGTTCTTCCTTACACTGACAAACGCCCAAGCGCAACTCCGGCATACCGAGTTTCTAAACATAGGTGTCGAGAACGGTCTTTCGCACAGCAGTGTCACCAGCATTGCCCAGGACAGCGTCGGATTTATCTGGGTGGGAACCAAACACGGATTAAACAGGTATGATGGAACCAACTTCAAAATCTACTCCCAACACGAACCTTATCAAATAGGAAACGATATTTCCATTCTGAACATTGACAGCCGGAACCGTCTTTGGGTAGGAACCAACGGCGACGGTCTTTTCCTCTACAATCCTCTCAACGATACCTTCCAGCCTATACCCTTAGACTCCTCTCCCGGTAGAAGCAATCATTACATGGAAATCCACGCACTGTTCGAAGATAAGGACGGGATTATGTGGATTGCTACCGAAAAGGGAATTTACTCGTATGATGCATCAGGTAAATCCAGGCATTACCAACTGAAAGAGGACAAATCCGATTCATCAAACAAGAATGATATCAGAGCCATGCTCGAAGCACCTGCCGACCGGATTTGGATTGGCACATTCGGCTCGGGGCTTTATCTTTTCGATAAGAAATCGGGTGAGTTCACGCATTTCGACACAAAACCATTCGACGGATTAAAGGACAATACCGATTATATCAATGCATTATTTACGGACGAGAAAGGGAACTTACTTGTCGGAACCAACGGGCAGGGACTGAAATATTTCGATTTCCAACAAAATAGAATTTCAAACTACCTGGCAGGTACTCCGTATGACGACCTGCTCATCGTCAGATGCATCTGGCAGGATAAACTCAACAACCTGTGGATAGGAACCGACGGGCTAGGCATATTGCACATCACAAGAAAGCCCGGACAGCCGCTCGAAATTAAAAACTATCAAAACAACCATAACGTACACAATTCTCTTTCGTCAAACACGATTAATGTATTTTTCGAAGACCGGCAATCTAACCTATGGATAGGCAGCGCGAAAAAAGGAATCAACCTGATAAAAAAGGAAACGACAAATATCGAGCAGTATTATAGTGACGGCAAAGGGGAATATAAGATACCTGTCCTTTCTGTTTTTCACGACAAGCACGGGCTCTGGCTGGGAACTGACGGGGAAGGTCTGACTTTATTGAAATCCCGGCATGAGAAATCCCATTACGAGATTTCCCGTTTTTTCTGTAAAGCGACCAACAACGGATATGTAGGCGATTTCATCCAATGTATCAAACCTGCCAATGACGGAAGTTTCTGGATAGCCATTTACGCCCAGGGACTGCACCGTTTCTATCCTGAGATGCAAAATACCCGCGATGAAACGGGTAAATCCATTCCCCGGCATTTCATTTCCCACAATAACGTCCAGGACATTCTTGTCTTGCCTTCCGGCGACTTATGGATAGCCACTTGGGGCGGCGGACTTGTCTATTTCGACACCAAGGTTCAAATGAGCTGGCCATATAAGCACGAACCGGGAAATCCGGCATCACTCGGCGGGGACAATGTGCTGGCATTAAGTCCCGACAGTGACGGGTGTCTATGGCTGGCAACGTATGGTGACGGACTGTCAATGTATAATCCGGTCACCAAGAAATTCAAGAATTACAAAGCTGAAAATTATCCCGGACTAGCCAGCAACTACATTTTCGCCTTACTGCGTGGAGACGACAACTGTCTATGGCTGGCTACGAAAGAGGGGCCTGTCCGTTTCAATCCCAAGACCTCAGAGTTTGAAACGATTCCGATGAATGAGGCCGACATGCAACGCCGGAACACCGTAAGCCTGCTGAAAGACAAAGACGGAAACATTTGGGCAGGCACCCAGAAAGGAATCATGCGTATTCAAAAGGATAATAACCAGGTAAGCTTTATCCCCGGTCTTTATGATAACTTTTGTCTCAAATCTGCCTTTAAAGATGAAGACGGGAAACTGTACTTCGGTAGCAACGAACGGGTAGTAGCTTTTTATCCTTCCCAAATACAATTTGAAACGCCTGTTCCCGCAATGTGTCTCACCGGCTTCAAACTGTTCAGCAAGCCTGTAGCCATAAATGCCCAAAGTGTGCTGAAACAACAGATATGTTTTGAGAAGAAAATAGTTCTCAAACACAACCAGAGCGTATTTTCCATAGAATATGCCGCTTTGGACTATTCTTTCTCCAAGAATATAAACTATGAGTTCAAGTTGGCCGGCAGGGATGAGGACTGGCAAAGCGTGGGTACTCAGAATACAGTTACTTTCACTAATCTTCCGTCCGGCAAATATACCTTTATGGTACGTCCCGCCGGTGAGCCTTCTTATCAGCAGGCAACACCCGCACAAATTGAAATTCAGGTGCTTCCCCCCTTCTGGCTTACCTGGTGGGCTTATCTTATCTATTTTATTCTTATCATAATCACCCTGTATCTATTCCGTAGATATACCTTAAAATGGTCGGAAATCAAAAATGAATTGAAACTTGAGAAATTCAAGCGTGAACAGGAAGAACATATCTACGAACTGAAACAGCATTTTTTCACGAATATCTCACATGATATCCGAACGCCGCTCACTTTGATTGCAGGCTCTATCAACAAACTTTTCAACAGAGAAAACATGGATGCAGCCGAACAGAAATACCTGAAACTGATAAAAACCAATACCAACCGCCTACTGAACCTCACCGGAGAATTACTGAATTTCAGAAAACTGGAAACGGGAAACGTCACCCTTCGGGTATCCGAGGAAAATCTGGTTGAGTTTGTGCAAGAAATCTACATCAGTTATACCCAGTTTGCCATCAACAAGCATATTGAGTATAAATTCGAATATTCACAACCGGAAATCAGCGTTTGGATAGATAAAGTGCAATTCGAGAGAGCCGTTTGCAACCTCATCTCCAACGCGTTCAAATACACTCCCGAAAAAGGAGAAATTTCAGTGAAAGTCAATTATGCCAATGACGGGGAAGCGACCGTTTCAGTCGCCGACACAGGAGAAGGAATCGAAGCCGGGGAAATCAGCCATATCTTCAATCGCTTCTATCAGGTGGACAGGCAGGCTGAAGGCAACGGTTTCGGTGTAGGGTTAGCCATTACACGTGAAATCGTACTGTTGCATGGCGGAAATATCCAGGTGAAAAGCGCCAGAGGGAAAGGTTCTGAATTTACCATTCATCTCCAACCGGGAAAAGAACATTTAAAGAACGCTGAGTTTATATCATCTCCTTCAAAAGCCAGTATTCTGTCGGAGTATTTCACGGATGACGAGGTAAAAGTAGCTCCCGACCGCCTACCGGAACAGGATTTAAAAGAGTTCTCCGTATTACTGATTGAAGACAATCCCGACATCAGAACTTATCTGACCGACCTGCTATCGCCACAATATTCGATATACGAGGCTTCAAACGGGCAGGAAGGCTTCGAAAGGGCTTTGGAGCTCGTTCCCGATATTATTATAAGTGACATTATGATGCCTGTCATGGACGGCATCGCTTTCTGCCGAAAACTAAAAAGTGACATGAGAATCAGTCATATTCCTGTTATTCTATTAACTGCCAGAACCTTAGTCAATTCTATTATCGAGGGATTTGAAACCGGAGCCGATGAATATCTGACTAAACCATTCAACGAACATATCCTGTTGACCAGAGTCAACAACTTATTGCAAAACAGGAAAAGAATCAGGGAACAAATTAAGAAGGAAGCTATTATCAATCCGCAGGAGATAAGCCTGACGTCACAGGACAGTATCTTTCTTTCCAAATTAGTCAGCTATATCGAAGAACATATTGAAGAGCCTGAACTAAATATCGCTCAAATGGCAAGTACGATGGCAATGAGCCATTCCAACCTGTATAAAAAGATAAAAGCGCTCACAGGCATGACAGTTATTGGATTCGTAAAGGATTTCCGATTGAAAAGAGCCGCACAACTGCTTGTCCAAAACCAACTGAATATTACCGAAATCGCTTATATGGTAGGTTATTCGGAACGACGCTATTTCAGCGATGATTTCAAAAAGAGGTTTGGGCAGAGTCCTAAAGAGTATATGGAGAAACATAAAAAGCCGGAAATTTAAACTTCTGCGCATGGCTATGCTTTCAGAATTAGAGCAATGTAAATATTAAGAAACGCATAGCCATCTAATATTCAATCCATTATCCCGAAATTAATTATTTTATTCACGC
The DNA here is from genome assembly GCF_012113595.1 of Bacteroides faecium. NCBI lineage: Bacteria > Pseudomonadati > Bacteroidota > Bacteroidia > Bacteroidales > Bacteroidaceae > Bacteroides > Bacteroides faecium. The sequence continues at coordinate 688,944 of NZ_CP050831.1, forward strand.
ACACTTTCAAAATCGTTTGGTCAGTAATTTCAGTTGCCATATCTTTGCGTCGTGATCACAAAACAACTAGAACTATTAACGATTAAAACTATTAAAAAATTATGGCACTGAGATATGTAGTCAAAAAAGCAACCTTTGGCTTTGACAAGGACAAAAATGAGAAATATGTAGCACGACCATTCAACGTGGTTAACGTTGATTTTAAAATGTTATGCGACCAAGTAACCAGAGTCGGATTCGTTCCACGCGGTACAGTAAAATCTGTCCTTGACGGATTGATTGATTCACTGAAAACGTATATGGAAATCGGAGCGTCCGTCAGTCTCGGAGATTTTGGAACTTTCCGCCCCTCTTTCGGCTGTAAAAGCCAGAACGATGCAGCGGGAGTAACTACGGAGACCTTAAAGAATCGTAAGATTATCTTTACACCGGGAAGTCTATTGAAAGACATGATAAAAACAGTCAGTATTCAGAAACTGGAAACTTCGGATACTAAAGTTTCTACGCCTCCCAGTGGTGGTGGCAATGAAGGCGACGGTGAAACACCGGATCCGGCAGCATAATTACTGTGTAATATATTAATGAACTAAAAAGATAAAGTTGCAAGAAAGCGGATACACCATCCTGTTCTTGCAACTTTTTTTAGTTTCTCTTTTATTCTGCTTTTTATTCCGCCATCGCCAACGTCAGCACACTAATCCGTATTCCTTCTATATCAGTCAGACAAGACGCACATTCCACGGTGGTGGCCCCGGTAGTCAACACATCATCTACAATCAGAACGTGCTTTCCGGTCAGAGATTCCGCATGATGCAACTCAAAGATTCCTTCCACATTCTCCCAACGCTCCAAAGAGGACTTACGTGTCTGTGTCTCCGTATTCTTTCGGCGCACTACAGATTCCGTGTCTATAGAAATTCCTGTCACAGCGGAAATCCCCCGGGCTATCCATTCGCTTTGATTATAACCACGAATCTGCTGTTTCTTTTTGTGCAACGGCACGGGAAGTATTACATCCACCCCTTCAAAGAAACCGGATTCCAGCAATTCGGCTGCCATATAACGCCCCATGATTGCCCCGATGCCTTTTTGTCCGCCGTATTTGAGTTGGTGTAGAATTTGCCGGAAGTCACTTCCTTTCCGGTAAAAGAAGAAAGAGGTGGCTCGTTCCAATGGAATCTTTCCCCAAAACTGTTTTTCTACGGGATTGTCTTTTCGAAGATGGTAATCTGTGCGTGGGAGATTGATATTGCACATTGTGCAAAGACATTCTTCACCTTTCGCCAACGGCCTGCCACAAACTATGCAGCAATGGGGAAAGAACAAGGATAAGAATGAACCAAGCCAGTCTTTTATAAAGAGTGTGTGTTTCATAATAACAGTAAGGAATTAATAAGGAGATATTTTTTCTACATATCTAATGGTGGAACTTCCGCCAAAAGTTTCTGAAATAAAGGATGCAGGTGTCCGTTCGTAGCTATAATATGGTGCCCTTCAATAAAATGCTCTTCACCATAGAAATTGGTTACGCGTCCGCCCGCTTCCTGCACAATCAAAGCTGCCGCAGAATAATCCCATTTACCTAGAAAGGCTTCCGCCCAGGCATCAAAACGTCCGATAGCTACATAACAGATTGCGGCAGCGGCTGAACCATTCATACGGATACCGCCCACCACTCCATACAACTTATCTATCAGATGGAGAGCTGTCTGTTTATATTGCAGATGATTATAAGGCAATTCCGTGATAACGAACGCATCTTTCGCGTCCTGAATAGCAGAGACATGAATTTGTTCACCATTCATAAAGGCTTTCCCACCTTTCCAGGCATAAAAACATTCATCCCGGCAGACTTCATAAACGACACCCAAAAGAAGTTCGGTGCGGTTACGCAAAGCAATACATACACAGTAGGGAGCCTCATCGTGAATATAGTTCGTGGTTCCATCCAACGGGTCAATCACCCAGCAATACGGTTCATCGCGATAGGTGGCAGAGCCTTCTTCGGTTATAAATCCCGCTTCGGGAAGCAAGGCAGAAAGAGCCTTCACCACTCGCACTTCGGATTCTTTGTCCACATAAGACACGTAATCATGCGCATGCTTCTCTTCAACACGTTCACGACGGAAGTTCTTCCGTTCTTCTCTCAAAAAATGTCCGGCGTCAGTTGCAATGCGGCATACTTCGGCTGTAAGTTGTTTCAAATCTAACATTTCTTCTTTTGTAATTTAGGCTACCCACAAATCTATGCCAAAATTATCACTTTTTTTCATAGAAGTGAGAGTTTTCCCTGAAAAAGATAAGAACTTTCAATACATAAGGTGGAAATTCCGGATATTCCCTTGTTCATTAATATTTAAAAGAATCCGATTCAGCACCATGCGAAACGGATTTTTAACGTACTCGATATTTGCTTTTTCCACAGAATTTCCCGAATATTGTACCCGAATTCTAATTGAAAGGGCTTCATGAAAAGAGTCGATTCCGTTATTTCCCTGATATACTCTTTATCGAAATCAGAAAAGAAACACTTCTCCTTGCAGGTCGTCAAAGACAAGGAAGAGAAGGACTATCTTGTGATTTACGACATTATCACGAAGAGTAAACAGCCTAACGGAAATGTGGTGAAAGGAGAATTTTATAAGCGCAGACCTAAAGGTTCTTTTGAAGTATCCATTCAATATTTATATGAGAAACTGGTAGATACACTACTCACATTGAGAAAGAAGAAAGACATCTACTATGACTTGTTGAACGATTTATGCAAAGCCCGTATGCTATACGAGCGTTCCCTGTTCGAAGAATGTTTCGAGATACTATCCAACACGATAGAACAGGCACAGTTCTATGAAAACAACGAGATTCTGACGATTGCACAGAAACAGGAATTGGAATATTTGCTACGGCTGAACTTCCCTAACATGACAGAGCAGGAGCTTTTTCACAAACATTTTATCCAAAATGAATCGTTAAAGAAAATTCGAAAAATAACGGAGCAATCTTCTCTGCATAATTTATTAAAATACCGTCTCTCTCATATCGGAGCCATACGGACTGCAAAGCAAAAACAGGATATGAACGACCTTATGGTCAACGAGCTTTATATAGCCGCTTCTTCTGACGCAGAAGGGAATTTTGAATTGACACGAAATCATAAACTTTTTCAGGCAAACTATCTAATGGGAGCAGGAGATTACAGAGCTGCCCTCAACTCATACAAAGAACTGAATTCTCTATTTGAGCAGAACCAACAATTCTGGTCGAATCCACCGATTTACTATTTGTCAGTACTCGAGGGAGTGCTCGGCAGTCTGCGGTCGGTGGGAAATTATAATGAGATGCCCTATTTCCTGGAGAAATTAAGGAAATTAATCGCAGAGGACTCTTCACTGGAATTTAAAGTGAACGCTACCTGTTTGCTTTTCCAATATGAGTTGTTTCCCTATTTGGACAAAGGTGATTTTTCCAGTTGCACGGAGCTCATGAATCATTATCAGGAGTTACTATACGACAAAGAAGCATGGTTAAGTCCTATACGCAAAAGCGAGCTATTACTCTACACGACTCTTATACACATCGGCAACCAGAACTACAAGGCAGCGAAGAAATATATAAGCAATGCCATTATAGACCATAATATCAAATACTTGCCGCTAATGAGAACGATTCGTCTGGTTCGTCTCATTGCTTACTATGAAACACAAGAATTTGAACTGATAAAGCACGAATCACGCTCCATTACGCGCAGTTTGTCTTCTCCCAAAGAGCAGACATTCAAGACAGAGCACACGGTTTTATGGTTCTTAAACAAAAGCAATCTGCCTATTCTACGAAAAGACCGGGAAGCTTTCTGGGAAAAGCTATGTCCGGAAATTCAGGAATTATACAATGACAAATACGAAAATCAGTTATTACGCATTTTCGATTTTACTGCATGGATAGAATCAAAAATACGGAAAGAAAAGCTGTCTGAAGTTCTCAGACAACACACAAATGCTAAAGAAATCTAAAAAGACAAAGCTAATAATCTAAATTCACAGCGCAAAAACACTTCTCTTATTTTCCAATTATCCATTTGTAATTATACAAATTCACACAACACTACAATCCCAAGAATACCTTAAAACATAATATTCCATATTAAACATATAATTTGAAATTATATAAATGAATTATTAATGTAAAAAACGATGCGTTATTATTCTTTTTATTTGCATCATCTTAATTATTAATATTATGGAAACTATATCTAGCAATCGACCCAAAATCGTAGTTATCGGAAGCTGTAATACCGATATGGTTGTGAAAGCCAACAGGCTACCTGTCCCCGGAGAAACCATTCTAGGTGGAACTTTCTATATGAACCCTGGGGGCAAAGGAGCCAATCAGGCTATCGCAGCAGCACGATTAGGAGCGGAAGTAACTTTTATCTCCAAAATTGGTTATGATCTATTTGGACTGCAAGCTTTAGAAATATACAAATCCGAGAAAATCAATACTGAATTTATATTCACCGATCAGAAAAGTCCGTCAGGAGTAGCTCTTATTTCTGTCGATTCTTTCGGAGAAAACAGCATCATCGTAGCACCGGGGGCCAGCCGTTCGCTTTCGATAGAAGATATCAATAAAGCTGAAGAAAAAATCAAGGAAGCTGATATTATACTCATGCAACTTGAAGTTCCGATAGAAACAGTGGAGTATGCAGCTACTATTGCCAACCAATATGGCAAGAAAGTAATACTCAACCCTGCGCCTGCCTCTACCTTGAGCAACTCCTTTTTAAATAATGTACATACTATATTGCCTAATCGTATAGAAGCAGAAATGCTATCAGGAATAAAGGTAATGGATGTTGAAAGTGCGCACCGGGCAGCTAAAGCCATCGGAGAAAAAGGTATAGAAAATGTCGTCATTACTTTGGGAAAAGATGGAGCCTACGTGAAAGAAAAGGACGAATATACCATGGTTCCTGCCAAAGAAGTAGAGACTATCGACACAACCGGAGCAGGAGATGTATTCTGTGGAGCATTCAGTGTTTATTTATCCAAAGGACATTCGTTGGCCGAATCCGTGAAGTTTGCAAATGCAGCGGCAGCTATTGCCGTCACACGCATCGGTGCCCAGAGCGCCATCCCATACAAAAGAGAAGTCAACTTATAAAATAGAGAAAAGCCTAGGTTAATCACATAAATCTGATTCAAATGAAAGTAGTAGTTATTGGAAGTTCAAACATCGATATGGTTGCACAAGTCAGCCATCTCCCGGCACCCGGCGAAACAGTCGGAGATGCAAATTTCATGCAGTCCCTCGGAGGCAAAGGAGCGAACCAGGCTGTGGCAGCAGCCAGGCTTGGCGGCTCTGTGACGTTTGTCACCTCTTTGGGGAATGACATGTACGCGGATATTTTAAAAAAACACTTTAAGAAAGAAGGTATCACCACCGATTACATTATTGATGATGTCCATCATCCCACAGGAACCGCACTTATTTTTGTGGCTGACAGTGGTGAAAACTGCATTGCAGTAGCTCCTGGAGCTAACTATTCTTTATTACCCGGTTCAATCACCCATTTCTCAGAAGTAATCGACGAAGCTGATATCATCGTCATGCAGGCTGAGATTCCTTACGAAACAATAAAAAAAATAGCTCTATCGGCAAAACAAAAAGGTAAAAAGATATTGTTCAATCCCGCACCCGCCTGCCTGATCGATGAGGAACTGATGAAAGCCATTGATATACTAGTCGTCAATGAGCTGGAAGCTTCATTCATCTCAGGAATTGAGTATAGAGATAATAATCTCGAGGAAATTGCTGAAACATTGCTGAAAGCGGGTACAAGCAATGTCGTAATCACACTGGGAAGCCAAGGCGTGTATATGAAAAATGCAAAAGCAACCATGCAACTTCCCGGTTGTAAAGTAAATGCGATCGACACGATCGCCGCAGGTGACACTTTTTGCGGTGCATTGGCGGTCGTTTGTGCAAAGAAAGAAATAGATCAGGAAGCACTCAACTTTGCCAACACTGCGGCAGCCATCGCAGTCACACGTTCGGGTGCACAGCCGTCTATTCCCACTCTCGATGAAGTGAAACACTTCATACTTGAAAAAGAATTAGCCTTATCATTCAACTTTTAAACTTAATGAACCATGAAAACCTATTTGAAACAACTACTCATCCCTATCTTATCGGGCTTGATAGTATGCAACTTTTATAGCTGCGATAGCGACGACGAACACACCGCTACCCCTATAGCTCCCATTCTAAAGGAAATAAAATTTCCTTCGGAAAATGACATCATCCCCGGTCAGGTGGCGCAAATCAACGGACTCGGTTTTGCAAAAGAAGATATAGTCTATTTAAGCAACGCTACCAACCAGAAAGAAAAGGTAGAAGTCACAGAAATCACAGATAACTACTTAAAATTTATTGTTCCGGTGGAAGCAGGTGGCGACTATAGCATAACAATTGAAAGAGCCGGTAAACAAACCGTTTTAAACGGAACTTTGAAAGTACCGTTCATTGTTCCAATTACTGATGTTATTCTTCCTTCCGGCAATGTACAGCCCAAGAGCAAAGTTGAAATTCAAGGAAAAGGATTTGAAGCAGGAGACGTTGCCGTATTATATGCATCCTTCTACCCGGCAGGCGTCGAATACAATTTACCATTAACTCTTAATGAAGAAGGAGTAGAATTTACACTTCCTGAAGGGTTATACGGAGTAAACTCTATCATGATTGTCAGAGGAGAACGGAAAAGTAATCTTGGAACTATCACTATCGAGACGAATGTTGGCGATAAACTCGGAGGAGGTGTTGTATTCTGGGTGAATACTGCAAAGGCACACGGATATATCGTAAACATGAGTAACATCGGTACGGGAACAGAGCAATTCGGTCCGGAAGTAAATCCGTCGGATGCGGCCGGAACGAGTCAAAGTATGGGAAGCGGCTATACAAACACTCAAAATATAGTCAAGAAGTTTAATGCATTGCAGAGTGCGAACAACTGGCCCGAGTGGCAAGGAGTCAAAATTGCCGCCCAACTTTGTCTGGACAATAGTGTCACTGAAGGAAATGCCGTATATGCCGACTGGTTCCTCCCTTCCAGAGAAGAATTGATCGAAGTATTCAAAGTTAAAAGTTTATTAGCTGAGAAAGGAGTCAATATTCCGGCAAACAATTACTGGACTTCAAGCGAAGGCGACGGGGAAACCGGCTGGTCTGCCTATTATGTGAATTTCTACGAAGAGACTAATATCGTTTCTGAAATCTGCTCAAAAAGCGGTTGGAAAATTGGTGTTCTTCCTATCCGGGCCTATTAACTAACAATCCTATAAAATAAGCGTCATGAAAAAACACATTATATTATTTATTGCCATCTTTTTTGTCAGTGTATTACATGCACAGACAATCAACATTAGAGGAACCGTTACCGACACGAGTAATGAAACATTGCCAGGTGTATCTATAACCATAAAAGGGACTCAAACAGGAACAGTAAGTGATGCAAACGGAAACTTCAGCATCAAAGCCAAAAGAGGAAATGTCCTGGAGTTTACTTTCGTGGGCATGGTAAAACAGTCTGTTACCGTAGGAAAACAAAATGTCATTAATATACAAATGGCAGCAGACGCCATTAACTTGGATGAAGTAGTGGCAATCGGTTATGGTATTGCTAAAAAGAGTGATTTGACGGGTGCTGTTGCCTCTATCAAATCTGAAAATCTTACTAACTCCAAAGTAGGAACAGTGACAACTGCCCTACAAGGACTTGCCGCCGGTGTGCAAGTAACTACCGGCTCCGTAAAACCCGGTGGAGATGCTTCTGTCGTTATTCGTGGAGTAGGATCGCTCCGGGCCGGCAGCGAGCCGCTATATATCGTCGACGGTATTCCCGTACAAGGAGGTTTGCAGGATTTATCTTCCGGTGATATTGAATCCATCGAAATTCTAAAAGATGCTTCGTCTGCATCCATCTATGGTTCAAGGGGTTCTAATGGCGTAGTACTCGTAACTACCAAAAAGGGTACAAGCGGAAAAGCCAAAATCTCCCTGAATGCCTCTTTCGGTACGCAACGAATGTTGAACAAACAAGATTTGATGAACGCACAGCAATATTATGAATTAGTATCCATTGCCCAACCTAATTATAAATGGACATCAGAGGAACTACGTTTACTCAGCCGTGGCGAGTCGACCGACTGGCAGGACGCAGTTACCCAGAACGGCCAATATCAAAATTATAACTTCTCGATTTCCGGTGGAAAGAATGATATGCAACATTTCCTGGGAGTAGATTGGTATGACCAAAAAGGTACGGTCAAGAACTCGTCTTTTAATAAGCTGACTGTTCGATATAATATGGATGCCAAACTAAACAAGTGGTTAAGATATGGTGTACGTTTCAACGTCATCGAGTCTAAACTCATGAATATCAATGAAGAAGCAGATTCGGGATACGGAACCATGTTCAGTGCTATTAGTTCACAACCAACAGCTCCTATTTATACCGAAGACGGAGAATATTTCGACGGTTTCCTCAACACGAAAGCAAATCCGGTAGCCATTGTCGACTTGCTTGACAAAGCCACACTCAAATCCAGATTCGTAGGTTCCGCCTACATTGAGATAGAACCGATAAAGAACTTGAAATTACGTTCCGACAACGGTGGAGAACTTGTCTTTTACAAAGTAAATACTTACGAAGACGGACGCATGGGACAACATTATACGGCTGGCGGCCATGCCAATGTAATGTCGAATAAAAAAAGATACTGGCAAACAGAGAACACTGCCACTTATTCATTTGATATCAACAAAGAACATCAATTTTCTGCAATGGCTGGTTTCTCAGCTTCCAGAACAGATTATGAAGAAGTTACCGCCGACTCTAAAAAGTTGTCATCCATTCTCAAGTATTACAATTTGCAAGGAGCGGAAGAACATGGACCGAACTCTTCGTATGCAGTCCCCTCTTCCCTAGTGTCATTCTACGGGCGATTCAATTATAATTTCAGCAACCGCTATCTGGCAACATTGACCATGCGCGGTGACGGTTCTTCTCGTTTTGCCCCGGGACACAGGTGGGGATTCTTCCCCTCACTGGCTCTTGCATGGCGTGTCTCTGAAGAAAGTTTCATCAAAGAAAACGCTCCGGTCATCAGCAACCTGAAGTTAAGAATCAGCGCCGGCAAACTGGGTAACCAGAATATCGGAGATTTCGCCTATGCTCCGACAATTGCCCTCGGAAGCGCTTCAGCCAATTACGTTTTAGGCAATAATCTGGTAACCGGCTCTGTACAAACTTCCATCTCGAACCCGGAACTGACTTGGGAAAAAGCCAACCAATTAGACTTAGGGATTGACTTCGGATTATTCAACAACCGGATAGCCGGTACGATTGAAGCTTATTATAAACGTACGACCGACCTACTATGGGAAGTCCCCCTTCCACTGGAATCCGGTTTCGGCACTTCACTCACCAATATCGGTAAAATTGATAACAAAGGTATTGAATTTACACTAAACACAGTCAACATCAGCACCAAAGACTTCTTATGGACAACAGCCTTCATGATTTCTTATAATAACAATAAGATCAAAGAACTTTATGACGGCAAACAAGACGTCAATAAAACATTGTTTGTGGGACGTCCTATCGGGCAATTCTACTTATTAAAATCCGAAGGTATCTGGCAAACGAACGAAGCTATCGAAGCTGCCAAATACAATGCCCAACCCGGTGACCGCAAGATTCTGGATTCTAAGAAAGACTATGTAATCAACGGAGAAGACCGTGATTTCTGCGGAGTTTCCACTCCCAAATATTACGGTAGCTTTACCAATACATTCTCATATAAAGGTATTGATCTTACCGCATTCTTTACTTTTGCAGGAGGACATAAAATCAATAATTCACTGAACCGTTACCTCAACTCTTTCAATGTATGGGGAAACATGAGCGAAAACTATTACAAATATTATTGGAGACAGGACCGACCGAACAACAAATATCCTGCCCCACGAGTCGGTAGCGCTTATGCTAACGGAGACGGTACTGACGCCAATCTCCAAAAAGGTGATTACCTGCGCCTCCGTAACCTGGAAATTGGTTATAGCTTGCCGAAAAGTGTCATCAGAAATATCAAAGCCTCAAATATCAGGGTTTATTTCTCTGTACAGAACCTATTCACAGCTACGGAATTTACAGGATTTGACGTAGAGTCCAGCGACAATACCAATCCTTATCCGAACGCCCGTAGCTTTATCGGTGGTATTTCTCTTAACTTCTAAAAACAGAAACATTATGAAAAAATATTTATCAATATTAGCTTTCAGTTGCCTGACATTATGCAGTTGCGACAACTTTCTTGACTTGACACCCCAAAGTGTACTAACCCCGGAAAATGCTTATGAAAAACCGGAAGATTGGCAGCAAACTCTTTATGCCGCTTATGGTACGCTCCAAGAAGTCTTTGTCGGAAAATACACCATTACCCTTACTGAATTCGGAACAGATGAAGTAATTCCGTTTGATATGGGTTGGGCGGCTTACTCCCAATTGCATTACTATACTTTTTCCGCTTCACACGAATTCCTGGATAATCACTACCGGCTCTGCTACGAAGGCATCAAACGTTGCAATGCAGTTATTGATATGCCTTCGGATGCAGTCAGTGCGGATCTCCATAGTTCCATGATTATGCAAGCCCGTTTTTTAAGAGCGATCTACTATTTCGACCTTGTGAGAATGTATGGCGGAGTTCCTTTATGGACAAAATCATCCATTGATAGAAGTGAAATCATGAAACCGCGCGCCACGGCTGACGAAGTATATACACTGATTACCCAGGACATGGAAGCTGCTCTCGGACTCCCTACCTCTTGGCCGAATGCCCAAGATAAAGGAAGAGCTACGTCCTATGCTGCCCAAGCTCTGCTGGCACGCATTTATCTTCAGTGGGGAAAACCGGACGAAGCATTAAAATACTGCCGGATGCTCGAAGGCAAATTCAAGCTGTATGATAATCTAAAGGATATATTTGATCCCAAAAACAAGAATCAGGAATATGAAAACATATTTGAAATCCAGTTCAAGCATTCCGGTTCGTGGGGACTGGAAGGAAGTATCCAGCATTCTTATTGGGGACCCCGTAATGTAGGCGGCCCGACCAACTTTGGCGGCTGGGGTGGATTTGGTCCGACACAATATCTATATGATTCTTATGATAACGCCGATAAACGCAAAAAGGCATTCTTCATCACAGAATATGCAGGAGTTACCCAGACACCGCCCTCTTCCGGTAAATTCTGGGATGCGGAAACCGGCAATGTGATTGAAGATGATAATTTGAATTTTACTATGATTCGCTATGCAGACGTACTCTTGATGAAAGCCGAAGCACTGAACAGTATAGACGACACAAGTAATGAAAAATATAATGCTCTGAATGAAGTACGAGACAGGGCAGGCCTGACTTCCATAACGGCAGCCGATAACCTGAATAAAGAACAGTTTGCTGAAGTCGTACTGGAAGAAAGATTGCATGAATTATGTTGTGAACACCTGCGCCGCTGGGATTTAATTCGCTTCGGCAAACTAAGTGAATACATGAAAGACCACGCTGGGGTCACTATTCAGCCCTATCATGTTTTATACCCAATTCCGCAAGCCGCCATCGATGCCAATGACGCTATCACAGAAAACAACGAAGGATATTAACATAAATCATTTAACACATGAAAAAAATTATTTTTATCACAGGACTACTGATGAGTATCTTCTTTTATTCATGCAAAGAAGAGGACCATGGCATACTTCCTCCTATCGAAGGAGGAGGAACTGTAGAAGTAAAAGACGGAAGAGTTACAATCAATCCGGCGGAATATCTTCACGCAATCCGGAATCCGATGAAAGGATTACGCGAATTCTTCGGTCCGGGATATGATAAAGTAAGAGATGAATATCCATATCCTTACGGTTCTATTATAAAAGAATATATGCAATGGAATATGCTGGAAGACAATGAGAGTGACGGTGTCGACAAGATTATTGCTTATAGTAACCACAGGTGGAAAGGAGTGGAAGATATAAATGTCAAGGTTATCCCACGTATTTACATCGTATGGATGGAGCCCTGGCATGGCGGATATGCCAAGAATACTTATACCAACAATCCCGACGATTTGAACGGTTGGCATTGGCCCAGCGACATTCCGGGAGAGACATATGATAAAGATGATCTTAACGCCCCTATTATTGGGGGCTATTGTCACCCTACCTTTCAGGAAAGAGTGAAGAAATTGGTAGAGAAAGCCGGACAAGCATGGGATAATGACCCTAGAGTAGCCTATGTAGAAATGGGAATTATCGGCGAGTTCGGGGAACATCACGACCCGGATATCACCACAGTATGGGCACCTCATGACCAACCGAATCATGTAGAGAACCGTACCTGGCTGCCAGGTATTGAAAAAGTATTGGGAGATGCCTTTACCGCTGCCTTCAAAAACAAGAAAGTAATGGTTCGCTATGCTTATGAATTCAAAGATTATGAGTTCGGGATTTATTGGGACTCATGGGCTATTGATGAAGAAATAAAGCGCGGCTACGAAGAAATGAAGAAGTTAGGCGATCGCTGGAAAACCCAGCCCATAGGCGGAGAAATTACCTGGAACTGGGGAAGCCTCTACAAATTCAAATCTTTTGAAGAAGTAGTAGCAGATGCCCAAACGCAAGACCTCGTCATTCAGCAAATACGCGATCTGCATTGTAACCACTTGGGAGGTATCACTTGGGCTAATTTCAATGACCCGACTTTCGAACCCAATGCAGAATTACTACAAAAGACAATGGGTTACCGCTTTCTTTTGTCCAATTTCAACTATCCGACAAATATCAAACCGGATGAACCATTTAAAATATCATTTGATGTGATTAACACAGGTTCGTCGCCTTTTTATTATGACTGGCCGGTAGAAATTGCCTTACTAAACTCCCAGACTCAAGAAGTTGTATGGAGCAAAACATTGAAAACTCCTAAAATATCACAATGGATGCCGGGAGACAACTGGAATAATTCAGCAAAAGTCTATGCTCAACCGGCTGCTACGAATCATATTGAGGAAGAACTGACTTTAGACAAGAAACTGGACACAGGAGATTATATCATCTCAATTTCCATATTAGACCCGTCCGGCATGCTTCCTTCATTAAGATTTGCCATTCAAAATTACTTTGAAGGAGGACGCCACCCTATGGGACATATCGGTGTCAATACGGAGCCCGTATATTTTGAAATTCCAACCGAAGATTTCGATGACATGAGGCAGGATAAGACTCTGAAATATAAAATCCAATAATAAGCAAACTTAATGAAATCAAGCATCAGAAACATATTACTCCTAATGCTATTCGGAACGATATCTGCTTGCAGTGAGAAAACCGTGACGGTTTCTTACCAAGAGTATCCGAATGCATTCAGGAATCCAATGAAAGGATTCAGGGAATTCTTCGCTCCCGGCATCGACCGGATTAGGGAAGAATATCCCTACCCTTACGGTTCACTGACAAAAGAATATATGCAGTGGAATATGATCGAAGACGACGCCAATGACGGAGTAGACAAGATTATCGCTTACAGCAATCATCGCTGGAAAGGAGTAGAAGATATAAACGTCAAAGTTATTCCCCGGGTTTTTCTTGTATGGCTGGAACCCTGGCATGGCGGAAAACCCAAAGACACCACTAATCCGGATGACTTAACCGGTTGGCACTGGCCCAAAGGAATAACTCCGGAAAAAGGTCCTTATAAACAAAGACCGAACTCCGTGGCCGCCTATGTAGAAGAAAAAGACAAAAATACCCCCATTACCGGGGGATACTTTGACCCTTCTTTTCCTGAACGCGTAAAAAAACTTGTAGAGAAACTCGGACAGGCGTGGGATAACGACCCGCGAGTAGCGTATGTAGAAATGGGAATTATCGGTGAATGGGGAGAACACCATGACCCAGATCTCTCAACTTACTGGGCTCCGCACGACGAACCGGAACACGTAGCTAACCGGACATGGATTCCAGGCATGGAAAAGATACTGGGAGATGCCTTTGCCAAAGCATTCAAAAACAAGAAAGTAATGGTCCGTTATGCTTATGAATTTAAAGATTACGAATTCGGGATTTATTGGGATTCATGGTCTCAGCCCCAAGAGATTGTAAGAGGTTATGAGGAAATGAAGAAACTGGGTGATCGTTGGAAAACCCAGCCGATAGGTGGAGAAATTACTTGGAACTGGGGAGATTTGGCCCGGTTCAAATCTTTTGAAGAAGTGGTGGCGGATAAGGATACCCGGGAATATGTCATGGAACAGATCCGGAACTTGCACTGCAATCATTTAGGCGGAATCACTTGGGCAGACTTCAACGAACCGGAGTTCCGGAAAAATGCAGAGATACTGCAAAAAGCTATGGGGTATCGGTTCATTATCAATGAATTCTCTTACCCGAATGAAATTAAAGCGGGAGCACAATTCCCTATTTCTTTTAAAGTTGTCAACACCGGATCGTCTCCATTCTATTATAACTGGCCGGTAGAAGTAGCTTTGCTAGACCCTGAAAGTCATCAAAAAGTATGGGGAAAAATATTAGAAGGGGTAAACATCTCCGAATGGATGCCGGGAGATAATTGGTCGGTAGATGAACATAAATACCAGACGGCTCCGGAGACTTACCACATCCGGAAGAATATTTCTATTGACGCCCCCATTGCCAAGGGAAAATATATCTTGGCTTTAACGGTGCTCGATCCGGCCGGTATGCAACCTTCGCTCCGATTTGCCAATGAGAATTATTTCGAAGGTGGTTATCACCCAATGGGCTATATCGGTATTGGTGAATCAGTTGCTGATACCCGTCTGAACCCAGATTTATTCTTCGACATTCAAAGTGACAAGTCTTTAAAATATCAACTCGAACAACCCGTTCCTGTGATATTCGACACGGATGTCGGCAATGACATTGACGACGTGCTGGCTATGCAAATGCTATTCAACTACGAGAAAGCCGGAAAAATAGATCTGCTAGGTATCACAATCAGCAAGTCCAATCCTTATTCAATCGAATATATTGACGGATATTGCCGCCTCAATGAGAGGGGAGACATTCCATTGGGATATGCATACAACGGAGCTACTCCCGAAGACGGAGGTTATCTCCGCCAAACTTTGGATACCATTATTGAAGGCAATAAGATACTGCATCCTCAAAGAAGCATAAAAGACAATCTGCCGGAAGGATATAAGTTGTTACGGAAATTATTGGCTTCACAACCAGATAATTCCGTCGTATTTATTGCCGTAGGACCGGAAACGAACCTTTCACGCCTGCTACGCTCGGAAGCCGATGAATACAGTCCTTTGGACGGCAAATCACTCGTTGCCCAAAAAGTGAAGCTGTTGTCCGTAATGGGAGGACTCTATGGGAACGAGTTCGATTTCCCCGAATGGAATCTAGTGCAGGATATAAGTGCAGCCCAAACCGTATTCAGCGAATGGCCCACTCCGGTCATTGCAAGCGGCTGGGAACTAGGCAACAAATTGTTGTATCCGCATCAGAGTATCTTGAATGATTTCCCGAACGCTTACAAACATCCTCTTTGTGTATCTTACCAGATATATGACAAAATGCCTTATGACAGGCAAACTTGGGATTTGACCTCTGTCATACAGGCCATAGAACCGGAGAAGGATTATTTTGAACTGTCAACAAAAGGAACGATTACAATAGACAGTGCAGGACACAGTCTTTTTAATACGTCAGACAAAGGACAACATCAATATCTTATGATTCAAGGAAATGAGAATATTCAGAGAACATTAGATGCCATTGTCTGCCAGGTGACAGGGAAAGAAGAAAAGAATATAAACCAATAAAGAAAGAATCATGTTTATAGTCAATAGTTATACACTAGCCATTATCTTTTGCTTCATAACCATGATATGTTGGGGTTCTTGGGGTAACACCCAGAAACTGGCCAGCAAGAACTGGCGTTATGAGCTTTATTACTGGGATTATACGATCGGTATCTTATTATTTGCCTTACTTCTCGTTTTCACACTCGGAAGTTTCGGAGATTCGGGGAGAGGTTTTCTGGAAGATATCCGGCAAGTAGATGCCAGATACATAGTCAGTGCTTTGATCGGAGGAGTTATTTTCAATGCTTCCAACATCTTACTTTCAGCTTCAGTCTCCATCGCCGGAATGTCGGTTGCTTTTCCGCTGGGTGTAGGACTTGCCTTGGTCCTAGGTGTGTTTATCAATTATTTCAGCACCCCTAAAGGAGATCCGTTCTGGTTGTTTACAGGAGTAATCCTGATTGTTATCGCTATCATCTGCAATGGAATAGCGGCAGGCAGGCAACAGAAAGAGGGGAATAATAATAGTAAGAAAGGGATTATTCTTGCGGCTATTGCCGGCATACTTATGTCTTTCTTCTACCGCTTTGTAGCTGCCGCTATGGATCTTAATAATTTCGACTCTCCGACTCCGGGTATGGCTACTCCATATACTGCTTTCTTTATATTCTCAATCGGTATCTTCTTGAGCAACTTCCTATTCAATACAGTTGTTATGAAACGCCCGTTTGTAGGAACTCCGGTAAGCTATAAAGAATATTTTGCGGGAAAAGCAGGCACACATCTGGTAGGTATCCTCGGAGGATGTATATGGGGATTGGGAACTGCTTTGAGCTATATAGCCGCAGGAAAAGCGGGAGCTGCCATCTCCTACGCTCTCGGTCAGGGAGCACCTATGATTGCAGCCTTATGGGGTGTATTTATCTGGAAAGAGTTCACCGGTAGTTCCAAATCAACCGACAGGCTTTTAGGAATCATGTTTATTCTGTTCATCACAGGATTATCATTCATCGTTTTATCCGGAGGAAACTAATTATGAAAATAAACCATATTCTTTTTCTACTGACGGCAGCCTTCTGTTTTCCTTCGATAACAGTTGCCAAAATAATTGAGGCCGGTTCGCCGGACAAGAAAAATGTGATAACTATCGAGACAGACAATCAAATCAGTTACAGCTTATCCCGGAATGGAACAAAGATTCTTGATACTTGCCCGCTCTCACTTACAGTCGGAAACGACATTTGGGGAACAGACAAATGTAGAAAGATAACTCGTAAGAGCGTTTCGGAAAAAGTGGAATTTATTGTACCGCGTAAATATAAAGAGACAGTGGATAATTATAACCAGGTTGAGCTTATTTACAAAGACTATAAGATCGAATTCAGAGTCTATAATGACGGAATGGCCTATCGTTTCGTAAGTACTGCAAACAATAAACAGCCTGTAAAGAAAGAGTCAGTATCTTTCCGCTTCGGACAGGATCACACCTCGTACACTCTTTTAACCGACCAGCTACAAAACTGGTTTGAGCAGGATTATACGGTAAAGCCGATCAATGCATTACCCAAAGACAGTTTCTCCGTAGCTCCTGTAATGGTTGAAGTAGACAAATACAAAGTATTATTAGCAGAGGCCAATCTCTATAATTATCCGGGAATGTACTTACAACCTGCCCAAGAATCCTTCCATGGCATTTTTGCCAATTATCCGGATAAGGAAGTGCCATACGAAGGGGATAATAAAATTTATGCCTCCACACGCAAAGATTATCTTATTCCCACCTGCGGGAAACGGGTCTTTCCATGGCGGGTAATCGGTACTTTCGACAATGCCTCTTCCATATTACAAAGCGAGCTTATATATTTACTCTCCGAAGAGAAAGAACAAGCCGCTGACTATACATGGGTTAAACCCGGTAAAGTATTATGGGACTGGTGGAATGACCGTAATATCTATCATATAAATTTCAAAAGCGGCATTAACACCGATACATATCTATATCTGGTAGACTATGCAGCCAAACATCACATCGAATATGTCCTGATTGACGAAGGCTGGTCGGCACGTAACGATCTGTTAACCCTCAATCCTGATGTTGACATTCCGCGTATCTGTGAATATGCAACAGAAAAAGGAGTAGGTATCCAGTTATGGTCGAAATGGGTGAACATCATGCGACAAATGGATGAGGCTTTTGCACAATTCAGCAAATGGGGAGTGAAGGGAGTCAAAATAGATTTTATGGACCGTAATGATGCCAAAATGGTTAACTTCTACGAACAAGTAGCTATTAAAGCCACTCAATACAAATTATTAGTAGACTTTCACGGTTCTTACCCCAACGAGGGCATGAGGCGCAAATATCCGAATCTGATGACACGCGAAGGAGTAATAGGACTGGAGTATAACAAATGGAGCAAAAGAGCCACAGTTACACATGATGTAATCATCCCTTATCTCCGTATGTGGGTAGGCCCAATGGACTATACTCCCGGAGCTATGCTTAACGCACATCCGGAAACATTCTATGAAAATCAACATGAACCGATGAGTCAGGGCACACGTAGCCACCAATTGGCAATGTATGTAGTCTACGAAAGCCCGTTGCAAATGATTTCGGACAGTCCGACTAAATATGACGAGAATCCCCAGAGCTTTGAATTTATCAAAAGCATACCTACAACCTGGGATGAAACAGTTCCTTTAGAAGGAGAAGTGGGCGAATATATCGCTCTTGCACGCCGGCATGGCAATACCTGGTACATCGGAGTAATAAACGGAAATACTCCACGGCATATTGAAATTGATTTATCATTCATAGGAAATGGCCCGAAGAAGATAAAAGCGCATATAGACGGAGTAAATGCCAGTCAACAAGCAAAAGACTCACAAATAATAGAACAAATTATCAAGAATAATGAGAAACTACTCATAAATATGAGTAGAGGAGGAGGATATACAGGTATTATTCATATAGAGAAGTAACATTTTACAGTTACTCAACAAGGCAGGCTGTCTCTTTTTCTTGAGACAGCCTGCCTTTATCTTACTCCCAATCGTTTCAGACTGTAATATCCAGCAAAATCTCCCCTTTTACGTTCAGGACTTTCACTTTTAATTCATCTTTCTTCTTCTCCAGAATCATCACCGTAGCACTATCCATCTTATATCCTCCACCGATAACGACCGGATAATTATTGCCTAACTCACCCTTCGGATGAAAAGCATATTTATGGGTATGTGCATTCAAGCTAACATTGAAAAGCGCTTTCTCTAATAAATTAGTCCATAAATCAGCACAAAGATTCACTCCATCATTGCCATAAAGTGGAATATGATGAATAAGGACACGTTTCTCCGCTTTCTTGAATTCTTTGGCAGAAAGTTCTTTTTTCAGGAAATCCACTTGTTCATTACGCAGTTGGGTAAAATCATTCAAGCCATAATATACCCAGTGGGAATCCAACTTGTCTTCTCCACAGTCCAACATGACGATACGGGTATCTCCCCAGTTGAAAGAGCCGTAGGTCTTGTCTCCTACATAGTCGTAATGGTCACGCAAGCCGATAGAATAGGCATTTCGTATTTCATGGTTACCACGCATAAAGAAGGTCGGTATGCGGTCGCCACGGACGCCTTCGGTAAGTTCGCTGATAAAAGTAGTTGCTTGATTATGGTCAACAGGGTCGTCCACACAGTCACCGTTGAAAACAACGAAGTCATAATCGATATTCTGTATTTGTTTGCACAGGGCACGGAAAGTTTGCGTATGCTGATGCAAATCATTAAAGACAACGGCAGTAAAAGAATCCGTATCCGCTGCCGGAAGGGTGAACTCACTGAAAGACGACTGTGCCATATTGCCGAACACCTTTTTATATGCCTGGTAAAGCAGCATTTCTTGTGAGCATACACGGTAATAATACTTCTGACCAGGTTGCAAACCGTCTATACGTATTTTGTGCAAATAGTTATTGCAAACCACTTGTCCGTCTACAATCATACGGGCACGTTTCAGTTGGGTAGTGTCCGTTCCATATTCTACCCAGCAATATGCAGGGACGGTAGTTTCCCACATCACTGTAATGCCATTGCCTACCGGATTCTGTAAATAGGGTTTCGTGCGGAATATCTTGTTTGCCTTTTCGGCAGTTCTGAGTTTTACTAATATAGGACGATGGTCGGAAGCCATAGGCTCGTTCAATACTTGTGCGGATATAAGAGCAAAACCGTTTGCATTGGATTTTAATGTCGCAATATAGTCTATCGTTTCCTTAGGCTCTGGAGCCGGATAAGTATGCTGTTTGGGATTGGAAAGTAGCTGAAAATTCTTTTGCAGTTCTTTAGCAAAGTCGGATTCCGGTTCGGCATTCATGTCTCCGGCCAGAAAAAGAGACTTTTTATAAGGAGCAGTAAACGATTTCACAATCTTCAATGATTCCATTCGGTCTTCTTCTGTCAACGACATATGAGTGCAACAGTAAATGTAATCTTCAAATTCTGCGAGAATCAGGGCACGCGCTTCTTCTCTTCCCGGTAAAGGAATGGTTTGTAAACGTACCGGAACTTGCCTGGTCAGTAATCCGATTCCGTATTTTCCACCATCAAAATCAATGGCAGGTGCAAAGTAGGCATGCATTTGTGTACGCTCGGCAATTTCTCCTAAGACATACTTCTGTCCGCTTCGACTTGTCATGCTGTCCACTTCCTGTATAGCCACCACATCGGGAGAAGCGTTGTTTATCACATTCGCTATACGCTGGAAATTACAGACATCATCCATGCCGTTTGCATTCTTGATATTGTAGGTCATCAGCTTCAATGTGTTCTGAGCCTGTACCGAAAAGGCAAATAGAGTAGCAATAACTAATAAAAGATTCTTTTTCATGTTTCTCATTTTGGGGGTTAATGTTAAGCGGCTCAAAGGTAATGAAAAAACAAAAAGCCGCAAAGATATGTGTCCATACCTTTACAGCTTCTACCATGAATTGTTTGTGTGTGTGTCTATTATATCTGCATGTTTCAAATAACGCCCCGCACTCTGTCATCAAAAGCGGAAAGCGCGGCCTTCGCACCTTCGCCCATAGAGATGATAATCTGCTTATAAGGCACAGTTGAAACATCTCCGGCTGCGTAGATACCCGTCACATTGGTACGACAATGCGCATCAATCACAATCTCACCCGGACGGTTGGTTTCCACTACTTCGCAGAATACATTGCTATTTGCGGAAAGTCCGATTTGTACAAATACGCCATCCAGTTCAACGAGACGTTCTTCTTCCGTTTTACGGTCTTTGATACGCAGGGCAGTCAGTTTATCACCATTTCCTATCACTTCCGTAGTTTGAGAGCTTACAAAAACTTCTACGTTCGGCAATGATTTAAGTCGTTCCTGAAGTACATTGTCAGCTTTCAGTTCATCCATAAACTCAAAGACTGTTACTTTAGAGCAGATACCTGCCAAGTCGATAGCCGCTTCAATTCCGGAATTTCCACCACCAACTACCGCTACGTGTTTTCCTTTATAAAACGGCCCGTCGCAGTGAGGGCAGAAAGCAACACCACGGCCTATATACTCCGCTTCTCCCGGAACGTTCAGTTTGCGCCAACTTGCACCGGTTGCAATAATCAAGGCCGGAGCCAGGAACTTTTCGCCAACAGAAGTAGTGACCAGCTTTTGTTTTCCCATAACTTCCACCTTTTCCACTTTACGATGTTCAAGTAAATCTACGGGATAACGCAGTAAATGAGTCTTCAGATTATCAGCAAGTTCGTTTCCTGTTGTCTCGGGTACAGAGATTAAATTCTCGATGCCGACTGTTTCCTTCACCTGTCCGCCAACGCGCTCGGCTACAATAGCCACGCGCAATCCTTTACGGGCAGAGTAAATAGCTGCCGATACTCCTGCGGGACCTCCACCGGCTACAATCACATCATATTCCTTCACTTCCGCTTCTGCTTTGGTTTCATCAATGCCGTATTGTTCTTCCAGTTTCGCAAGCAGCTCGCCAAATTCGCCACGACCTACATGAAGCAGTTTGCCATCTGCAAAGACAGAAGGTACTCCCTGTATCTTCAATGCATCCACTTCATCTTGATAAAGCGCACCGTCTACCATCTCATGGGTGATGGAGGGATTCAGCGTAGTCATAGCATTGAGAGCCTGCACTATGTCGGGACAGTTCGTACAAGTCAATGAGACATAAGTCACCAAATGTATCGGGCCTTTCAGTGCCTTCACACGGTTACAGACAGCCTCATCGGGAAAGTTCTTTCCTTTACCGTCCAGGTTCAGGATAGCCAGTAACAGCGAAGTGAACTCATGTCCGTTGGGAATACCACGGAAGGTGATTCCTGTACGGCTGCCGTTCTTCAACAAAGTAAATTTCAGCCCGTTTCCTTCATTCACTACACAAGTGATGTGTGCGGAACAATCCGCTACATCTCCCAGCAGTTCTAACAATTCTGTTCTACTCTCGTGACTGGATGATACCGATATATCAAAAGTAAAATTCGCCTCCAGTCCGGCAAATATACCCTTCAGTTGTTCTTTTAATGCAGATTCTAACATACCTGTTCTCCTTTCGTTTTTTGAAAAGAAAGGCCGGCAGCGTTTCCCGTTACCGGCCTTCCATAATCATCATTATCAAAGATCTATCAAATCTTACCTACCAGGTCGATGCTTGGTTTCAGGGTAGATTCACCCTTCTTCCACTTGGCCGGACAAACTTCTCCGTCGTGAGTCGCTACAAACTGTGCAGCTTCCACCTTACGAAGCAACTCGCTCGCATCACGGCCAATGTTGTTATCATTCAGTTCCACCACTTTAATCTTTCCTTCCGGATTGACAACGAATGTACCGCGGTATGCCATACCTTCTTCTTCGATATATACTCCGAGTGCACGACACAGAGCACCTGTCGGGTCTGCCAACATCGGATATTGAATCTTGCGGATACTTTCAGAAGCATCATGCCAAGCTTTGTGTACGAAGTGCGAGTCAGTACTTACCGAGTAGATTTCTACGCCCATTGCTTTGAACTGGTCGTACTTTTCAGCCATATCCACCAATTCAGTAGGACATACGAAAGTAAAGTCGGCAGGATAGAAGAACAGAATCGCCCATTTACCTTTCAGGTCATTGTTGGTTACAGTCTTGAAAGCTCCGTTTTGAAAAGCCTGAACACTGAATTCAGGAAGCTGAGAATTTAAAATTGGTTCCATAATCTTTATTGCTTTTATTGTTATTAATTGGTTTGACTTATAACATCAGAAACTTCATTTTGTTTCTTGTTTCTGATGCAAAGATAAAGGCATAAGTCCCGCCTTGCAAAAAATGTCCAATCGAATAATTCTATGCGGCGATAGATGAAACCGATAAGTCAGCGAAATGTCCTATTTTTAAGATTCTCATCACAACTAGGACTGTCAGATTCTCACTAAGAGAAGAAATCGCGTATAAAATAACGCATATACATACAATATTCGGTCTTTTTATGCATATAAACGAGCCAAATATGCAAGAAACAACCGTTTTCCGAGTTGTTTCCCGGTGCGACACGAAGTGTTTCCCGGTATGAAACAAAGTGTTCCTCGGTGAGAAACAAAATGTTTCAAGGTGAGAAACAAACCGGACATGATAAAGAAGGATTTTAAACACCTATTTGAAGCACCATTTACTCTAGTTGACATAAGAACAAGAAGCAACTGATATTATCATTTTCAAACAGGATCATTAATATTTCCTTCCCCACACACCACTAACCAGCAAAAGAGCGACACATTAACAGGGAATAGCCCAATATGACAACATTAGAGAACCCACTAATGCTAAATCCTTCGAGTTTTTTCCTTCAAACCTACGCCGGGCCGTATATTTCAGAAAATAAGATGATTGAATATACAATTCTTCATATCCAGTCTTTTTCCTAACTATTTATAAATAAGCAGTACTCTCCCCTAATTTTAAGGTGTACGGAGATAATTTAAAAGAGAAGTTTGTAATTTGGTCAAGAGAAAAGTACTATAAGTCAAAGCTCGAATATTATAAATCGCTTTATTTGCATCACCATTTAAGTCTATTTGTATTCATTCTTATTATAAACTTTAATATCTGCACTATGAAGAGAAAGGTACTATTAAGCACATTGTTCCTAATGCTCCACATGACGGTAGTATTAGCACAGCAAGTAACTATTTCAGGGCAAGTGTTGGATGAGAAGAGCGAACCTCTGATCGGTGCTACGGTAAATATCGAAGGCACTACCAACGCCGTAATTACAGATTTAGAAGGAAAGTTCACTCTAAAAGCACTTCCTTCCGAAAAGATTGTCATCAGTTATCTGGGATATAAACCCAAGACAGTGGCTATCGGCAAGAACCGCAAGTTTAATATAACGCTGGATCCGTCAGTAACAGAAATGGACGAGGTAGTAGTCGTAGGCTACGGTAGCCAGAGAAAAAGCGACATTGCAACCGCTGTTGCGTCAGTTAATATAAAAGATATTGCCAAAAGCAGTTCGGCGCAAACCCTGCAAGCACTACAAGGCAAAATCAGCGGTGTGCAGATTATCCCGACAGACGGTTCGTTATCGAGCGGAATGACCTTCAGAATCAGAGGTGTCAACTCTATCACAGGCGGAACCCAACCTCTGTTTGTCATCGACGGTGTCCCCATGCCTACTCAACAGATCACCAATGAAGATACCGAAACGGTGAATAATCCATTGTTAGGATTGAACCCGAACGACATCGAATCCATGGAGATTCTGAAAGACGCAGCGGCGGCAGCTATTTATGGTGCCAAAGGAGCCAATGGCGTTGTCATCATCACCACCAAACGGGGAGCAGCCTCTACCAAACCTAAATTCTCGTTCAGTCTGACAGGAGGTCTGGATATGAATCCAAATATTCCGTTGGAAGTATTATCTCCGGAAGAGTACGCAAAGAAGATGCTTGATTACGGAACATACGATAGTCCGAACCTCATCAATTTCTGGCAAAACGTGATTGACAACAAAGGTTGGAACAACCCGTCCGTACACAATTGGATGGATGAAATTACCCGGACAGCGAAAAAATACGAAGCAAACGCAAGTATATCCGGAGGAACCAAAGGAACAACCTATATGCTCTCACTCGGATATCTGAATAATACGGGAATTATCAAACGGTCTGCATTCGACCGTTTCACCTCACGCCTGAACTTGAATCAGGAGGTCAATTCCAAAATCAATATCGGTATTAATCTGTCTTACTCTACCTCTAAAGACAAGAATCCGGTCAGCGACTGGTCACAGTCGGGAGTCATTCTCAATGCCTTGCAGATTTCTCCTTTCCTGTTTTATCCGGGACTGGCAGATATCATGAATTACAGTAACGTGAACATAATGAGCCCTCTGGTAGCAGTCGATCAGGTCAATATCAACAATCGGTATAGTGAGCTCAATGGTAATATCTACTTCAACTATAAGATATTGAAAGACCTCACGTTCAGTACCAGCGCCTCTTATCGCCAGTATTCCATGGATCAGGACAAGCTCTGGGGTTCGGATACCTGGTACGGGCAATCGGAAAGGGGACGCATGGAAATCAGTAACCGGGAAGAAAACAGTTGGGTATATGAAGCACGGCTGCAATATGCGAAAAGCATAAAGAAGCATTCTTTCTCACTAATGGGAGCTTTTGAGGCCAGCAAATGGTCGATGAAAGATGTCTACAACAAATCAACAAACTTCGAAGACATGGCTGTCGGTATATGGGGAATAGACAAGGGGCTGGTCACTTACGCTCCCAAATACACGTATGACAGCAATCAAATGGTATCGTTTATCAGTAGGGGAACCTATACTTTCGACAATAAATATGTATTAAATGCCTCTTTGCGTGTCGACGGCTCTTCCAAGTTCGGAGCCAATAACAAATACGGCTATTTCCCTGCTGTCAGTGTCGCATGGCGCGCTTCTGAAGAAGAATTCATCAAGAAGTTTGATTTCATATCCAACCTGAGGGTACGCACTAGCTTCGGTATGACGGGTAATAATCAGATTCCCTCTTATCAATCTTTATCCCAGTTGGAAAATAATAAGGTGGTAATGAACGGAAGCACGGTGGAAATCGGGCGTTATCCTTCCAACGTAACGAATGACGACCTGAAATGGGAAAGCCAGAAACAGTACAACATCGGATTCGATTTCGGCGTATTGGATAACCGTTTCTCTATTACGGCAGACTTTTACTACAAAAGGATTGACGATATGTTACTGCAAGTAAACATTCCTTCTACTTCCGGCTATACCAAAGCCTGGAAAAATGCAGGTTCAATGGAGAACAAGGGTATGGAGTTCGCCATTAACGCAAACTGGTTTAAAGGCGCTTTCAATTGGTCGACGGACTTCAATATCTCCTTCTACAAGAACAAAATTCTGTCACTGGACAAGGGACAATACCAGCAATTCTACGACAGAGGGATTAATGCCAAAATTACCAGTGATGTCCTGCTCAGAGTAGGAATGCCGGTAGGTATCTATTACGGCTATATCAGCGACGGAACTTACAACAATGATACCGAAGTCATCAACGGATACCCCGGCCCTAACCTCGGATTGGGACAACTCAAAGTTGTCGATGTCAATAAAGACGGTGTTATCGACTCGAACGACCGTACACCGATTGCGGATGTCAACCCCAAACATACAGGAGGAATCGGGAATACATTCTCTTATAAAGGTTTCGACTTGTATGCCTTCTTCCGCTGGTCATACGGCAACGACGTAGTAAACGGCAACGCCTACTATCTCGTAGGAACGACTAGTATCAACAACGTATTGAAGAGTGTCTACAAAGATGTATGGTCTGCCAACACCCCCACTAATAATTATCCTTTGTACGGCCGAGGAACCTGGGGAGAAAGCGTACTTAGAAGTGATCTGGTAGAAGACGGTTCATTCTTACGTCTGCAAACCCTGACCCTGGGCTATACCTTCCCCGCCAAGTTAACCGGCAAAATGGGACTCTCCAAAATGCGCATAGCACTGACCGGAACGAACTTATGGCTCTGGACCCGTTACTCCGGCTTCGACCCCGAGGCAAATACCGGTTACGGAACAGTAGCCCGTCTGGCTCCCGGACTCGACATGAGCCCGTACCCGAGACCACGCTCCTTCTCGCTTTCAATCGAACTAGGGTTTTAATCATAAAAGAACAAGGACATGAATAAGTTTAACATATTAATTGCAATGCTTGTATGCCTGAACATTTGTGGCTGCTCCGATTTTCTGGAAGAAGACCCCAAAGGCAAGCTGACAACTGACAATTTCTACAACAGTGAATCCGATGCGCGGCAAGCCATTAATGGTGTTTACCGCAGATTATCCGATTCGTGGGTGACGGGATACAATATAAAGCAAATCCCCAACGACTTGCTGAAACGCGCAAGCTGGGACGAAGCAAGCGGACTGAGTAACTTTACATACGGTTCTGAGAACACATATATCGCCGGTATGTGGCAAAATCACTATGCAGTGATAAAAGACTGCAATTCTGTGATAGACAACGTGACTGCCAACAAAGAGAAAATCAACAACTGGGAAAGATATGTCGGACAGGCACATGGCATCCGTGCTTTCCTGTATTTCGACCTTGTCAGGTGGTTTGGTGATGTGCCGCTGGTATTGACCGATACCAAATCTCTTGACGGACTGGAGGTGACACGCACTCCGCAGAAAGAAGTATTCCGGCAAATCATAGAGGATTTCGAATACTGTATCAGTCACACAATGGATAAGGGTGACACTTCAAAAGGCTATCAATACGGCAGATTGACCAAAGACGCCTGCCATGGTTTTCTGGCTAAAGTATATTTATGGCTGGGTAGCGTAGCACAACGGGACGGGAAAGAAATACTAGGCAATGCAGCCGACAATTTCGAGAAGTCACTCGAACATTCAAGTGCTGTTATTCAGGGCGGACGTTACAAACTGGTGGACTATTATCCGGATGTATTCAATGCCAAGACCCGGGACAAGGCACCGGATGAAGTTTTGTGGTGTGTTCAGGGATTGACAGGTGACGATACGGGAACATGGACAGGCATGATGTTCGGTATCAGAGGCAACCAAAATCTCGGAGGTTCGTGGGATAACATCTCAAGTTCGGACTACCACCGCATGATGTATGAACCGAGCGACTCTATCCGCCGTTTATGGAACTGCCCGCGAATGACCATACAAGATGACGGAACGTTATGGGGCTGGGACTACAAGATGTATTGGGACACAAGGGGCGACCAGAAGCTGAGCGAGGCCACGGAAAACAATAACTGGCTTCAATGGAGTATCGGCAAATTCAGACGATATCCGTTGGCAGACCCTTCATCATACAATTACACCAACTTCGGTATGGATGAACCTCTGCTCCGCTATGCGGACGTATTACTGATGTACGCGGAAGCATACAACGAAGTCAACCACGGTCCCGGCGACTACCGACCTTCTTCAGGAATGGACATGAGCGGAATCTCCATACAGTCTGCTTACGACGCTGTCAACCTTGTGCGCAAACGTTCGCGAATCGCCAACGAAGGCATTATGCACCAGGATGTACTGCCCCGTAAATTAATTACCGACTATGCTACCGAAGTAGACGAATGTGTACCCGACTGGAAACCCGGAGCATACGGTTATATCTACGACGGAGTGAGAACTGCCTGGGAGTATAACAGATACGGCGATGATTATACAGCCTTCAGAACTGAAATACTTAACGAACGGGCACGCGAACTAGTAGCCGAGTCGACTGACAGGTGGTGCGACCTCGTCCGCCGTGGCATCCTGGTAAAGCAGATGCAGGCATGGCGGCAATACAACCCGTTCATCAGTAATACGGAACGGGAAATCACAACTCCCGGAGCTCCGGAGAATATCCAATCCCGCAATATGTTATTGCCCGTGCCTTTGAGTGAAATAGATGTGAACAAGAACCTGACTCAGAACCCGGGATATTAATCTTTTGTGTCAACTTAAAACGATAAGAGAATGAAAACAACCTATACTAAATTCATACTTCTGCTCGCAGCAACTACATTTATTGCGTGCAATGAAGAGGAAGCCCCCAGCTTACATATCTCCGCCAGTGCAGACAAGACAGAGGTAAAGGTAGGAGAACCCGTTACATTCAGTATCCGGCATAATGCAATGGCTGTATCCATTTACACCGGAGACGACGGACACGACTACAAGAGCAGTGCCTACTATCTGCTGCAAGGAAAAACCAACGATGATTTACAAAACAACAATTATCGCCCTATCGATCCGGAAATTACGCCGTATAATTGTAACTTTGCCGATACCCCTGCCGGTTCCACTTCCATTACGGACAATCTCGCAGAAGTTGTGAACGCAGGCAGTGGCGATAACCTGATAGGTTCGGAAGCTGAAATCAAGTATGACGAGTCCATTCAGCAGAATGTACTGAAAATCACATCCGTTCATCCCGAATGGTGGTATCAAGCACTCCGCCTGCATACGGACGCCAAGCTGGGAACAAACAAAAAGCTGAATTTACGGATGAGATTCGACAAAGACATCCTGGGAGATGTCAGTTCGGGAGAACAGCGTCCGGACATAACAACCTTTCAGGTAGTCATCCGCCTCGGCGGCATTGGAGTCGGTGAAACGGAGGTTATATTCAGAGATGAAACCGTCTGGGACATATACTGGAATCCCAATACCGCGTTTACGGACTACTCCGTTGATTTGTCGAGTGTTATAGACGCCTGGCAGGGAGCTACGGGAAAAACCATGGGTACATTGTCATACATACAGATCTTATTTACCCCTAGTAATAATGCCGGATATTTAGGCGATTACTACATAGCTTCCGCAAGTTATGGTGATATAGACTATATTCCGTTCTCCACAGGCCAGTCTCTGAACATCAATGACAACTCCGGAATATTGAAATATCAATATACGTATACGCAACCGGGTAATTATCAGGTAGTCGTAATAGGCACCAATACAAGTATGAAAAACTATTCGGATAGCGGGTATAAAGACAATGTAGGAAACAATATTCATGCGAGTGAATATGATTACAACACTCAGTTCTCTACCATTGACATAACCGTTCGTCCATAACACAGACGTTTTTTGCTTATGAGATATTATAAACAAATCATTCTGTCACTTATCGTTCTTTCCTGTGCATTCATAACCGGCAATGCACAGGAAGAACTCCTGTTCCGTCATCTGACCAGAAACGAGGGACTGCTACACGATAACGTGACCTGTATCGTACAAGACTCCTTAGGATATATGTGGTTCGGAAGCCATAGAGGGCTTAATCGGTACGACGGATATTCCATTGATTCCTACAAGTACGAAAACGGTATTATAAATTCAGTCTATTATAACAGGGTTTATAGTATTCAGATAGTAGGCCGCTATATCTGGCTGGCTACGGAAGCCGGACTGGCTTGTTTTGATATCAGAACCAAGCAATTTGTCAGTTACCGGACAGAGGCTCAACCCGATCCCGCCTTTTATTCCAAAGTCAGGGTGCTCAAGCAGGGCATTGGTAATCAGTTATGGCTCATATCGGATAACCAAATCAGATTGGTAAAGGTTGAATCTTCCGAAAAAGATAACGGGGAACCGGTCATTTCTGCCAGAAAGATAGGAGACGCTTACAATTATATTTCCGACGAATTGAACCCGAAGGTGACAACAGACAGCTTGGGAAATGCCTGGATTTCGGGAAAAAGGTATCTGTCCGCCTACAAGGTTGACGCTGAGGGAGAACTGAAGTTTTCCGGCAATATCAATAATAACATAGGATCGGGAGTCAGGGATATTTGTTATGATAACGGAGATTTATGGATCATCTATCAGGAACATCTGGCTAAATATAAAATCGAAAACGACGGCAGTTATACACTTGCCAAGCAGGTCATGTTCCATACTCCGGGTGGGGTACTGTCCTTATGTGTTGACCCCGAATATGTATGGATAGGAGCAAACGAAGGACTTTTCCAAGTATGGAAAAGCAATGAGTCCACCTCTGTCATGGAACATAAGCACTCACCGTCCAATCCCTATTCGGTAGGAAGTGACATCAACAATATC
This sequence comes from Bacteroides faecium, assembly GCF_012113595.1. NCBI lineage: Bacteria > Pseudomonadati > Bacteroidota > Bacteroidia > Bacteroidales > Bacteroidaceae > Bacteroides > Bacteroides faecium. The sequence continues at coordinate 719,986 of NZ_CP050831.1, forward strand.
TTCCTCGACAGGGACAATAATCTATGGGTATCCGCCTGGACCGCAGGCGTGTCTTATGCCAATACAAGGGCCCGTTTTTTCAAAACAGTCAGATACAGTCCTTTCAGAACGTCCGATACAAGTATCGGTTCCGAATTTATCAGTTCCGTACATTACAGCAAGGATGGCCATGTATATATGGGAAGCAAGTTTGGCGGATTGAGCAGTTTCGATATCAGAACAAAAGAAGTGATATGGGATTATTGTCACCTTCCCCAGTTATTTCCGAGTATCACAAGTATACAGTCGGATAGCAGGAATATCTATGCAGCTGTCAGAGATAATATCATCATTATCAATAAAAAGACAAGAGAAGTTACCCACTCACTGCGGACAATCAACGGCGGTTATATTTTCTGGCTGGATTTCGACAAGTTCAACCGTTTGTGGGTCACGACGTATGCCGGACTGGAGTGTTTCGAAGAGATCAACGGTCTATGGAAAAACACGATGACCTATACCAGCCGGACCCCCGCTCCCTGTAATCTGTCCACCGACTTGCTTCACAACATATATAGCGATACAACTAAAAATGAACTCATTATCACATCGGCAATGGGTATCAACCGTATCATATTCGATAATGAAGGCAAGGTAGTCCGTATCGTCAAATATCTGGCGAGAGAGAACGACGAGAACAGTTTAAGCAGTAACTACATCTGGCCTATCGACAAGGGAAGTGACTCTACTTACTGGATAGGCACCATGGGCAACGGACTTAACAAAGTGACACTGATAGACAGGCCCAACGGGATTTATGACTACTCAGCCGAAAGTTACGGGATAGAGGCCGGAGCGACGTCCAACGACATAGAGAGTATCGAAGTCGACAAGTTCGGGCGTGTATGGTGCGGAGGCTTTAATCTGAACTACTTCGACGACGGGATAAAACGCTTCAATGTATTCGACACAAACGATGGCTTACAAAGTTATGTGTTCGGTACTTCCTCTTCCGCCAAGGATGACGAAGGAAACTTATACTTCGGAGGAGCCCACGGCCTGAACTACTTCACTCCTATTGCCGAAACTCCGCATAACACCTCATATCGTGTTTACTTTACCGGTTGCCATATCAACGGAAAACCTGTAGACTCGGACATCGAATTTTCCAACAGTCTTGAACTCAAGTATCCTGATAATAATTTCTCCGTCAACTTCACCTCATTATCTTACAGTAACCAGCACCACATACGCTACCGCTACAAACTGGAAGGATATGATAATGAATGGCGATATATAGAAGCAGGCAAGGAACCAGCCGTAGCTTATCAGAAAATTCCGTTCGGTTCGCATACCTTACTGGTGGAAGCAGGCGACTGGCAAATATGGAGTAATGAACAATATGCATTGCAGATTTACTCCCAACCCCCTTTCTGGATGACTTGGTGGGCTTATACCCTATATATTCTCGCCATTCTGGGACTGTTCTACGTAGGTTTCCGTTACTTCATCAAGTGGACTCAGATGAAGAATACGATTTCCATGCAGAAAGAACAGGAACGACAGAAAGAGGAAATGATGCAAATGAAAATGAGATTCTTCACGGATGTTTCTCATGAGTTCCGGACCCCGCTGACCTTGATAAGCCACGCTATCAATGAGATTGCTGAAGACGAGGACATTTGCACAAACAAATATGTAAATATCATAAAGCATAATACAGGCAAACTGTCGAACATGGTCAACGAACTGCTTGATTTTCACCGGGCAGAAGTGAAGTCCGCCCAACTCAGGACGACCTATACTTCTATTCCTGAATACGTGAGCGATATTTACGAAGAATTCAAAGGCTGGGCGGAAGCCTCCGACATCCATGTGAACTTACAAATTGACAATCCGGAGATCGGGATGTGGATAGACCCGGAGCATTTCGGTAAAATACTGTCGAATATCCTTTCCAACAGTATACGCTATTCTCATGCCGGCAGCGAAATCAACATTCAGGTTGCTAAAGGATACGTGAATGACATTGTTCCCCGCTATAAGGATTCTTTCTGGAATACCAAAGATATGATTCCCGGCGAACAGGCGATAATAAGAGTGAGCGATACAGGGATTGGCATGGAGAAAGCCGTACTGCCTACCATTTTCAAACGTTTTCATCAGGTGCAAAATAATACAGGTAAACAGCATACCGGTTCGGGCATCGGGTTATCTTTGGTCAAATCCCTTATCGAACTCCACCACGGCGGAATTATCATCAGCAGCAAGCCGGATGCAGGAACCGAAGTCATCATAGCCCTGCCGATATCGGACACCTATCTGGCCAAAGAGGAAAAGATAGAAGAAAGTACTTTCGTACTAAAAGACTATTTATCAAACTATGCAGTAGAGTACGAACCATTGGAGATAGAAGAGACCACAGCTATTTATATGGAAGGCAAACCTACGATTCTGCTGGTGGACGACAACCACGAAATACTTATGATATTAAGGGAGTATTTCGTAAAAGACTATAATATCATCATGGCTATTGATGGACAGGAAGCCTTGGACAAATGTAACCGCAGCCTCCCGGACATTATCATTTCAGACGTAATGATGCCCAGAATGAACGGCATAGAACTGTGTGCAACTCTAAAGAAGAACTTACAGACTTGTTTTATTCCTATTATTCTGCTTACTGCAAAATCGCAGGTTGAGGACCAGATTGAAGGGATTGAAATGGGAGCGGATGCGTACATCCCCAAACCCTTCAACCCCAGACTTCTCAAAGCAAACGTCCGCAATCTTCTCAATAAAAGTCATCAGATGCGGAATCTGCCTACCGCCAACAACGTCCGGCAGGAGATTCAAGACAAGAAACAAAGAGAAGTGTTTGACAAACTAGTGGAGTTGGTTAATGCCAATCTAACCGACCAGCAATTCTCTGTCGACCACCTCTGCCTCGAACTTGGGATGAACAGGACCAAATTATATAGCTTTATCAAATCGGCAACCGGAATGTCTTTGGGAAATTACATCCGTAAGATTCGGTTGGACAAGGCAGCAGAATTGTTAAGAACCACCGATATGTCAATCAGTGAAGTCGGTTATGCTGTCGGAATCGAAAGTCCGTCTTATTTCACAAGAACATTTAAAGAGCAATTCGGCAGTTCACCTTCCGAATTTATCAAGCATTAGTCACATTAATATTTATATTATGAAGAAATTAATCCTCAGTATCCTGGCATTCAGTCTCGCTACAACTGCTTTGCCACAACAGGTAAAAGAAATAGAAATCCTTCCCAATGAAAAATGGTGGGGAGGAGCTACTGACCTCGGCAATAAAATGCCTTTCTGCGATAACACAATAGAAGCCGACCTGCAAACCCAGAATTTTAATAACCAGACTACCCCGTTACTTATCTCGAATAAGGGGCGTTATATCTGGTGTGACGGTCCATTCCGGTTTCAACTGAGAGACGGCAAAATCCGCATAGAATCCGCCAGAGGAACAATAGAGCACGCTACCGCAGGAAACACATTAAAAGAGGCTTACCTGACCGCTTCCGGAAAGTATCTCCCACCCGCCGGTATATTGCCGCCCGAACTGTTCTTCTCAAAGCCGCAATACAATACCTGGATAGAGCTTATATATAATCAGAATCAAGAGGATATCCTGAAATATGCAAGAAGTATTATCGACAACGGATTTCCTACCGGCATACTGATGATTGACGATAACTGGCAAAAAGATTACGGAAACTTCAACTTCCGCCCGGACAAGTTTCCGAACCCCAAAGCAATGGTTGACGAACTTCATGCCATGGGATTTAAAGTGATGTTATGGGTAAGTCCGTTTGTGTCACCCGATAGCGAAGAATTCAGGTATCTAAAGGCGAAGGGATATCTGGTAAAAAGAAAAGGTAGTGACCAGCCGGCAATTCTCGATTGGTGGAACGGTTCCAGTGCCTGCTATGACCTGAGCAATCCCGACGCTTATAACCATTTACGGAATACGCTCAAGAAAATGCAACAAGACTATCATATCGACGGTTTCAAATTCGATGCAGGAGACCCGGAAAGATATCCGGAAAAAGAGGTAGATGTTTTCGACCGCCAATCGTATGATACCGAACAGACTTATTTATGGGCCAAGTTGGGGCTCGAATTTCCATATAACGAATTCCGCGCCTGTTGGAAATTAGGCGGCCAGCCTTTAGTGCAACGCCTGGGCGACAAGAAATACTCATGGGACGGAGTGGCAAGTCTGGTACCCTCAATGATAGCTGCCGGTCTGTTGGGATATTCGTATGCCTGTCCCGACATGATTGGAGGCGGAGAATATTCCAGTTTTCAGGGTATTGATGCGTCCGGTTTTGACCAGACATTGATTGTACGTTCCTGCCAGATACATTCCATGATGCCGATGATGCAGTTTTCGGTAGCCCCCTGGCGGATTCTAAATAAAGAGAACCTGGAAACGTGCATCAAGTATGCCAAATGGCATGAGCAACTGGGTGATTATATACTCTCACAGGCAAAAAATGCCTCTATTACAGGAGAACCCATTGTACGCCACATGGATTATGTCTTCCCTAATCAGGGATTTGAAGAATGCAGGGACCAGTATATGTTGGGGGATAAATACCTGGTAGCCCCCATTATGTCCAGCGGCAATACACGTACAGTAAAACTCCCCAAAGGTAAATGGAAAGATGATCTGGGAAAAGTCTATAAAGGAGGTAAAACGTATACCCTCGATGTCCCTCTTTCACGGCTTCCCTGGTTTGTAGAAGTTAAATAATCCCGAATATTCACACTTCATATATAGTATCCCATGAAAAGACTCTTCTTATCTCTTTTTTGTATTCCGGCTCTGTTATTGACTTTCTGCAATGACAAAGTAAACTCCAAAGAAGAAACAGAATCTCCCGCTTCCAGTGCGCCGGATCAACTGGAGAAAGTAACATACCAACCCTCGGAGGAAATAATTTGCAACCCGGAGAGAGGATTCTTCACTCACCAGGAATATGCCACGGACAATAACCACTCCATTACCCCCGCCTTCTTGAAAGAATGTCGGGAGAAAGGCATGAGCCTTATATTCACCGCCTACTATATGAGAGATTTCAAAGATAAGTTGATCTCCGAAGAATATCTGCAACGGATACGCAACAATATGCTGGCTCTCAGAAAAGGAGGAGCGAAATCCGTATTACGCTTTGCATATACTTCGTCCGAAAACGAGAAGCCATGGGATGCTCCCTGGGAACTCACGGAACAGCATATCCAACAGCTAAAACCTATTCTGGAAGAATTTTCGGATGTGATATGTGTACTCGAAGCCGGATTTGTCGGGGTATGGGGAGAATGGTATTATACCGACCATTACAACTACCAGCCTAAAAAGGGAGAGTATGCTCCCCGCCGTAAGGTACTGGATGCCCTTCTGAAAGTAATGCCCAAGGACAGAATGATAAGTGTACGGTATCCGGTAGCCAAGTTATTTACTTTCAATATTAACTACACCGACACCATTACCAGGAAAACGGCTTATAATGAATCCGACTTATCTCGTATAGCTTTTCACAACGACTGTTTTCTGGCCGACATAGATGACATGGGAACTTTCGGAGAGAATCCTGATTACAGAAAATTCTGGGAATGGGAAACAAAATATGTAGCCATGGGAGGAGAAACCTGCAAACTGTCGGAATATTCGAACTGCGAGAATGCTGTTACAGACTTTGCCAAATACCATTGGTCGTATATTAATATTGATTATCATCCCGCAGTCATCAACCAATGGGAGGACGAACAATGCATGAAGGAAATACAAAAGCGTTTAGGTTATCGCTTCACTCTCTCCGAAGGGTACTTTACTCCCAAAGGAGAAATAGGTTGTCCTTATGAGGTGGTGTTAAAGTTACAGAATACAGGTTGGGCTGCCCCATTTAATCCGAGAGATGTCGAGATTGTATTTGTCCACAAAAAGAAGAAAGAGAACAAGTATAAGATCAAACTTAAAGAAGATCCGCGCTTCTGGTTTCCGAATGAGCAGATTACCATTCAGGCTCGATTCGGACTGCCGGAATCAATGCCAAGCGGTGAATATGATATTTATTTGAATCTTCCCGACCCCAGACCAACCATTGCGGCACGTTGGGAATACAGTATACAATTAGCTAACAAAGATGTATGGAACAAACAATACGGATATAATAAAATACATAGTACAATGTTGGTTACTAATTCAAATAAAGCACCTTTCGTTGGAGAAAGTTTAGAAAAGTTCCAAGTAAAATAATGCAAAGGAACATCTTCTTTGAGGGAAAAAGGAAAGGCAGGCAAAAACGATACACTCACAAAGTTTGTCGTTTTTGCTTTTTTAGGTACTTTTGTAATCGAAAAAACCAAAATGCAGTATCTGCAAAAGAATTATGAAGCATCCTCTCGACCAATTCCAATATTGCCCAGAATGTGGTTCCTCACATTTCGAGGTCAACAATGAAAAATCCAAGAAATGTGCCGATTGCGGCTTTGTCTATTATTTCAACCCGTCTGCCGCTACCGTGGCGCTGATTCTGAATGAAAAGAAGGAGTTGCTAGTCTGCCGACGCGCCAAAGAGCCCGCCAAAGGTACGCTCGACCTTCCCGGCGGCTTTATTGATATGGACGAAACAGGGGAAGAAGGCGTAGCCCGTGAAGTATTGGAAGAAACCGGATTGAAAGTGAAGCAAGCCATTTACCAATTCTCACTTCCCAATATTTACATCTACTCCGGGTTTCCCGTGCACACGCTTGATATGTTCTTTCTTTGTACCGTAGAAGATATGAGCCATTTCTCGGCAATGGATGATGTGGCGGATTCCTTCTTCCTGCCTTTATCGGAGATACGTCCGGAAGATTTCGGGTTGGACTCCATCCGGCGGGGACTTATACGGTTTCTGAGCCAACATAACTAACTGGAGGCTTCACTAAACTTTCGGTATGCAAATTGCGTTCTAAGCGGAAAAAGGGTGTACCTTTGTAGCATTAGAATTCTAAATCTATCTTGGTCATGAACAAGATTTACCCCATCGGAATACAGAACTTTGAGAAGATTCGCAGAGACGGATATTTCTACATCGATAAAACTGCCTTAGTTTATCAAATGGTAAAGACAGGCAGCTACTTCTTCCTAAACCGCCCGCGCCGCTTTGGGAAAAGTTTGTTAGTGTCTACACTCGAAGCCTACTTTGAAGGTAAGCGCGAACTCTTTGAAGGACTTGCGATAGAGAAACTGGAAAAAGACTGGACAAAGCATCCTATATTGCACATAGACCTCAATACGGAAAAGTACGAAAGCCTGGAAAGTCTGGAAAATATTCTGAACGATACTCTTTACAAATGGGAAAAGGTGTACGGCACCGAGCCCTCCGAAACCTCGTTGCCTCTCCGCTTCAAGGGCATCATCCGCCGTGCTTATGAACAGACCGGAAATCGTGTTGCCATTTTCGTAGATGAATATGACAAACCCATGCTGCAAGCTATCGGCAACGAAGAACTGCAAAAAGCTTTCCGCAACACTTTGCAAGCCTTTTACGGAGCTATAAAAACGATGGACGGCTACATAAAGTTCGCCTTTCTGACAGGTGTCACCAAGTTCGGCAAAGTAAGTGAATTCTAAAGTTTGTCCGCGAGGTGGAGAGTGGTGATTATGAATCTTTCTTCCGCCGTTTACAAAGCTTTCTTGCCGATACACCCTATGAGTTAATACGCGACCAGGAATTACATTATCAAAATGTACTGTTCATCGTTTTCAAGCTTATCGGTTTCTATGTAAAGGCAGAGTACCGTACATCACAAGGTCGTATTGACCTCGTGTTGCAAACCGATGAATTCATATATGTAATGGAATTTAAACTGGAAGGCAGTGCCGAAGAGGCTCTCAGACAAATAAACGAAAAGAATTATGCGCAGCCTTTTACAGCCGACCCTCGTAAGTTATTCAAGATAGGGATTAACTTCAGTAGCCAGACAAGGAATATTGAGAGGTGGATTGTAGAATAATACAAGAGTTGGGAAAGTGAAGTACAAGAGCTGGCAAAGTAAAGTGCAAGAACGAGACAGAAGAAGTACAAGACTTCAACAAGTGAAGTAGACGAATCAGATAGAAGAAGTACTTAGTTTAAATTTGAGCAGGCTCTTTGATACCTTTTATCCCACCCAACAAAAAGTAGAGAAAGTTGCTTTCAGCTTTCAGTTTTCTCTGCAAATCCCTATTCATCGGCATCCCGGCTGAAAGCGCTCATAAAAATAGCCTTTCAGCCTTCAGCTTCTCAAGAAACAGCAAAATCTACAAATAAATTAAACACACATCTATCCTAATATATATCTACATAACCAACATATTGGACATATAGATTCACCGTACTGTATATATATTGCCACCGTGCTGTACATATATAGCCACCACAATGGATATATATACCCACTAAACAGCTTGATGTCTGCGCTGTGCATGTATATATTCTAGCCCCAGCCCATACCTCTTCTGAGCACCGGGCATATCGAATTCTCCCCACGGTTCAGAGGTTCTGTTCCCAAGGATTAGCACCTTTGTTCCCGCACATCAGAGCCTCTAATCTATAAGAACAGAGGTTCTGATGTGTGGGAACAGAACCTGTATTTTTATTAAACAGAGCCCCTGTTTTTGCAAAATCGGAAAACTGAAAGCAAAACAAGGTGATTTCAGCAAGTGCTTTCAGCCGAAACAGCGATGAATAGGAAATTACAGAAGAAACTGAAAGCTGAAAGCGGAGAAGTTGATGAAAAGTTGGATTTAGCCCAAAACCTATAAAAAGACCATTCAAGACCAAAGCACACAATCAGTCCATAATCTTAAATAATTATATTACACCACTCAAAATGAGAAGAATAGCATGACTTTCATTATCTTTGTAATCGTCATTAATTTAATGGCCATTAAATTAACCGCCATTAAGAATAAAGCCTGTAGTATGAAATTTTATGACCGAAAGAAAGAAATAGAGATAAACCCGACAGCCCTCAACCGATTCAATAAAACCGCCCTAATCGGAGAGGTAAAAAGAAACCCCAAAAATATAAGCATCTCCGTGTTGGAAAACGTGTTGGAAAAGAAGAGCGAAACTTTACATAAAGAATTAAATGATTATAAAATAACTTTCAAAGGATTGTCTTTGGAAGATATGTAGTACTTTTGCATAAATACCCGATTATGAAAAAAGAAATTACTAGACTCATTTGTGCGGCTATCTGCTGCGCACCCATTATAGGATTTGCCCAGACAGGTGATAAGTTCACTTCGACTGACAACCTTTATAAAGAAGGGAAAGAACTTTTCCAGGAAAAGAATTATGCCGCTGCCCTGCCGGCACTAAAGGCATTTGTAAAACAAAAGCCAACAGCCAGCCTGCTTCAAGATGCGGAGTATATGCTGGTCAGTTCGGCATACGAGTTAAATGACAAGAACCGTATCGAATTGCTCCGCAAATATCTCGACCGCTATCCCGATACGCCTTACGCCAATCGAATTTATTCTTTGTTAGCTTCCTGCTATTTCTACGAAGGAAAGTACAATGAAGCGATGGCACTCTTTAATTCTACTGACCTCGACTTGCTCGGCAGCGAAGAACGTGACGACCGCACCTATCAATTGGCTACCTGCTATCTGAAAACGGATAACCTGAGAGAAGCAGCCATCTGGTTTGAGACTCTCCGTGCCAACAGTCCCAAATATGCAAAAGATTGCGATTATTATATTTCTTATATCCGATATACACAGAAACGCTATAACGAAGCATTGAAAGGTTTCCTTCCGCTACAAGACGATTCGAAATACAAAGCACTCGTACCTTATTATATCGCTGAAATCTATGCACAGCTCAAAAACTATGACAAGGCACAGATTGTAGCACAGAATTATCTGTCGGCTTATCCGAACAATGAACATGCAGCGGAAATGTACCGTATCCTCGGAGATGCTTATTACCACTTCGGACAATATCACAAAGCAGTAGAATCATTCAGTGAATATTTGAATAAAGACCATTCGGCTCCCCGTCGAGATGCCCTTTATATGCTGGGACTTTCTTACTATCAGACGAAAGTCTATTCAAAAGCAGCCGAGACACTCGGTAAAGTGACAACTACCAATGACGCGCTCACACAGAATGCTTACCTGCATATGGGACTCTCCTATCTGCAACTGGCAGAAAAGAACAAAGCCCGCATGGCTTTCGAACAGGCGGCAGCGTCCAACGCCAATATGCAAATCAAAGAACAGGCGGCTTACAACTACGCTCTCTGCCTGCATGAGACTTCTTTCTCCGCTTTCGGTGAATCCGTTACTGCCTTCGAGAAGTTCCTGAACGAATTTCCGACTTCTCCTTATGCAGAGAAAGTCAGCAGCTATCTGGTGGAAGTTTACATGAATACCCGTAGCTACGATGCGGCTTTGAAATCAATAGACCGGATTGCCAAACCAAGCGCACAAATACTGGAAGCCAAGCAGAAGATATTGTTCCAATTAGGTACGCAATCTTTTGCCAATGCCGATTTTGAACAGGCTTTGAAATATCTGAACCAATCCATTGCCATCGGACAATACAATCGTCAGACAAAAGCAGATGCTTACTATTGGTGTGGAGAATCCTATTATCGCCTCAACCGGATGATGGAAGCAGCCCGCGATTTCAACGCTTATCTGCAACTGACCACCCAGCCCAATAACGAAATGTATGCGCTTGCCAATTATAACCTGGGATATATCGCTTTCCACCGGAAAGACTATACGCAAGCAAGCAACTACTTCCAAAAATACGTCCAACTGGAGAAAGGTGAAAACGCAACGGCTTTAGCCGATGCATACAACCGTATCGGTGACTGCCACTTGCACGTACGCAACTTCGAGGAAGCCAAACATTATTATTCGCAAGCCGAACAGATGAATACTCCTTCCGGCGATTATTCTTTCTATCAACTGGCTCTTGTATCCGGCCTGCAGAAAGACTATACCGGCAAGATAACTTTGCTGAACCGGCTGGTAGGAAAATATCCCGCTTCTCCTTATGCCGTGAATGCTATTTACGAGAAAGGGCGGTCCTATGTATTGATGGACAATAACAGTCAGGCAATCACTTCCTTCAAGGAACTGCTGAACAAATACCCCGAAAGCCCGGTCAGCCGGAAAGCTGCGGCGGAAATCGGACTGCTCTATTATCAGAAAGAGGATTACAACCAAGCTATCGAAGCCTACAAGCAGGTCATCGAGAAATATCCGGGTAGTGAAGAAGCCCGTCTGGCCATGCGTGATTTGAAGTCGATTTATGTAGACTTGAACCGTATAGACGAATTTGCGGCTTTGGCAAATGCCATGTCGGGACATATCCGCTTTGATGCCAACGAGCAGGATTCACTGACCTATGCCGCGGCAGAAAAGATTTATATGCGGGGACGGATGGAAGAAGCAAAGACGAGTCTCAACAAATACTTGCAGACTTTCCCGGAAGGAGCTTTCAGCTTGAATGCACATTATTATCTTTGCCTGATTGGGAACGAGCAGAAAAACTATGATATGATTCTTCTCCACTCTGGCAAATTACTGGAATATCCAAACAATCCGTTTGCGGAAGAAGCCCTTATCCTGCGTGCCGAAGTGCAGTTCAACCAACAACAGACGGCAGAAGCATTAGCTAGCTATAAGATGCTGAAAGAAAAAGCAACCAACGTGGAACGTCGCCAGCTTGCTGAAACAGGGATACTCCGCTGCGCCTTCCTGTTGAGGGACGATATTGAAACCATCCATGCTGCTACCGACTTACTGGCAGAAGCCAAACTCAGTCCTGAACTGAGAAATGAAGCTCTTTACTATCGCGCTAAGGCTTATGTCAAACAAAAGGCGGATAAAAAAGCGATGGACGACTTCCGCGAACTGGCAAAAGACACCCGTAATCCATACGGAGCGGAAGCTAAATATCTGGTTGCACAGTCATTGTATGACGCGAAAGAATATGCTGCCGCGGAAAAGGAACTGCTCAACTACATAGAACAAAGCACGCCGCACGCTTATTGGCTGGCACGTAGCTTCGTCCTTTTGTCCGATGTGTATGCCGCTATGGGCAAAGACCTTGACGCACGCCAGTATCTATTGAGCCTGCAACAGAATTACCAAGGTAACGATGATATAGAAAGTATGATTGAAAGCAGACTTGCTAAGTTGAAAGGTGCAAATTGAAAGTTGAAAATTAAAGAATAAAGAATAAGATGAAACAGTCTCTTTATATAATAGGCGGACTTGCATTGGCGATTTCCATGCCGTCCGGCCTTCAAGCCCAAACCACCCAGCCCAAAGATACGACCATGAATCGTACCGTTGTTGTGGAACAAGAATATAACCCGGATATTATGGACGCTTCGAAAGTAAACGTCCTGCCCAAAGTGGAAGAACCGACGGTAAGCAAGAAAGAGGTAGAGTATGCTACGACTTTCTTTCCGGCAACTTCTGTCCCGGCGGGTCTGATGAATCCTTATACCGGAAAAGAAATCCAGCCCGGAAGCACTCCCGGATATGTACGTGCCGGATATGGTAATTTAGGCAATCTGGATGTTCTTGCCAATTATTTATTCCGTCTCTCGGATAAAGACAAACTGAATGTACGTTTCCAGATGGATGGAATGGACGGAAAGTTGACAATCCCCTTTACCGACAACGAAAAATGGAATGCTTTCTATTATCGCACACGTGCAAACGTGGATTACACACACCAATTCAACAAATTGGATTTGAATATTGCCGGAAACTTCGGCCTAAATAACTTCAACCTCAAACCGGGAAGTGTAAACAGCAAGCAGAAATTTACTTCCGGTGACTTTCATGCTGGTATTCATTTTATCGACGAAACTGCACCGCTACGTTTCAATGCCGAAACGAATCTATTGATGTACGAACGTCAGCATAACATGCTCAATGAGAATGATGCCAATACAGCTCTTAAAGAGACAATCATACGTACCAAAGGCGATGTCACGGGAGCTATCGGTGACCAACAATCGGTGACTATCGCTTTGGAGATGAATAATCTTCTGTATAGCGGATACACAAAGAATACCGCTACCGGGGACGAGTTTTTCAAGAACTATACAACGCTTCTTCTGAATCCTTATTACGAACTGGATAACGATGACTGGAAATTACACATCGGAGCCAATGTAGACTTATCTTTCGGATTCGACAAGTCCTTCCGCGTTTCACCGGATATCACTGCACAGTATATCTTCTCTGACAGTTATGTGCTTTATGCAAAAGCGACAGGCGGCAAACTGTTGAATGATTTCCGCAGATTGGAGAATGTCTGTCCTTACGGAGAGCTGCCGGAAGCAAATACTTCTTCCGCATGGGGCTATGTACAACGTCCTTACGACACTTACGAACAAATCAACGGTGCTGTCGGCTTTAAAGCCAGCCCTTATCCGGGAGTCTGGTTCAATGTATATGGCGGTTACCAAAACTTGAAGAATGATTTGTCTTATTTTGATTTCAAAGATTCAGATGAGCAACCCCACATTAAATATCTGAGCTTCGCTCAAGACAATACAAGCAACTTCTATCTCGGTGGCGAAATCAGCTACGATTACAAAGATATTCTAGGAATATCAGCAAAATATACCTATCGTAATTGGGATAGCAAGAATGGAAAGGAATTATTGGCTGTAAAGCCTGTCAGCGAAATGTCTTTCAATGTACATATTCATCCGATTTCCGCCTTAAATATAAATCTCGGTTATGATTATGTGAACCGAAAAGAAGTGGAAGGGTATTCAAAAATGACTGCAATCAACGATTTACATATCGGAGCCAGCTACAATGTATTCAAAGGAGTATCTGTTTATGCACAGGTACACAATCTACTGAACAAGAAATATCAATATTATTTAGGCTATCCTGCCGAAGGATTCAACTTCTTAGGGGGATTAAGTTTCCGGTTCTAAGGACTAAAGAAAGCAGATAGATAAATCATATCAGAATAGATTGCACAAAATGCTCATTCCACACAATATGGAATGAGCATTTTCTATTTATATAATAAATGCATCGCTACAATCTCTGTTATTCTTCACTCTCTCCTCCCTTAGTCCGTTCGTCATACTTAGAAGGAAGTACGCCAAACTGCTCTGTGAAGTGTTTACGGAATGTATTCGGGTCGTTAAACCCGACCATTTCAGATACTTCCAATACAGAGTATTTATGCTCCATGATAAGCGAAGCCGCCTTGCTCATCCTGACACTACGAATCACTTTAATAATAGAAAGTTCACTTCGTTCCTTAATCTTCCTGTACAGAGTAGGCTGTGACATATTCAACTGTTCGGCAAGCATTTGTACACTAAAATCCTCATTAGCCAGATTGGCTTCTATTACATTAATTACCTTTTGCATGAAATCATCCCCTTCTGTTGCCTGCGCCGTTTGCTTCAACATCAACGATTTTGTATAAATCCGTTTCAAATGTTCCCTGCGCAGAATCAGATTTTCGACTTTAGCTTTCAGTATTTCCGGATTAAAAGGTTTCATCATATAATCATCCACTCCAAGCTGTGCTCCCCGTATTATATCCGCATCTTCCGCTTTTGCCGTCAACATTAAAATAGGGATATGCGCTGTCTCCACCTGCTCCCTGATTTCCTTGCAACAGGCAAAACCGTCTTTTACCGGCATCATAATATCGGAGATTATCAAATCCGGCAAATGTCGCATAGCCTGTTGCACCCCTTCTTCACCGTCGGCAGCCTCCAGAACATTATATTTATTCTGAAAAAGACTCACAATATACTGCCGGATATCCGGGTTATCTTCTACAACCAGCAGAGTTGTTTTATACCTTGCAGCAGATAGTTCTTCTTTATTTACCTGTTCCGGTACGGCAGGTTCGTCCGTCGGACTTGCGTTGTCATCCACCGGTTCATAAACCGTTTCTTCACAGTTATCGTCGGCAAAATGGGCTTTCCCTTTCGGGAAATTCAAGCTAAAGCTACTTCCCTTTCCCAATTCGCTTTGTAAGTCTACTGTCCCGTGATGCATATCCATCGTGTTTTTCACAATACGCAAGCCAATACCGACTTTAGTCGAAAAGGAAGGGGCCGCCCCTCCGGTAACAAACGAATCGAATACCCGATGCTGCAATTCAACCGGAATCCCTCTGCCCGTATCGGAAACTACAATCCGGCAATACTCCTTTTCATCCATTGTATTCTCCATTACAGCAAGAGTGATGTTACCTCCCGCTTCCGTATATTTAAATGCGTTCGATAATAAATTGCGTACAGCAGAAGCGACTTTCTCAATATCCACCCATAAAGGGATAGATTTATCCGGCAAATCAATAGCGAAATCAATCTTTCGCGACACCGCCATTTGCCGGAAAGTATTCGCCGTTTCTTTCAATAGAGCCACGACATTCACTTCGGAAAGACATAATTTCATCATCCCCGCCTCAATCTTTTGCACACTCAACAAGTCGTCTACCAAGCGGTGAAGTGAATTACCATTCTCATACATCAACGACAAAGCCTTATAATCAGGGTCAGTATTTGTCTTTCGATGTAACAGTTCCTGTAACGGAGAAAGTACCAATGTCAACGGAGTCCGCAACTCATGAGCCACACAGGTAAAGAAGTTCTCCCTCTCTTCCCGAATCTGTTTTTCCTGCTCACGCTCCATATTGGATATATGCAATTCATGTTTCAGGAGTAATTCGCGTTTAGCTCTTCGCTGTTCACGGCGAACACGGTGAACGGCATAGCCGGTTATCAACAATATAACCAAAAGCACACACAGGCGAAACCAGATAGTCTGGCTCCAGTGAGGAAGAATACGTATCGCTAATGTATTTACCACGCTGTCAGTGCCGTCGGGATAAACGCTTTTCACCTCAAACACATAATCACCGGCAGGCAGATTGGTATAAGCAGCTTTTTCTCCTCCGTTGCATACCACCCATTCATTCTGATAAGGGAGCAAACGATAATTATACTTCTGATGTTCTTCCGAATAAAGCAAGTTGCTGAATGAAAGCGAAAAGTCACGGTTGGCATAAGCCAGAGTAAGCTCATCAGTATAAGGAAGTCCTTTTTGCAATATAACCTGCCCGTTTCTCTTCTCACCAATCGCTACATGCTTATTATTCACTTCCAGGTCAAGCAAGAGGTTTTTCTTTATCGAAGGTATCATTTCCACCGTTTCCGGATTAAAATAAGTCAATGCGTAGTTATTCCCGAAGAACAATGTATTCGCTGCTTGCAAAACCGAACGGTTACTGCCCGAGATATAGTAATTATAGAATAAATTCTGATGCCGGCTATATCGGGAGATGCCCGAATTCGTGCCTAGCCATATATGCCCGTTCTCATCTTCCGTTATACAAGTGACAAAATTACTGCACATTCCGTCACGGGTGGTATAGAAATGTTGTATCGAGTCCTTATTTTGCGCAAGAATCCCCAGTCCCTCCGTATAACCGATATAAAGTTGCCCGTCCGTAGAAGCATGCAGAGCACGGACATACCGGGCGGCAGTTCCCGCTGCCACTTCATAATTTCCTTTTATTTCCGCTTTTCCTTCGACATTCAATACTAACTTGTACAATCCGTCGGGAGTACCTATCCAAAGCTCGCCATTCAATCCCTCGACAATGGCACGTATAGAATGTTTTTCCAATGGTTTGCCTTCCACCGTTAAGACCGGAGAGAAGTTCTTCGTCTCCCGGTCGAACAGTAATAAACCGTTCCGCGTCCCTACCCAAAAGCGGTGCTTACTGTCCATAAACAACTGCCACACATAAGTGGAATATTTCAGATTATTATTCTTCCGGTATTCATAAGGCAAGTTATAGTTCATAAACTTACCAGAAGAAGATTGATAGCAAGTTATGGATGCATCCGAATTGCCAAACCATAGATTGCCTTCCTCATCTTTCATAGCACAAAGCACAGCTTTTCCTTCAACAATGGGAGTATTCTTCGGAGAAAAACTCAAAGGCTTTGACGGGTCAAACGGCGAGTCGCTGCATAATATCTCCCCATGAAACGTAGCCAGCCAGATATTCCCTTTATCATCGGACACAATATCACAGATTTCACTCGTCTCACTCTGGCAGAACCTTTCATAAAACTTTTCCCTCAAGTCGAGAATCATTACCCCTCCCCCATGTGTTCCGAAATAGAGCAACCCTTGAGAATCATAATAAGCAGAGAGCATACGGGATTCCAGGTTATAGGAGAAACGGGGAAGCTGGTTATTAATCTCGGTCGTTACATCACCATTCTTCCTATCCAGGGAAAGTACCGTATATCCATTCCAGGTAGCCGCTATATATTTATCTCCTACAGCTATCAAAGCGTACACGTCATCATGCGACAAATACTGTTTACTACTGGAATTTCTTGTAAAAGAGTCTAAAGAATGATTGCGCAAATGATAACGCAACACGCCCCCGCCTATCGTCGACATCCATAAATAATCCTTATCACAAACCAATGAGGAAATCTGATATGAATCGGGGCGACTGGTAAACAGAGTAACAACAGCGTCCAACTTCTCCGTCTGCAAATCGAAAATAAGCAGTTTACTTTTCTCTGTTACCAGAAAAAGTTTCTTTTTGTCCTGCGATTCACAAAATGCATAGATAATCTCCGTTTCATCAGTTAGTGCAAACTCTTTCAGTACTTCAAGCGAAAGCACAGACGTTTTATTATCAGCACTTCTACCAAGCACACGCTTCAATAAGTGTAACTTATTTTTCGAAATCGACCAGTAGGTAGAATCATTCAGAAGTACCAGCCCTCTCGTATTGTAGTATCGCATATCGCCAAAGCCGGCTGTTTCTACAAAACATTCCCGATAACGGTCAAAGCAGTGTAAATTACTACTGGTGATAAAAAGAAGCAGCCCGTCCGATGTATCATACATATGCTCAATAGTCATATTATATTTATCGGAAGTGAAGCTGCGTATATTCTTTCCGTCATAACGGCTCAACCCATCTCCTGTTCCGAACCATATAAATCCATCCTTATCCTTAAATATGGAATAAACGGAATTACCGGCAAGACCGTTTTGCATATTCATCTTTTTAAAGTTCTGCTCCAAAGAAGCATAAAGCAAAAAAGGAAGAAGCAGACAGGCGGTTAATAAGAAAGTTTTCTTTGCGTTCATAGGCGGGATTAGATTTAGCTCTGCGCACAAAGAAACAAAAACAAACTCGAAAAAGCTAGAAAAAAGCCCAATTAATCGTCATTTGAATGAAACGCCAGACATTAATGAATGAAACGCTCAGAGGCGTTTTTTTGCCTTCACCTTAATTTTGTAGCAGTTACCAGAACAGTAAATCGTTAACCTGAGAACAACAGAAATAATCCAAATAAATAGTATGAAACAACATTTAAAAAACACCTTTTTGTTACTGCCGATAGCAGCCAGTCTTCCTGCTCAGGCACAAGAAAAAAACGAATCCCCCAATCTCGTTTTTATCATGGCCGACCAATGGAGAGGAGACGCTTTAGGCTGTCTGAACAAAGAACCGGTACAAACTCCCCACTTGGACCGGCTTGCGTCCGAAGGAGTGCTCTTCACCAATGCAGTCAGTTGCTATCCTGTTTCATCACCGGCACGGGGAATCCTGATGTCCGGTATGTATCCCATGAATAATAAGGTAATAGGAAACTGCAATTCGGATACAGCCCCCTATGGTGTGGAACTGCCGGAAACAGCCCGTTGCTGGAGTGATGTCCTAAAAGACAAGAACTACCGGACAGGCTACGTCGGGAAATGGCATCTCGACTCACCCTACAAACCCTATGTGGATACCTACAACAACCGTGGAGAAACGGCATGGAATGAATGGTGCCCCCCCGAACGCCGACATGGTTTCGACTTCTGGGTAGCTTACGGCACGTATGACAATCACCTCAATCCGATGTATTGGGAAACAACCGCTCCGCGTGACAGTTTCTTCTATGCCCATAAATGGGGACCGGAATATGAGGTAGACCGTGCCATTGGGTTCCTCTCGGAACAGAAAAAGAGCAGTTCTCCTTTCGCATTGGTCGTATCCATGAATCCCCCGCATACAGGTTATGACCTCGTGCCCGACAAATACAAAGAGATTTATAAGCACCTGAATGTGGAATCTTTATGCGAGAATCGCCCGGACATTCCGGCCAAGGGAACTGAAATGGGAGACTACTTCCGCAACAATATCCGTGACTACTATGCTTGTATGACCGGAGTAGACGAGAACGTGGGACGTCTTATCGAAGAATTGAAACGGCTGAAACTATTCGACAATACGATTGTAGTGTTCACTTCCGATCATGGAATATGCATGGGAGCCCACCACTCCGCAGGAAAAGACATTTACTACGAAGAGTCCATGAAAGTCCCCATGATTATTTCATGGCCTCAACAAATCAAGCCACGGGTCGACAATCATACCATGATTGCGTTCGGAGATATGTATCCCACCTTATTATCCATGATGGGATTCTCCAAAGACATTCCGCAGGAAGTACAGACATTCGACTTTGCCAACTCTATCCTGTCAGGAAAAGCGGACAAGAAAACCGTGCAGCCTTACTATCGCGTACAGCCCGATAATCCAACTACCGGCTACCGGGGCCTGCGTACTTCAAAATATACCTTTGCCGTACACGCCACCAATGGAAAGATTGACCGGACTGTACTTTTCGACCGGGACAAAGACCCGTACGAAATGAAAAATATAGCAACAGAACGACCTAAATTAGTCCGCGCCCTGCACAAGCAACTCAGAGAATGGCTGATGCAGACCAACGATCCGTTCGCTGCCTATCTCCCGGAGAAACAATAAAAAAAACGATTCGTAACAGTCAGGAATCGTCAGTTTTCAATAATTATATAAAGAGGTTTTTCACTTAACACAACCCGGACAGGCAGCATAATGCCGCCTGTCCGCAAAAAACACCCTTTTAACTAAAACTATATTAATCACACAAAAATCAATCACATGAAAAGAAAAAGCAAAATTCGAGCAGGATGGCTTCGTTTCTTTGTATTGTCATTTATCTTTGTTTTTTGTAGTTCTATGCCCGCAGTTGCACAGAACGGCATAAAAATCACAGGTAAGATAGTCGATAATACACAGATGGAAGTTATCGGTGCAAATGTGCTGGTCAAAGGCACTTCTATCGGTGCCATAACCGACATCAATGGCGAGTACACAATTGTAGTACCGGACGAGAAAGCCATATTGGTATTCTCATTCATCGGTTATCAGAAACAGGAAATTGCAGTAGGCAAAAATAGAACTGTCAACGTTACTCTGAAAGATGATTCACAATCACTGGATGAAGTCGTGGTAGTTGCCTACGGTACACAGACAAAAGCAACATTGACCGGTGCTTTATCATCTATCGACACAAAGGAATTGCTAAAAGCCCCCGTAGCAAGTATCAGCAATGTGTTAGCAGGAGCAATGCCGGGAGTTTCCACTGTGCAGACAAGCGGACAGCCGGGTGATGACGCCGCCTCTATCTTTGTACGCGGTAGCGGTTCGCTAACCGGCGGTGCTTCCTCTCCCCTCATTTTGGTAGACGGTGTAGAACGTGAATTCTCACAGATAGACCCGAATGAAATTGAGAACCTCTCTATCCTGAAAGACGCTTCCGCCACGGCGGTATTCGGAGTACGCGGCGCGAACGGCGTAGTTCTTGTCACTACCCGAAGGGGGAAATCCGGCAAACCGACTATCAATGTCAGCACCATTACCGGTGTGCAGCAACCGCTATCATACGTCCAGCAAACCGGAAGCTACGAGTTCGCCCGTTACTGGAACATGAAGCAACAAAATGACCGGGTGACGGACAAAGCCATGTACTTCACCCGTGAAGCGATAGAAGCATACCGCACAGGCTCGGACCCTATCATGTATCCCAACACCAAATGGGGAGATTATATGTATAACGACCTATTCATACAATCAAAAAACAACATCAACATATCCGGTGGCAATGAGGCGGTAAAATACTTCGTATCTTTAAGTTATCTTTATCAGAACGGTATTTTGAAACAATTTGACGCGCTGCCCTATGACAATAACTTCAAGTACAACCGTTATAATTACCGTGCCAATCTCGACTTCAAACTGACCCGGACAACTACTATGAAACTGAACATCGGTGGCAACGTAGGACAGAAGCAAGAACCGAGAGCTTCCAGCGACAACCCCTGGGTATATACCCAGATATGGGCGCTTCCTTTTGCCGGTCCCGGCATAGTAAACGGAGTACGGACTATGACTCCGGGTGCATTAACCCCAGTAGGAGTAAGCCGTGACGGATTGAGCATATATTGGGGACAAGGCTACAACCAGGAATACAAGACCACCCTGAACACAGATGTAGACATCACACAAAAACTGGATGTATTGACCAAGGGACTTTCCGTTTCAGTAAAAGCATCTTATGATAATATGTTCAAACTGAATAAATATCGTACCGGCGGTACAGTCGAATCGCAAACAGCCTATTACAAATCATTTATGGATGATTCTACCAAGCCGCAGACCGACCCGGATTATGACAAGACCATTGTCTATGTGCCGAACGGAAGTATCACTCCGCTCAATTATTCCGAAGATTACGGCAGGGACCGCAACTGGTATATCGAAGGCAGAATCAATTATGACCGCACATTCAACAAGGACCATAAAGTCACCGCCTTGTTCCTTTACAACCAGTCACGCAACTACTATCCGAAAAAATCGGATGGAACGGACGCAACGTATCAATATATGCCGCGGGGATATGTAGGTTTTGTAGGACGTGCCACTTACGGATACAAATCCAAATATCTGGTAGACGTAAATGCCGGATACAACGGTTCCGAGAACTTTGCTCCGGGCAAGAAGCGGTATGGTTTATTCCCGTCCGCTTCCGTAGGCTGGGTCATGTCGGAAGAAGCATTTATGAAAAAACAATCTTTGATTGATTACCTGAAATGGAGAGTATCGTGGGGACGCGTAGGTAGCGACACCGGTTCGAGCACCCGCTTTATGTATATGCCGGGAGTATGGACGCAAAACGGTACGTACAGTTTCGGAGTTTCCAATCCGACAGGCAGCCAGGCATACATACTCGGAACTCCGGGAAACACCGACGTCAGTTGGGAAACAGCCGACAAGCAAAATTATGGTATCGACCTGAAAATGTTGAAAAACAGACTTTCATTGAGTGTCGACTACTTTACGGAAAAACGTACCGGCATCCTTATCTCACCAAACTCCACTCCTTCTATCATTGCCACCGGACTGCCGAACCTGAATATCGGAAAGGTGGATAATCACGGATATGAGATTTCGTTGGGTTGGGACCACACATTGAGCAATGGTATCCGTTATTATGCCAACGCCAATATGTCTTTTGCCCGCAACAAAATCATCTACATGGACGAAGTGCCCAACAAATATGACTACATGAACCAGACCGGCGGTTCTACGGAACGTCCGACTAATGTGTATAAATATCTCCGGCTCTACCAGTACAGCGACTTCACGAAAGACGCAAACGGCGAACTGGTACTTAATCCTTCACTTCCCCAACCTTCCGTCAGAGTGTATCCGGGCGACGCTATGTACGCCGACCTGAACGGTGACAATACGGTAGACGGAGACGACCGGATGACAACCGGCTATTCGGAACGTCCGGAATATGTATTCGGTTTCAATGGCGGATTCAATTACAAAGGATTCAACTTCAGCATGCAATGGAGCGGCGCAACGCACGTCAATAAAATGCTTCAGGTAGAATACCGTATTCCTTTTACCAATGCGGGCAAACGGGGACTGTTGGACTACTTCTACAAACAAGGGTGGACAGAAGAAAACCAGCTAGAAGCCAAATATCCGCGTGCGGCGGAAACTTCGGAAACATGGAACTCGGAGAACTCTACCCTCTGGCTGAAAGACGCCTCGTATATCCGCCTGAAAACCCTGACAATCGGATATACCTTCACCAACAAGCGCTTCCTGAAAGCAATCGGCGCCAAAAGTCTCGGACTTTCCCTCAATGGATATAATCTGCTGACCTTCTCACCTCTCGACATCTTAGACCCGGAAAGTTTAGGAAACAATGTAGGTGCTTATCCATTGGTCAAGGTTTATAGTGTAGGTGTCAATCTTAATTTCTAAATACCGTAAAACAATGAAGAATATTATAAAGTTACTTTCAATTTGTCTGGTTTGCGGCGTCTGCTCCTGTTCGGACCTGACATTCGGAGACAAATTCCTGGGCAGCCAACCCGAAAGTTCGGGTGCGGTACTGGACTCCATGTTCAGTTCCAAGGTCAATGCGGACAAAGTGTTGACAAGTGCCTATACCTATCTGCCTTATGGGTTGCCTACGGGTGCAGCACCCAATAATAAACTGGGAGTGAACCTGCTCGAAGCAATCAGCGATTTATATCAGAGTTTCAGAAACAATGCATCCGACGGTCCTACCAACCTCTATTACAACGGTCTGTTAAGTGCCAACAATTCATTGGCAAATGCCGAAGCCTACCGTTATGGTTCGGAAAGCCAGTACAACGCAATCCGTTACGCATGGATCTATATCGAGAATGTGGCAAAAGTGCCCGATATGACAGAAGACGAGCGCAACGAACGCATTGCCGAAGCTAAAATGATTATCGCCCTGAGCTATGCCGAGATGTTCCGTTATGTAGGTGGCGTATGCTGGATTGACCATTCAATAGAACCCAACGAAACAATGGAGTTCCCCCGTCTCACTTTCGCTGAAACAGTAGACAGGATTATAGGTCTGTTGAACGAAGCAATCCCCTACCTGAAATGGAAACAGGACGAGATAGAGGACGGGCGCATGACTAAAGCCGGAGCCATGGGATTAAAACTCAGGATATTGCTGTTTGCAGCCAGCCCCACTTTCAATTCCGATACCAAATGGCATGGTCAGGCAGATGAATATACCTGCTATGGTAATTATAGCAAAAAACGTTGGGAAGATGCGATGAAAGCCGGACAGGAATTCTTTGCCGAACTGGATAGAAGACAGGAGTATGCCCTGACGCAGCCGGCAGAACCGACCGCACAGGCACGGCGCCTTGCCTATCGCGCCGGCTACTATGACAGAGGGGGGACAGAAGTATTGGTTTCTATCCGAAGGGGATATAACGAAAGCACCCACAATAACTTGTTCGATCAACGTTTCTACTCCGGTCCCACACTGAACTATGTTAATATGTTCCCTTGGGCGGACGGAGAAGATTTTCCGGAAGACTTTAATTGGGAGCATCCTTCCAAACAACCTTTCTTCCAAAACGGTGAGCCTACCCGCGACCCGCGATTATATGAAAATGTAGCCGTTCCCGGTGACCGTTATTTCAATGACACGCAAGCACCCGTATATACCAACCATCAGGATTATCGTGCCGAAGGTAGCGGATTCCTGATGATGAAATTCATCCTGCAAGCAGCGAGCGACCGCCAGAACCGCCCTGTCCAATGGCCTTATCTACGTCTGCCGGAAGTGATGTTGAGCTATGCGGAAGCAATCAATGAAGTGGAAGGTCCCGAGAATGCCCTTAGCTATGTCAACCAAGTACGCAACCGCGTAGGACTTTCCGATTTATCTTCCGATATCGGACAGTCAGACTTGCGGGAAGCTATCCTGCGTGAACGCGCATTGGAGTTCGGTTTCGAAGAAGTGCGTTGGTTCGACCTTGTACGCTGGGGGCGCAAAGACGATTTCCAGAAAAAGCTATATGGCCTGTATTCCAAAGGAGATAAAGTCAATAATCCCACTTCCTTTACTTTCGCACCCTACGAACTGGCTTCACGCTACTGGGCAAACAATTGGGACAGCAAATGGTATATGTCTCCTATCCCGCAGAAAGAAATCAACAAGGGATACGGAATGACCCAAAATCCCGGCTGGTAAATTTACACAATAACTTAAGTTAATCATATCTTATGAAGAAATATATAATCATAGCATTAATCGGTGGTTTCACTACTCCTACATTTGCACAGGAACAGGAGAGAGACAGTTTGCCGGACAGGGTGCAATTGGGATACCAGACGGAAATGCCCCAAAAAGCAATTGCCGGTTCCGCCAGAAGCATCGATAGCAAAGTGCTCGACAAAGCACCGGAAATAGATATTGCCAAAGCACTGTACGGCAAAATAGCCGGATTGAATGTATATCAGGGAAATGGTTCCAGCGCAGAGAATATTCCCTCGCTAAGTATTCACGGAAATGCTCCTCTTATTTTGGTAGACGGTTTTCCACGCAGTTTATCCGACATCAGCAGTTCGGAAATCGAATCTATCCAGATTCTGAAAGATGCTGTGGCATCCGCCCTTTACGGGGTGAGAGGCGGGAATGGCGTCATACTCGTCACGACCAAACACGGGCACGACGACAAACTGAAAGTAACCGCCAAATACCAGTACGGTATCAGTACGCAGTTCCGCAAACCGGAATTTGCCGATGCATACACATACGCCAACAGCCTCAACACGGCACTGGCACTTGACGGACTGGATGCACGCTACCAGCCCAACGAACTGGATGCATTTAAAAACAACACTTACCCCTACGAATATCCGAACGTGAACTGGTGGGACGAAGTGTATAACAAGACATCCGACAATCATCGCCTGAACCTGACTTTCGACGGTGGAAGCAATCGTTTCCGCTACTACTCCGTTATCGACTATATGCACGACACGGCTCTCTTTAAAGACAAACAAGCCGACGGACGGTATAGCACCAAACCTTCGGATGTTCGTCTGAATATCCGCACCAACATTGATGTGGACCTGACTTCGAGCACTTTTTTCAAGGTCGGTATTCTCGGAAAACTGCAGGAAACCAATAATGCTTACAGTATTGGAGCCAACAACACCAATGCGCTTGCGGGAATCATCTATAATACCCCTTCCGCCGTGTTTCCTATCCGCCACGCAGACGGTACGTATGGCGGGAACAGCACGTATGGAGCCAACAATCCTGTTGCCTTGCTGGAAAGTACGGGTAACTACCGGACTACTTACGGCACACTGTTAGCCAATGCCACCTTGAAACAGGAACTGGACGCACTGTTGAAAGGCCTTTCGGCGGAAGTATCCGTAGCGTTCGACAATTCCGGCTCTATGTATGACACAGCCACAAAGGAATATAAATATATGGACGTACAGGCTTCCATGCTTCCCGATGGCACAATAGTGACTACACCCGTCAGCTACGGAAAAGATTCGGAAACCCTCAATCACGATGACTCTAAATTCAAGTCGCTCTATATGCGTTCCAACATTCAGGCTAAGATCAATTATCTGCTGCAAAGCGGCGCACACGACCTGAACGCCTCGCTTATCTACGACCAGCAATCCTACACAGCCAACGGGAGAAACAAGGGTGCCAAGAGACAATCCGGCCTACTGTATGCCACCTATATGTATAACGACCGATATACAGTCAATGGAGTACTCAACTATTCCGGTACGGCATTTCTGCCCGAAGGGGACCGCTTCCACCTGTATCCGGCAGTATCCGCCGCCTGGATTGCCTCTAACGAGAAGTTCATGAAAAACATTGAAGCAATCAACCTTTTCAAGTTATACGCCTCATACGGAATCTCCGGTTGGGACGGCAATATGCAGCATGAACTTTACCGCCAGTCATACGGTAGCACCAACGGTGGAACTTATTACTTCACCAATAATGCCAGCGAATTTTACGGGTTGGCAGAAGGTGACCTTCCCGTAGAGAATCTGACAATCGAAAAGTCAAAGAAAGTCACCTACGGTATGGAACTGAACGCTTTCAAAAACCGCCTGTCCGTTTATCTGGAAGGATTCTACGAAAGAAGAAGCGATATTCTTATCAACGGTTCATCTTCCGTTTCCGGTATCATCGGTATCGGCGTAAGTAAACTGAATGCCGGTATCCAAGACTATAAAGGTTTTGACGCCTCTCTCTCATGGAAGGACAAAATAGGCAAAGATTTCAATTACAGTATCGGTGCCAATGCTTCCTACGTCAACAGTAAAATCATTAATGACGGACAGGAATACCAGCAATACGATTATCTGTACACCAAAGGAAACCGGGTAGGCCAGAGATACGGGCTGGAAGCAATCGGATTTTTCCACGACCAGGTAGAGATTAACAACAGTCCTGTCCAGACATTCTCTACCGTCCGTCCGGGTGACATCAAATACAAAGACCAGAACGGAGATAACAGGATTGACGAGCAAGACGTAGTAAAAATGTTCGGTTCGGGCGTACCCCGGTTCTATTTCGGAATCAACCTCACCGCTTCTTATAAGAACTTCGAGATTTCCGCCGATTTTCAAGGAATGACGGGTGTCACCACCAGCCTGCTGAATTCACCGCTATACCAACCCTTGGTAAATAACGGAAACATCTCACAGACATTCCTGGATAACGAGACTGCATGGACGCCGGAGAACGCGGCCAAAGCGACCATGCCACGCCTCACCACCCTTGCCAACGCCAACAACTACCGCGCCAATTCCCTGTGGTACAGGGACGGTTCATTCATCAAGCTAAGGAACCTGTATGTCAGCTATACATTCCCTAAAAAGATGATGCGTTTTGCGGACATGAAGGTTTACCTGCAAGGGAACAACCTCTTCTCACTGGACAATATCGGTTTTGCCGACCCCGAACAACTGGGAGCCGCATACCCTTCCACACGCTCCTACTGGGCAGGAATCAAGTTCAACTTTTAACCCGAAATACGATTAAGATATATGAAAATTAAACATATCATAGTAGCATGCAGTTCTATCATCGCATTCGCATCCTGCAATTACCTGGATTACGATGAAACGAACGGATTAAATACCCGGGAAGATATCTACCGGTATTTCGATAAGACCAAACAAATGCTCACCCATGTATATACCTATATGCCGCAAGACTTTGGCGTCATCGGCGGAGCTATGAGAGATTGTGCCAGTGATGATGCCGAATTCGGAGCAACGGGAGGCAACATACAGGATATGACCAACGGCAACTGGTCGGCTATTAAAACCCGCGATGATAACTGGGGGCTATACGAAGGTGTCCGCGCAGCCAATGAATTCCTTCAATCATTGGAAGACGTAGACCTGTCGCGCTATGAGTATAACACCAATTATGAGAACTGGATGAAGCAACTGGGTTACTTCCCGTATGAAGCACGCGTACTTAGAGCCCACTACTTCTTCGAGCTTGCCCGCAGATATGGAGACATCGCCATGCCGTTGAAAACTCTTACGACCGAAGAAGCAAACGCTATCGGTAAGACACCCTTTGAAGAGGTGATCCGCTTTATCGTATCCGAATGTGAAGACGGTGCAAACAATCTGCCCGCAACATACGTCGGTCAGCCTAATAACGAAACCGGACGAATCACCAAAGGCTTTGCCATGGCTGTGAAGTCAAAAGCCCTGCTATATGCAGCAAGCAAACAGCACAACCCGTCCAACAATCAGGAGAAATGGGAAGCGTCCGCCAAAGCTGCCTATGACATTATCAAGACAGACTTATACCGGCTCGATCCGAATGAGAAAGCAAATAATATTTCTTCACCGGAAGTCGTCCTGTTCCACATGAACGGCAACAGCGCCGCGTTTGAGCGTAACAACTTCCCGGTCCGGTTCACCGAAGGAACACGTGCCA
The DNA here is from genome assembly GCF_012113595.1 of Bacteroides faecium. Classification (NCBI taxonomy): domain Bacteria; kingdom Pseudomonadati; phylum Bacteroidota; class Bacteroidia; order Bacteroidales; family Bacteroidaceae; genus Bacteroides; species Bacteroides faecium. The sequence goes on from NZ_CP050831.1 coordinate 748,711, forward strand.
CACCGGCCACTGCCACATTCCCGTCGCAGAATCTGGTAAATGCTTTCCAGACTATCAAAGGATATGCCGTCACCCTGACCGATAATGGTTGGGAATGTGAAGACCCCGATTTCAATCCGCAAAATCCGTATGCCAACCGTGACCCGCGCTTCGAGCGCACGATTCTTGCCAACGGCATGTCGTTCAAAGGTTCCGAAATCGCGGTATATAAAGGTGGAAGTGATTATACGTCCGTTTCCGAAGGAGGTTCGCCCACCGGTTACTTCCTGCGGAAATATATCCAGGAGACTACCAGTTTCGAAGCGGACAAGGAAGTAGTCAACAAACATCACTGGATTGTCTACCGCTATGCGGAAACATTGCTTACTTACGCGGAATCTATGGTAATGGCATTTAAGAACCCGCAATATACCAACAGTGATTTTCCGAAATCGGCGGAATGGGCACTGAACGAAGTCAGAACAAATGCCGGAATGCCAACCGTCTCCATTACCGACCCGAACGAATTTATGAAGGCATTGCAGAATGAATGGCGCGTTGAATTTGCTTTCGAAGACCACCGTTTCTGGGATATACGCAGATGGCAGATTGGAGAGGACACCCAAAAGGAACTCTACGGCGTAAGCATCGAAAGAGCAACGGATGGTACATTGAATTTCCAACGGACGCTTTATAAAAGCAGGACATGGAACCAACGGATGTATCTCTATCCTATTCCGCAAAGCGAGTTATTCAAGAATAAAAACCTGAATCCCCAGAACACGGGATGGTAACCTATTATCTATTTATATCATCAATAATAAAACAATACGCTATATGAAAAAGCTATCATTTTATACAATACTATGCTGCTTGGTAGTGGTATGTACATTCAGCCTGAATTCATGCCAGGAATTCAACATCGACTCCCAAACCGAATACCCACCTCTATTAGAGACTGACGCTCAAGCAGAATATGCCGTATTAGCCAAATCCCCGCATACGATTGTTTTCAATATCAGTTCCAATACTCCCTGGAAGATTGAAAGCAACAAGAATTGGTGCGTACCCAGCCCGGCAATGAGTTCAGCCAGTTCCCTTATCGCCGAAGTCTCTGTCATTACGGAAGAAAATCCGGATGAACAGGAGCGCACGGCTATCCTGACTATCACCGCAGACGGAATGAAGGAAAGCAAAACAATCACTGTCACACAGGCAGCGAAAGGGACTCTGCTCGTACAAGGTTTCGATGACCCGTTCCCGAGTGAAGGCGGTGAGGCTACCTTTACGGTCACTTCCAATAAAGCATGGAAAGTAACCAGTTCCAATCAATGGCTGACGCTTGCAAAAGAAGAGGGAGAAGGCAACGGCGAAAAGGTTACCATTACAGCAACTGCCAAACCCAATACCGGTTTGAAACGTACAGCTACACTGACCATTGCTTCCGACGGATATGAAACAGAAATCACAGCCACACAAAACGGGATTATGCTGGAATTCCCCGCAATGTCAGCAGAAGACGTAATACTTCCATCCAATGCCGGTGAAACGAAATCATTCTCTGTCGCAACCAATCTTGCTCCTGAAAGTTGGAATGTATCCACCGAAGACAATTGGATTAGTGTCAGCAAAAACGCAGCAGGTGACGCAGTAAAAGTAACTACGAAATCAGAGATTTACTTTAAAGACCGTACAGCTATCATCCGTTTGGAAGCCGACAAGACTTTGGGAATTGACCCCGTGGAACTGGAAATCAAACAAAACAGAGGTAGTATCGCATGGCCGGAAAATGCCGTTTATGAGGAAGGTACGGAATCGGGAGTTACAATCACCCAAAGCCGTTTCTACGTAAACAAGCATTATAAATTGGCCACATTTGAGGTTAAGCTCAACGAAGTGAACCTTACCAAAGACGCAATTTTCTTCCAGTATTATAAAGACGAATCAATCCCCGGCTCCCAAGGACCTACAATTAACTGCTGGATGGGAGATAATGACGGTAATGGAAGTTATGATGACCTGAATGATTTTTGTCTAAGAACCAGAGATAACTGGGGAGATAACGGCAACATTAATACTCCGAATAAACTCACCGGACTGGATGTTAATAAACTAAATGCAATGAAAACATTGAAGTTTACAATGATTCCAAATCCGGATACTGAAGGCAATGTCCTCATCAAACTTGATATTGACGGAGTTAATTATGCCAATATCGGGAACCTGAAGAATCCGTTTACAGGTGCAGGAAACAGCTATGCAGGAAATTTTGCCTACTTCGGCTTCTTGAACGGAAAAGCATCCGGCAGTATTGACATTGCCTCTTTAGAGGTTACTCCCATCGCTTTTGAATAATAAACAGAATGATTAAAATTCAGAACTATGAAAGAAAACATAAAACAAATTATGAATTGGCGTACCTTACTAGGTACGCTAATCCTCATCAGCTCATGGTCTGTCCAGTCCTGTAAAGACAACGAACCGATGAAATGGGTAGATTTGCGCTACAAAGCAGCAGACAGTTACACCATTGCCGCTTCCGGTGAAGAAAAAGTATCTATCCAGGTGAAATCAACCGATCCGTGGATCGTTTACAGCAATCACAGTGACTGGTGCACCATTTCACCGAATCAAGGTGAAGCCGATGAACTCTATGATGTACAAATCACCTATAAACCCAATACCTCATTGGACGACCGTATAGATACTATCACTATCAAAAGTGATTACTGGATTGGAAAAGAGGTAGGTATTATACAAAAAGGCATAGCTTACTTAACGCTTGAAAACGCAGACGACCTGCTTCTTGAAAAAGAAGAAACGGCCCGTTCATTCAACGTGAGCTCCAACCAGAACTGGTCGGCAGCAGTCACCGAAGGCGGCGAATGGCTTTCCATACAATCCGGAGAAAGCGGGACACTCGACGGCGTGGTAACACTGAAAGCCTCGGAAAACAAAGGGGAACAACGCTCCGGAACAGTAATCATATATGACCGTCACGGCAAAGAAGCGGCAAACGTTGAATGTACGCAGAAAGGTGTTGTACTTACACCAGCTACTCAAAGCCTACGCGCATTATACAATGATGCGACAGTCACGCTTCATGTAGAATCTAACGGAGAATGGACAATAGAAAAAGAAAATGCAGAGGACGAATGGTATTCATTTACAAAGACTGAGTACAATGGAACGGATGATATAGTAATCAGCTTGCAGGAAAACACCGGCTCGTCCGTACTGAAATCCACTTTCCGAATCTCCAGCAAAGCACAGGCCGGAACCGAGCCTATTGTGAAAGTCATTACCCTGAAACAAGGAAATAAAGCGGAAGCGAAACGTCATTCCTTTGTAGATAGCGAATGGACTATTACTGCCGGCAAACCGGTATTCGCAGATGGCGCAGTAAGCTTCGCTTATGAAGGCACCAACTGCCGCATCTCCCGGGAAGGTATGAAACCGGGAACTTACAAATTCCATATCAGCGCAAGCAGTAATGACGCCCAGTGCCAGCTTTACTTCCTCTACGGAGAAAAAGAGATACGGTGGATGCTCTTCAAAGGAGAAGGTGAGAATGCACGTTGCGGTACTTCCGACGGTGGTATCATACAATATCCATTTGACAACAAGAAGGCCGAATACACCATGGAAATGCATGTTCTGGAAGGTAACCCCAGTGGAAGCATGAAACTGGAATGGCATCTGGACGGAGCAGTATTACGTTCTATACCATCCTATACCGGAGTGGCTTATGGAACCAACGCCCAAATTATTCTGGGAGTAGCCAAAGGAACAGCTACCTACGACTGGTGGGAATACACCGCTCCAATAGAATGGGGAGACGAATAACAATTAATCACTCAAAAAGAAAGAAAATGAAGATATTACTACAAATTATATTTACTCTGATAGCTTCCGTATGTATAAGTTGCAACGACTCGGAAGCAATAGCCGGCAAACCGGAAGCCAGAATCGCACAATTCACATTGCAATGCGGAGATACTTATTATAGAGGGAACATCAATGATGAAAGCAAAGTAATCCGTATCAGCGGCATTACAAGCAGAAAAGCAATCACAGGAGTCAACTATCAATTATCAGGGGGGAGCAAGCATCTCCCCCGATCCCCGGAAAGTGAAGCGTTGGGAAACAGAACAGCAGTTCACCGTGACAAGCAGCGACAATCAGCTAACCTCTGAATATACGGTTCTGCTTCCCGAATTACAGGAAGAGCCGGAGACATCCCCCAAAGTCGTTATCGGCTATCTGCCTGCGCATGACTTTGATTTTGATGCGCAATTTGATAATATTCACTGGGAGTATCTGACACATATCAACGTAAGCTTCGCACATGTGAAATCAGACGGAACATTGAATACGGACAAGGTACCTGTAAACAAACTCCGTCAAATTCGCACAAGAGCAAAGGAACACGGGGTGAAGGTACTGATTTCTCTGAATAAAAGCGATAATGGTGAATTTGCAGCTGCTATCGACAATGCAGAAACAAGAAACGCATTAGTTGCCAATATTGTAAATTTCACTCAGGCAAACCAACTCGACGGATTTGATATTGACTACGAAGATTATAACCACTGGAACACAAACTCACTCGTAGCCTTCGCCAAAGCTTTACACGAAGCCAAAAGTGCTGATATGCTAATGACTTGTGCCGTAATCTGCTGGAAAGACTATACCATTAAATGGCAAGAATACTTTGATTATATCAATATCATGAGCTATGACAGGGTAATGGGAAATTCGTCTACACCAGGACAGCATGCCTCTTACACCGATTTTGTAAGTGATATGAACTACTGGGCAACCAAGTTCCAAGCTCCAAAGTCAAAGATTGTAGGCGGTTTGCCATTCTATGGCTATTCATGGGACAACGATGTCAACAAGGATGAAGTAGGAGCTATCCGCTTTAATGGGATACTTAATCATTTCGGAAAGACTTATGATGTAGAAGAAGTAGCCGATGCTGACCAATTCGGCAAAACATATTATAATGGGCGACCAACTATCCGGAGAAAATGCCAGTATGTAATGGATAATGATTTTGGCGGAGTTATGATCTGGCAACTATTCCAGGATGCGTATCAGGAAGAACTTAAATTAATCAAGGTTGTGGGAGAAGTTATTATGCAAGAGTAAGGAGTGATAGAATGTAGATACACTCTTTATACCCCTCACGCTCTATAAAAGAGTCAGTTCCAACTTAATCAGGCTGCTTTTCATCCATTAGCATAGTCTGACCAAGTTGGAACCAACTCTTTTATCTATTACTTTATTCCTCTAACTAATTTACCCCAGAAGTTTCCTCAACGCTTGTTATCTTCACCACAAAACCACCACCGGGCGCCATGTGTAGTTTCAGCTTCTTATCTGCCGATACACGAATCACTTCCCGCTTATAATCTTTTCCTACACGGTCGGCGTTGATGCCGTCTTTGAATATTTCAGCTTTAAATTCACCTTTTCCCAAGAAAGACAAATCAACTTCAACATCACGTGCATTCCAGTCGGTCAGCCCACCTACATACCAGATGCCGTCTTTCTGGCGAGCCATGACAATATATTCCGCTACCTTTCCGCTAATAGGAAGCGTCTGATCCCATACGGTAGGAATAGAAGCGATAAATTTCGTACATTCTTCTTCTTTCATATAGTTGGTAGGAGCATCACATAGCATATTAATGGGAGAATCGAAGATTGTGTAGAGTGCCAACTGGCGGCAACGGGTTCCCTGGCTCATCGGTTCCGTATATACTGCATGGAAGTTTTTCATAATCACGTTGTTCATCGCTCCCTGTGTATAGTCCATCGGTCCGGCTACCATGCGGATGAAAGGTGCAGTTACATCATATACCACCTGATCCGTACCCGGTTCCGCCCATTTCAGTTCTTCCAGTCCATGAACCCCTTCAAAGTTGATAGTGTTGGGATAAGTACGCTGAAGACCGGTCGGTTTGAATGTACCGTGCAGGTCAATCAAGAGTTTATATTTCGCTCCGGTTTCAGCCGCCTTACGATTGAACTCAACGACGTGCTGGTCGTCACGATCCATAAAGTCAATCTTGAAGCCCTTAATTCCCATAGCTGCATAATGTTTGCATACACGGTCCATATCCTTCTCAAAAGCGCGATAGCCCGCCCATAATATCAAATCCACATGCTTACTTTTCGCATAGCTGACTAGTTCTTCCAAATCAATTTCCGGAATGACCTGAAACAAATCCGCTTTACCCGGAACTGCCCAACCTTCATCCAATATCACATATTCGATGCCGAACCTGGAAGCGAAATCAATGTAATATTTATAAGTCTCATTATTGATTCCTGCACGGAAGTCCACGTCATAGATATTCCAGTCGTTCCACCAATCCCAGGCAACCTTACCCGGTTTAATCCATGAAAAATCGGTGAATTGAGCCGGAGTAGCCAGTTTATAGACCATATCACTGCACAACAGTTCAGTGTCATCCTTTGAAATGACCATTACACGCCAGGGAAAAGCGGTAGCTCCCTCTACCTTGGCAATATAAGGTTCACGGGATTTCACTACGCCTTTGAGCCCGCGTACTTCGTCCACCACTTTCTTAGGATAAGCGGCAAACGTGCCTTCCAAAGAGAAACCGGAATCCCCGTGCTTCACATACATACCCGGATAATCCAATAAATCGGCTTCGGTAATACAGATTTTCTTTTGATTCTTTCCCTCTACCAGAACCGGTAAGAAGGCAATCTGCTCTTTGTCCCATGCGGACAAAGCTGTCTCTACATACGTATTTTGGAAAGAACTGTAAAAAGGATCTTTTTTGCCCTCGTTCATTCTTCCTTTCGGAGAAGCCACGAATAGTTTCGGGTCATTCGGGAAACAGAAAACCGCCTGTTCGCTTTCTACCATAAACGGCTTTTTCAAACTGGAAACAAAACGATAGGCGGCACCGTCTTCGTATGCTCTGAATACCAGGCTATATCCACCCTTAAAGTCAATCGTCAGTTCATTGAACCTGTCTTCGATTGATTTCTTTTTGTAGACAGGCGGGTAAATCGTTTCATTCACCGACCGCCTATTGACTTTCCTGACTTTCGGATTCACGCCGAAAGCTGTTCCGTCCGTCAGTTTCATGGAGACAGGAGAGTGGTCTATCATCACATCCCCTTCGTGGAGAACAGAGTATTCAACATTCTTATCATTTACACTCACATTCACCTGCACCCTACCGGATGCATCCTTCAGTTCATACACTTTTTGCGCACAAACGGTCAAAGGCACGACAGCCATTAGAACCGGCAAAAGTCTTCTCATCATACGTTTCATAAACTAATACTTTTTATATCTTACATTCTTTTTATTTACATCTTAATTGCGTTACGGCTTACGGATAAGGACAAAAGGCGCATATAACAGAAAGAAATTCCTGTTAAGAAAGTATTCAAAAAGCCTTCTTCTGTTTACCTCTGTTACACTGTCCGTTTAGAAATCAATTGTCACCTGATAGGTATCCTTATTCTCAAAGAAAGTTTGTTGCACTTCGTACTCGGGAAGCCAGACATATTTCTTCTCTCCTTTATATTCCGCCTCGAGCAAGAAGGTGAACCAGCGATTGTAAGGCAACTCGTCAGCGTGTAAAGGCGGAGCCGGTTTATCATATAAGCCAGGAACGCCGGTAATCAGATATTCTCCCTTTTTATCCGTCTCATAAGTGCGATAGGGAGTTGCAATCAAGTCATTGAACTTTGCACGCGAACCGTACAAGTTCAATTTCACTCCCTTCTTCTTTTTGCCTTTCACGGTTACAGATACTTGAATATTTTCCGGAAACATCTGCTTGAAAAATCCGGGGAAGTCACGGCCCGGACGTTTGGACTTTGCCGTATAATTAATGATATTAACGGCATAGGGACTCCATTTATACGTCTTATAATGATTGTTCATAACGCAAGAGTCCGGTTCATACTGCAAATTATTCACCGGATTGTTTTTCGCCCGGATTCTGTCGGCATATAAATCCGTCACTCCACGATAGTGTCCGAACTCATGCGCCACTCCTCTATGGAAATAGTCGATTCCGAACAAATCCTCATGTTCCGTTTTACTGCGACTACGGCAAACAACCATACTCAGATTGTCCGCTCCACCGCTACAATACCACCCTTTCGCACTTTCTTCATCATCAAAATCGAGTATGGAATCAATAATCAACAGTACGTCATGGTCTGGAAAGCCTGCGCTCCTCTTATAGACATTCTCCAACTGCCGGGAAGAGCAATCATAGGTCACCTGCCAATCGGGAACATAACGGAAATAATACTTGAGACGTCCTTCTCCGGCCTTATTCCAGAAGTCATTCACTTGCCCGAAGAAAGCATCCAGTTTTTTCTGATAGGCCGCCTTTCCGCCCCAATGCTCTACTCCCGCTTTATCAACGGCAATAAATACCCGATATTCAATCGTATCCAACGGCTGTGGAGCTACCTCTCCCTGCATTGGTTTCGCATCCAGCCCCAAGAAAGAAGGCAGTAATGCAGGAATGAGCAACCATTTTCTCCAGTTGTTTTTCATATTTGTTATTTAGTTAAGTGTGTATTTTATTTCTTGCAGGTCACGGCTATTTCCACCGACCATAAAAGTAAAGTCCCCCTTCTCAACCACAAACTTCATCTGATTATTGTAGAAACCGAGCTGTTCGTCTTTCACATCAAACGTCACCGTCCTGCTTTCGCCCACTTTCAGCTTAATCTTATCAAATCCCTTCAACTCCTTGATAGGACGGGTAATCGAAGCTACTTCATCACGGACATACAACTGGACAACTTCTTCACCTTCATACTTTCCCGTATTCTTCACAGTTACAGCTACACGCGCATAAGTATCTTTTCCATTACCCGGAAGCAGCTTCACATCCGAATAATCGAAAGTGGTATATGACAGACCATAGCCGAACGGATAAGCCGGTTCGGTCGGAATATCAATGTATTTCGCACACCATCCGCCCAATGCGGTAGGACGTCCGGTACTCTTATACTGATAGTACAGAGGAATCTGCCCGTTATGCTGCGGGAAAGTCATCGGGAGTTTCCCTGAAGGATTGTAATCCCCGAACAATACATTACAGATGGCATTGCCGGCTTCGCTTCCCAACCACCAGGTACATAAGATAGCGGGAGCATCCCGGCGCACTTCATTGAAAATGACAGGACGGCCGCACATCATCAGTACAACCACAGGTTTGCCCGTCTTTACGAGTTCGGAAACCAGTTTCTGCTGTTCCGAAGAAATGGAGATATCCCCTTTTGAACGCATCTCTCCACTCTCCCATGCCTGTTCGCCCATCGCTATCACAACTACATCCGACTGGCGGGCAGCAGCCAATGTCTGTTCCAGATTCACGATCTGATTCTTTTTCAAGTCGTATCCGTCATTATAATTGACAGTTACCCCCCGCTTTTCCATTGCCTCATATAAAGTGACTACCTTACTCACCTCGGCACAAGACCATGCGCCACACATATCTTTCTGTGATTTAGCCAACGCACCAACCAAAGCCACTTTCTTAACGGAAGGAGAAAGCGGAAGGACAGCGCCTTCATTCTTCAAAAGTACAACGGAACGTTCGGCCACATAACACGCTTCCTTGCGTGATTCTTCCGAACCGATCACCGTACGTTCTCTTTCCTCATCGCAATAACGGAACGGATCATCAAACAATCCCAGCTTATATTTCTGTTCAAGAATACGTCTGACCGCATCATCCACCAGTTTCACTGATACTTTGCCTTCCTTTATCAGAGTAATCAGATTCTTGGAATAACATTCACTTACCATTTCCATATCCAGGCCGGCTTTTATGCCTTTATAAGCAGCCTCTTTTTCGTCTTTCGCATAACGGTGGTTTATCATTTCGCCTACCGAACCCCAGTCGGAGACTACGAATCCTTTGAATCCCCATTGATTTTTCAGAAGTTCTCTCAACAAGAAGCTACTTCCGGTAGCCGGTTCATTATTAAAATCATTGAATGCACTCATAAATGTGGCGGCACCCGCCTCAGCACCCGCCTTATAAGGCGGCATATAGAAATTGGCGAACTGTCCCATCGACATATCCACGCTATTGTAGTCTTTTCCCGCAGTAGAAGCTCCATATCCCGCAAAATGCTTGATACAAGAAAGAATCGTATTTTCTTTCGACAAATCATCTCCCTGCAAACCGCGTACACGTGCCTTAGCCACCAGTGAGCCATAATAGGGGTCTTCTCCTGCCCCTTCCATAACACGTCCCCAACGGGCATCCCAACTGATATCCACCATCGGAGCAAACGTCCAGTGCAATCCGGCTGCCGACGCTTCCTTCGCCGCACACCTCGAACCTCTTTCTATGGCATCCAAGTCAAAACTTGCAGCCTCAGCCAAAGGCAACGGAAAACCTGTACGGAAACCATGAATAACATCCAACCCGAAAATCAAAGGAATCCGCAGGCGCGATTTCATCGCAGCCTCTTGATATTTGCGGGTATTGGCAGCACCGGACACGTTCAAGAGAGAGCCTATCAAGCCTTTGCTTATGTCTTCCGTACGGCTAACGCGCGTATTATCGGGTCCTGTGGCAAAGCCACCGGAACATTGGCTCAACTGTCCCACCTTCTCTTCCAGTGTCATCTTCTTCATCAGACCGGACACGAAACGGTTCATCTTACTCTCGTCTGTTTGACTTTGCGCCGCACTAGTCAGCACAAAAATCATCATGCACAAATATGCTATCAGTTTCTTCATGGTTTTATAGTAATAATTTGTTCGCCTTCTTTTATTCTATATTTCTTGCCGTTAATCTTCAAGGTATAAGGTTTATTGCTTTTCACCTGCACTTGCTGACCATTGGCTACAATATCAGTTATAGTACTTCCAAACCTAAGATTCCGCAATCCCTGCTCACCCTGACCTTTCTTATGCCATTCAATCAAATCCCGGGTAGCGTCAATATTATAAAAGCCCAATACGTTTTCAATAAAAAGAGAAATCGGCCCCAACGCAGACCAGCCGCAAAAATCATGTCTCACCAACTCCCGTTTATCCTTATACTGCCGTTCGGACGGTCGGGGAGCCGAAGGAGAGTAACATTCCCAAACGGTTGCCGGCTTAAAAGTCCGATAAGTTTCGGACATCTGGGACAACAGTTTATAAGAGTTCTCATAAGCAATATCATAATATCCGTAAGTCTCAAGCGCCTTGGTAGACATATAAGCAAGTGGAAGCCATACGGCGCCCCGCCAATAATCCCCAATCTCATGATTATAGTCCTTGTCACTTCTGGCAACAGACGGCCAAGGATATTTTCCACCAAATTCGTCCGGAGCATCAGCATATTTCACCAAACGTTCCGCTTGTCCCTTATCAGGTATTTCGGCAAGCATCGACCAATACACAGCCGGAGTTCTGACTTTCACAAATGACGTATCTTTCTCGGAAAGGTCGTAATAAAATCCGTCCTTTTCATCCCAGTAGTATTTATTCAACAGGGTTTTATTTTCTTTATACAAGGCTGCAAACTCTTTAGCAATCCGCTTGTCTCCGAGTTCCTTTGCCAGACGTTCGATATACAAAGCCGAAAGAGCCTGTTGTGATACCGCATCCATCCACAACAATTCTCCTTTACGACCTCTGCCACGGGGAGTATTGTCCATACCGCTCTGCACCCAGCCCCACCGATAACCGATGTCACTTTTCTCCAAAGCAATCCGTGCGTGTCTGAAATGCAGCTTAGTCCCGCGTTTCAAAGAGTCAAACCAATAATAGTGGCGTTGCAGGAACTGCTCATCTTTCAACACCTTCCTAATGCGTTCCTTATTCCCCGTCATCTTATAATATTCATATTCCACCCATGAATAGAAAGGCGGGTTATCCGGATGCTGTATTCTGAGTGAAGAAGATTTTTTATTCAAGATTGACTCATAAAAGTTATCCAAGCTCTCTATTCCGGGAAAAACAGCAGGAGCATACCGGCAGAACAAAACCATAAATTCCGTATCCCAAATCCAAATCGTATCATCCCAAAGATTCTCGTCCATATAAGGAGACTGGAATACACCTTCCTGATATTTCACCCTTCCCCAAGCGAGTTCCCATGTTTTCCAATAAAGGTCGACAAAGTGAGGATTCTCCGGGAAAACAGGCTGAGGCAGCAATTCCCTCTTCAGTTCTCCTTTCATGAGTTCCTGCGCGTCCAGTTGAGTAGGAATGAATAATAATAAGATATATACTATTAGTTTGTTCATAACTGGTATTGATTTAAAAGTTGATGTTTACACAAAACCGAATCGTCTTTTCAGCTTTGCATCACAAAGATAGCCGCCCGGTAAATTCATCAAGGCGAATTGCGTACAAAAGGACAATAATATCGTAAACCACCCTCTTTTTTCGGTCTTCCAAACCTTGCAGAGAAGTATGCTTGTCTGTTTTTCGCCTGAACTTATACAATTTTAGCCTTCAAACATCTAGTCGTATGAGATATTATCCAGTACTTTAATTCCTTCCTTTTGTACACCTGCCACAAACAAATTCTTTAAAGACTCTGTTGAAACAGATGTGGCAGGCTTAAATTCCGGAGAGTTCATATATTCCAGCAAACTGGCGTTGAATTGCAACCCTTCGGGAGTATTGCGTGCAGTCTCCAAATCAGCCATGCAGACTAACAGTTTACCGCCACCGACATTCAATTCGAATACCAGGCCCAGTTTATGATTACGCTCAACATTGTCAATCACTTGCACAATAGGACGGTATTCTTCTGGCATATTGTCCAAAATCAGCGGATAACTATTCTTGATTATCGGATACCACTGCCAGTTTGTATGGAAATCCGTTGGGAAGTCCTTGAACAAGGCATGTTCGGGATTAGTCAAGATTCCTAATGTACCCGGCGATGCAGGTTTCTTAATACGGTCACATATACTCTTGAACATACGATAATTCCAATAATCAGTTTGAAAGAGTCCGCCTACTGTTACTTCCTTACAGTCCTCTTTGCCCGGCATCAGCAAAACTTTTCCACCTTGTTTCAGAGCACTCAACACCTCATCCGTTAATTGACGGGCAACGACTATACCCTCCGTATTCAACTGCTTCTTTGCCGGATATATCCATAAAGGATAAGTATTGCGATACGAAGTTCCGGCAATCTTCAAGGATAATTCCGCTTTATATGCTTTTTCAAGATTGGGTAATGTGAGACGAATCGTACCGGCAGTTAGCAATCCCAAACCGGAAGGAACAGGCATTTTACCTTTACCGAGCAACCGCTTTCCTGTTTTCAACTCCCACGACACACTTTTTCCTTTCAATGAGTGTTCTCCGTAATTAGCTATTTCAATATTACCTTCAAAGATTTCCTGTCCGGTCCAGCAGAACTTAGCTGTTGTCAGCAAAGGAACAACCTCGCAACAAAACTCTCTCCATTTCTTCGGTTCAATCAATCCTTTACTGTCCATGAACGCATCCAGGATTCCGACATAAGCCGAACCTTGCCCCGGATAATCCTGCAAATCGAGCAATTGGAAACCTGCCATTCGTTCAGAGCGCAAGTTCATCTCAATATCTGCCCGATAAAGTTCCACAGACCATGCACCGGATGCTTTAAAGAAATCATCAGCCTGTTCCAGCATACCCGCTTTCTTCAATCGGTCACGAAAGACTTCAAAGTTCCAAGGTGCCAATACACCTGTATATTTTTTCATTTCTTCATAATCCGGATAAGTCTGGAACTGCCCCGTTTCATGTCCTATCACCGGAACGGAAGACTTCTCTAAAGCTGCGTCAAAATTCATCACCGAGTTAGGATAAGTATTATTCAGATAACCTCCCTCTGCCGCATCTGCAAAAGAAAAAGATGCACGGGCATGTGTTGAATATCCCTCACCACTACCTACACGGCAGGTTACTAAGAAATCTTCTCCCGGGATATGTCCTTTCGACCCTAAAAAGATATTCGAACCATAAGTATAAAGATGCCTCGGCTCTATCGAACGGAAGCGGTTCACGAAATCTTTCATCACATTAATATCTCCTCCCAACTCATTACCTAAAGCAAAAAGAACGAAGGAAGCATGATTGCTATATTCACGCATGATATTTTCACCGTCTTTCATCAGGAAGTCCATTAGTTCGACTGATTCTTTCTTGAAACCTCCCCAAATAGGTAGTTCCGGTTGCAAATAAACTCCTTCCAAATCAGCAGCTTCAAAACAAGCAGCAGGCGGACACCATGAATGAAAACGACAGTGGTTCAAGCCATACTCTTTACAGATGCTGAAATAACGACGCCATTGTTCCAAGTCCATTGCCGTATATCCGGTCAATGGAAATACACAGGCGTCATGCTTTCCTCTAAGAAAAGTCTTTGCTCCATTGATGGTGAAATGAGTCTGCTCCGCCTTAAAATCACGCAATCCAAAACGGACAGTCCGTTCGTCAATGCCATTGATTTCTGCCTTTAGCTGATACAAAGCCGGTTGAAGATCACTCCAAAGCAATGCTTTACTGCCTAGTTGATAAACAAACTCATATTCCTTACAGCCCTCTTTCAGAGCATATTCCGTAGCCTTTACTTTATGCTTTCTGGAAGAATTAAACGCAGCAGCCGATAGGCGGATTTGTTTTCCGTTGATACCATGCTCTTTCGATAATGTGATTTTCACTTTTACAGAACGGTCTGCCACCGAAGGGAAAGTTTGAATGGATTCTATAAACAACGGATTCATTGCCTGTAACTCTATCCGTCCGATAATACCATTCCAATTGGTCTGGGTAGACTCCGTACAAGCATGTGAACTCGAACGAATCTGTTTAGGAATACTTTTCCCGTTATCAATGCGAATGGTCAGTTTATGTGAACCGGGAGTCAGGAAATGAGTCAAGTCATATTCCTGTGGGGTAGACAAATAATTATTCTTGCCCACTTCCTGACCGTCGATCCATACTGTTGACGGGCGGGTACGTTCCAAGAACAGCACGATATGCTTACCTTTCCAGTCGGCAGGAATCTCTATATTCCTGCTATACCATGCAGCACCCTCGTATTTATAATATCTGGATAAATAAGTTGTTTCCGATTTATTGGTATTGGCAATCCCTTTCTTATTAGAGTCAGTTGTGCCAGGCAAGATTACAGTTTCAGGCAATTGTTTTTTCCACCATTGTGCAAACTCTCCCTTTCCGTCCGGGTCAAGAGCAAATTCCCAGCTTCCACGCAAATCAACGACTTCGCGTAGTCTCTGAGAAGTATTCGCCCATAGTGTCAATCCCGACAACAATAAACAGTAACCAAGTAATGCCAATCTCTTCATAGTACAAGTATTTTTTCTAGTTTATTTCCTGTTAAAAAGCTACATTCACCATATATGTATCGTTACCTGTTTCGAGATGTTCCCTTTGCAGTTCCACATCAGGAAGCCATACATATTTCTTTTGTCCCGCATCATCTATTATTTCCACCAAAAAGCTGAACCAGTAAGAATATGGAAATAAATCCTGCGGTTCTTTCGGGGGAATATTCGGGTCCGTCATATCCGGATGATATAACTTATACAAATCGGTTATTTCAACCATGCCACGTTTATTGGTAGTATAAGTTCTGTACACTTTCGGATATACATCCCGCTTGTTGTATTTGCCACCGGCACGGGTTCCATAGAAATTCACCGTATAGTTGGATTTCGGTTTACCTTTCTTATCAACCTTAATCACCAGCTTGCGCGGGAAAACCTTGTCCGACAAATCCTTGTCCAATGGTTTCATTTTTGCCGTATAATTGAACAGAGCAGAACAATAATCACTCCAAACACGATATCCGGTTCCCATATTACACTTAGGCGGAGTCAATTTCTCATGGCTCACCGGATTATTCTCTGCAGCAATCATATACTGATATAAGTCCGTCGCACCACGGACGTGCCCGTATTCATGTCCCAAATTGCTATATGTTCCCTGATTAGGATAAAGCGCATCCGTAAAAATATTGTGCGCTTCGCGGACATAGCACATCACTACCGATTGTCCGCTGGCTCCACCACCTCCACAGGAAAGCCCTTCATTCTTCGCTCCCAGCGCCAGAAACAACACAAAGTCGTATTTAGACAAATCAAGAGGCCCGAAAGCTTTTCTCTGAAACTCTTTGTATCTGTCCTTATCCCCTTGAATATCATATACACACAATTCATCGGCAGGAACAAAACGGAAATAATAATTAAACTTGTTGGGACTTTCATTCCAGAAACGGGTCGTATTATGAAACATCTTCTGCAAGTTCTTCTTAAAATCCGCTTCTCCGCCATAACGTTCCAGATCTGTTTTGTCCACCCATACTTGTGCACGATATTCAATCGTATCTTTCGCATCCGCACTAAATACATGAGCTGCCCAAACAAGGCAGCTGCATGTTACTACTATATATCTTAAAATACCCATAGAAAACTAATTATATTTGTATTTCAAACACATAAGGCTCTTGTTGTCCTCCGTTCAGATATTCGGGAACGATGTCCAAGTCCGACAACCATACACACTTCGTCTGACCTCCGTCCAATTCCACTTCTACCACAAAACAATACCAACGGGAGAATGGGAACTCGTCAACAGGACTCTTGGGTGGCAGATTCGGAGTATTATTGTAATCGGGAATAAACATCCGGTATATGTCGTTAATCGTTAATTCACCGTTCGCATCAGTTTTTTTCTTCATGTAAGGCGAATTTCCAGGTGCTGCATATATATCCCTGAAAGACGCACGTGATCCCCAGAAATTTACCGTAGCGCGTTGTACCGGCTTACCATCTTTAGTCACCCGGACCAACATCTGCTTAGGATATGTACTTCTGGTCATATCAGAAGTAAGCTGCTTATATTGTGCATTGTGATTAAATACCGCCGAGCAGTAATCACTCCATTCCTGATAACCTGTCCCCATGTTACATTTAGGATAATCATATGCAACATGGCTGATCGGATTATTTTCAGCCGGGATCATATACTGATATAAATCCTGTGCACCGCGAACATGACCATATTCATGCCCCAAATCGCTATATGTACCCTTTTCCGGCCATTTTTTGGCAAAAATATCATGGCTTCCTTCAAAATAAGACTGTACTACCGACTGTTTACTTGCTCCGCCACCGCCACAAGAAAGTCCGCCTTCACCCTTAGGACAATTCAAAGCCAAGAAAAGAACAAAGTCATACTTTTCGGTATTCAAAGTACCGTATGCTTTATTTTTATACACATTATATTGTTCCTTGGTTTTCACACCACTGCCTATTTCATAAATGACCAAATTGTCGTCTCCTTCACCCACAACCCATTCAAAACGGTAATCAAACTTATTGGTACTTTCATTCCAGAAAGTAGTGGTATTACGGAATAGTGCCTCCAGATTCTGTCTGAACAGACGCTCACCACCATACAACTCTTCCATATCATTTTTCTCCACCCATACTTGCGCACGATAGGTAATCGTTTCTCCAACTTGAGGCTTATCCTGCGGTTTTTCAGTGATAAGTCCCGGATTGGTTATGTCGATTTCGAGATCACATGCAGCCAATGTAAACAGGCTGCACGCTATTAATGCATATTTCTTTAAATACTTTATCATAACTCAATAATTTTATTATTCTACATTTGACCGATCCGCAACAAAGACTTCATCCAGACAAAGAGAGCCACTCCAGAATGTTTCATACATTGATATACGGACATATCGCTTCTGAATTCTCTCATCAGCCAATTTAGACCAATGAACAATTCCCTCATAATGAGCATCATACCAATTACTATTATTGGATTGTTCAGGATTCAAATAATATATATCTTCTTTCTTGAAACCATTCCCTGTTACTTTTTCTACTACAGTCTCCCAACCACTTTCCAAATTATCACTAACCTCAATCATTATGGTTTGAGGAGCCGGAGCTGTCCATTGTAATCTCGGCATCAATCCGAAAGAGTCATATCCACGAGGATTCTCTCCTAGATCAAAAGTAAAGCTGACCGGATTACTATCCGTACCGGACTTCACCTCAATATGCGTATTCTTCGAACCTTGGTATGTAGCCCCTGCTTCAGCCTTATTCGCCGGCCAAAAATCATCAAACAGTTTAAAATAGCTGGCTACATTACTGGCACTACCTGTCCCCTCGCCACTATAGGCAGCCAAGCTCCACAAAGCCTTGCTTAATACAATACCATATCCCTGTATACACTGCTTAAAAGGAATTCTCACTTCCGCACCGGTTTTCTTGTTCTTTATAACCACATCAGAGCGACGCTCCTTGTTAGTACTCACGTTTGCCAATACTTTCGCATATACTTTGCCTTCTTCCTGAGACAACTCCAACCACATATTACTGCCATTTAACTCCAAATCCGCAGGATTAATATTTTCACAAGTGGCAACCCAAATTTTATCATTTGCATCTGCGGCTACAATGAATTCGCTCTCTTGTTGACAGAACTCCTCATTCCAAACAATTCTTTCGACTCCATACTGCACAATCTTAACACTCTTTCCGGATGTTATATCTCCGGCAGTAGCAGTAAAATTAACCAATGCTTCACGGTAGATATTCCCTGTGTTTTCTTTGATTGTCAAAGCCAGAGTTTTAACTCCCGATTCCGACGACGGTGCTACCGAAGTCTCCGTAAAAACGACCCAATCTACAACTTCTTCATCAGGATAAGTGATATCTATGCTTGGAGTAGCCGTTCCCTGATAAGTCAAGATATTGAGTTGTCGCTCGCCTTCTTCCGTAAAATCTTTAGGCAATGTCACATAAAAAGCCCCTTCAGCGTTCTTTGTAACAAAGACATCATCCGGGAAACTTGCCTCATCAATCGTACCGACAATCAAGAGTTCCTCTACATTTCCCTGAACCACCGTGATTGTTTTCTTCACTGGAATCTCTCCTTTGGTGGAAATCACTACAGAAGCCTTGCGGTCTTTAGCTGTCTTATTATCAGCAATAGCCAATGACAACGAAGCAGAGCCATTGCCCCCTTCTGCCGAAGGAGTTATCCATTCTTCGTCCTCAGTCGTCATATAAGAAACCTCCACTCCCCAAACCTTATCAGTCTGGATTTCCAACTTCACGGAACCTTTATATTCAGTAGGGAGAGTCACTTTCCAATGTCCGTCTCCTGCCTCTTCCAAAGTTTCGTTGCAAGATACAGTCAGCGCATCGGGTGTCCAGTCCACCTCTTTCTCATCATTACAAGCCTGCAAACAAAGCAGACACGATAGTAATAAAAATATGTTTCTCATAAATATTTTATTTTAATCGTTTTTTATATTCCATTATTTCTCAGAGACAAAAATTTCATCGAAGCAATGT
The DNA here is from genome assembly GCF_012113595.1 of Bacteroides faecium. Classification (NCBI taxonomy): domain Bacteria; kingdom Pseudomonadati; phylum Bacteroidota; class Bacteroidia; order Bacteroidales; family Bacteroidaceae; genus Bacteroides; species Bacteroides faecium. The sequence goes on from NZ_CP050831.1 coordinate 768,070, forward strand.
GTACTGTACCATGAATCCCAGAAAGACAAACGTATATACCGATGATTCATATTCTCGCCAAGGTTATGCCATTTAATAAACTGTTTGGTAGTGTACCAGTCATTCCAGTTACCGGCATCATGGGCATCCAGCTCACTTTTCGTAAATGCGTCTCTTTTCGCACTACCTACAAGAGTCCAGTCTGCAATATCCTCACTACGTGTCAGTACGGCATCACTGACCTCTATCTTCATATACTTGGGAGAATTGCCCACCCATTGCAGGCGTGGCACTAATCCGACCGAATTATACGCGTGAGGGTTCTCACCCAAATCAAATACAATCTGTACAGGATCATCTTCCGAACCTTTACTGCCGATTTCTATGTATGACAACGTGCTTCCGGAACCTACCTCTGCCTTACTTGTCGGCCAGAAATTATCAAACAGCCTGCCCAAGGCGGATTCTTTGCCTGAAACATGATCGCTGTAACCTACTACGCTCCACAGGGATTTATTCAAGATGATTCCACAACCTTCCATACCTTGTCTGACAACAATCTCTTTTTCAAGCCAAGTCTCCTCATCAACAAGCTTAATCGTAGCAACACGCTCTTGCCATGTGGAAGTGTTTTTGCCGGTTACGGTAATACGGATTTTACCGTTTGCACGGTTCACTTGCAGCCAGTCCGGATTATCACCATACTTGTCTTGAACAGAATATGATAAATCTCCAATTGCACTTACATCAGCAATCTCTTTATCAGACGGTATGTCGTCCGAAGCAAGGATAATATCGCCACCCTGCACATATTCTCCTTCCAAAATAACTTTACTGTCCAAAGAACCTTTGATTACCGTCAGCTTCAGCCAGTTTTCGTTCCCATCAGAACCGACCTTGTCATTTGTCGTTCCTACACGTACCGGAAGTATCCATTTGCCGTCCCGCATTTCCGCAGGTTTCAGGGTCAGGTAATTTTCCGCATACTTCTCACCGACAGGAATCTTCACGCTTGGCGCATACGTAAATCCGGCAGTCAGCAAATGAGACTTTTCTTCTTCCGTAAGCAGGTTGTCTGCATCCTTATCATAACCATAAGTAACCACTAATTCCTCCGTCGTGTTAATATCCAGTTTGGCTGTAATATCAATCTGACGTTCAGTAGTCGCCTTGGACAAGTCCAGGAATACATTTCCTCTTTGCTCTCCTTCCGTGCCGTCAATCACCAATACCGGCTTTCTTATATCCAGCACCAAGATAAAATGAGATTTATCCACATAGACCTCTTCTTCCGGTGTCAGGCTGCTTACGGACAAGGGAATGTAATAAACTCCATATCCTTTATCCTGAAGAAGCTGCTCTATTTTCAAGCTCAACGGCACTGCTACTTCATCCGTCCCTGCCTCGATAACAAAGTTGCGGTCAAAGGAGTAATACTTCTGATCCAGCATTTCATAGTCCGTACCGTTTTCCGTGTTATATTGAACCAGATAATTATAGTCCAGTTCCACTTTTCCCGCAAACTTATTCTGATAATACCCTGCTTTATGAATCCATATATCATATACATGGTCATTGGCATTCATCACGTACAAAGTTTCTTTCTGTAAATCACTTTTCGGGAAATAAGCGGTATCCCCCATCATGTAGTCAGTTCTGGTATCGGTACAGGAAGTTCCCAATAAAAGAGCTGCAAACAAAAAGCTTATATATTTTTTCATCGTTATCATCTTCTTTCTTACCATTTATAGTTCTGTACTAAATCTTGGTTCTTGTTAATCGCACTCTGCGGAATCGGGAACAGATAGAAACTCGGTGTAAACACACGTTTCTCTATGACTGTACGCTGGAAGAAAGCATCCGGATACTCTTCCTTACCGGGAGTACCGGTAGCCTGGATATTCATGCCATGAATATTTCCCTTTTCTGTCGCTTCCGCTGTCAGCCAACGACGGCAGTCATAGAAATTGATACCCTCGAACGCAAATTCCACACGACGCTCACGATGAATCAGATCCCTTAATTTATCCTGGTCTTCCATAGCCTCAGGATAAGCTTCTTCTATATTCTTCAATCCTGCACGGTTGCGCACCGCATTCCAATATGTCAGCAGATTCGGGTCTTTCAAGTCACCTACCTCGATAGTAGCCTCCACATAGTTCAGCAGAATTTCAGCGTAACGGATATAAGGCAATTCCCGTTTCACATTCTTCGTAGGACTGGCTTCATATTCCGGCATAGCCAGCTTTGCCATATTATATCCCGTTGAAAAATGGTTGTGAGAAGCATCCGGCCCATTATTGCCGTTTTTATACATCTCCAGATAAATTCTTTCACCCGCTTTCTTTGGAATAAACCAAGACATACCGCCATATACTATCGACACATAAAAACGAGGTTCACGTCCCACAAACATATTATAAGTCTTTCTCTCCTTATTCTCGCAGGGATTCGTAAACTGAGAATATCCGGCTTCCTTATACCCCGCTTCCGGATCAATAATCGGTGTAGTACGGTCTTCGTCCGCATACCCTGTAATCGGGAAACGCCCGGTTTCCGACATTGCATACGCATCTACGATTTCCTGAGTCGGATTGTAACCTCCACCCCAACCACCGTTGCTGTTAGGAGCAAGACGCTTGTCAATAGTACCGCCGTCTTCAAGGTAAGAGAAAATCATTTCCTTATTCTGTGAAGTGGTAAATACGGATTTGTAAGAAGTATAAGGGTCAATCTCGCCCATATTGGCGCCACTTTCATACAGCACTTTGACAAGATCATAATTTCCGTCCTTTATCAGACTCAAAGCAGCTTGACGTGCCAGTTCCCATTTGTTTTTATCATACTTTACCGGAAACAAAGGAGTTCCGTCCGCATTGCGGATATTGGCATACTTCGGGTTACCATTGAATTGCGGGCTCGCCGACTGTAAGAGGACACGCGCCAGATAAGCCTTGGCAATTCCCCTGTTCATACGGGCGTAGGTTTCACCCTCCGATTTCAAAGGCAAGGCGGAATTTTCTATCAGGTCAGTAAATTCATCCGTAATCCATTCAACACATTCGTCCCATGTGTTACGCGCACGAAACATATCCGTACCGGTGAAATCCGGCTGTTCGTCTTTCAACAGGATTACCGGACCGTACATACGCATCAACTGCGCATAGTAATAAGCACGTACACAACGTACCTCCGCTTTCCATTGCTCACGAGTGTCATAAGTCAGACGCGGATCCGGGCATTTATCTACATTCTGAAGAAAATACGTAGCTTCGCGGATCGCTTTATAAAAGGTGTACCATTTATCGTATTGCGCTGACGAAGCACTCCACACACCCATATCGAATGTATGCACATTCGTATAAGCCACATCGACGTCACTGGTACTGTATGTATCCGGCATGCCAAAAGGATATGTATCACGGATGTAGGAATAGACACCGAACATGGCATTCTGTGTAGACGAATAAGTCTCATAAATCTGGTCGGGCGAACGCAGGTCTTCGGGAGACGTATCCAGGAACGAATCACAAGACGACATTGTCAAGGCTGCAACAGCCACAAACATAATACGCTTCATATAGTTGGATTTCATTATCAACATGTCTTTTAGTATTAGAAATTAATATTTAAACCTACATTAAACACACGTGTCGGGGGATACTTTCTTCCGTCGCCGGAACCCAAGTCCGGGTCGAACAGGTGCACATCCGGCGCCCAAGTCAGCAAGTTCACTCCCGATACATACAAGCGTAAATTCTGGATAGACATCTTTTCCAACCATCTTTTCGGGAAGGTATAGCCTATTTCAGCATTCTTCAAACGAAGGAAAGCAGCATTACGCACCCAGAAAGATGATTTCTTTGTGTTATTATTGTCCAAAGCATCACTCGAACGTATCGTACGAGGATAACGGGCATTCGGGTTCGGATTGTCCACAGTCCAACGGTCTTCCATTACTCCTTTCAAGAAACCGTCGTTATTCTTATAACCGGAAGTGAACGGAACTATCGTAGAGCCTTCTTCAAACAATGATACGCGAGCCGTGCCCTGGAAGAAGATAGATACATCAAAACCTTTCCATTCTATCGCACCACCAAAACCGTATGTAATTTCCGGAACATCGCAATAACCGATAGGCATCTTGTCATAATCATCAATCACACCGTCACCGTTCAAATCACGATATTTGATGTCACCCGGACGCAGGCGGCTATGATTACCTTCACTAAACTGAACCGGGCTACGGTTGATTTCTTCCTGCGACTCGAACAGCCCCACAGCTTCCCAACCAAATTTCTGATATATTTTCTGACCGACAGAATTCATCCACGGATATTTATTCAAGGCATCACCGTTGCGCAGAATCTCATTATTGGCGTAGGTAAATGTCCCACGTCCGGTCACATTCACCTGACCTATCCTGTCATGGTATTCCAGCGAACCGTCAAAACCCCAGCTTTTCATCTTACCCACGTTTACCATAGGTACGGTAGTCATACCCACATAAGCAGGGATATTGTTGTTGCGCACAAAAATATGATCGCGCACATCGTGGTACCAGTCACCTTGTATTTCCAGTTTGTTGAACAAGCCCAACTCAAAACCATAATTCTGCTTGGTTGAAACCTCCCAACCGACATTCGGGTTGGCCACTTCATTTACACGCTCACCTTTTGTTTTAGTATAGTTACCATATACATAGTCACCCGTAGTAGCCACAGTGCCCAAATAGATGAAACGGACATCCCCGCCAATCTGGTCATTACCTACCTGACCGACAGATGCCTTCAATTTCAACTTGGAAACCACATCAGTCAGCGGGGCGAAGAACTTTTCATTGGATATGTACCATCCCACAGCCATAGCCGGAAAGAAACCGACGCGATGACCGGCAGCGAAATTCTCGGAACCATTATATCCGAAGTTTCCCTCAATAAAGTAACGGCTATCGTAATCATAAGTCAGACGTCCCGCAATACCCTGATTCTTATACAGCAATGATTTGATAGAAGATATATTGTCTTTATAACCCTGGTTTCTGTATGTTTCATTCTTTACCCGTTGATTATATAAGAACAGGCCGCCTACGCGATGTTTCCCGAACAAACGGTTGTAAGTAATAGAGGCTTCCAGATAAGTGGCATTATTACCACCGGACTTATTATCAAACCACGGTCCGCCCTTCGCTGTCTCCGGTTCGGAATTGAAGACCAACTCCCCGTTTGCGTCACGCCGTATCGCGTGCCAAATTTCATCTTGCTGCGTGTACTTGTTGCCATGCCATGCTTGCGTATCAAAGGCAAACTTGACATTAGCCTTCAATCCTTCGGTAATAAAAGAGAAATCCTGGTCCAAACTGACCATTGAGTTCAATGTACTTTGCCAATCCTCCACATATCCGGCTCTGGTCACCTGCCAATAAGGATTCGTAACCCCTTTTTCTCCTCCCCAATATCCATTGGAATATTGAATAGGGAAAGCGTTGGGATTCAATATAAAAGCACTTTTCCAGACGCCTTCCGAGTCGGCGGCATCTCTCCTTTTCGTCAGGAATCCTCCCAAAGTCAGTGAAAGGACCGTAGTAGGATGTAGGTTAATATCCACATTCGAGCGGAAGTTATAACGTTGATAATCCGGGTTACCATTATAAGAATCTCCTTTTCCGGTCATGAACAGACCGTCTTCATGGTAGTAACCGGCAGAAATAAAGTAACGCGCAATCTCGCCACCACCGCTCACGTTGGCAGTCACACGCTGATTGAAAGTATGTTTTTTGAATACGGATTTCAACCAGTTCACATTCGGATACAAATCCTGGTCGGTACCGTTTCTGTATTTTTCTATGTCACTTGCACTATATGTTCCGGGAGCCGCTTCATTATACATCGTAGCAAAATCCACCGCATCCGCCATTTGCGGAATCTTGGTAGGCTGCACCATACCGGCTTCCATCTTAATGGAAATCTTCGGTTTCCCTTCTGAACCGCGTTTTGTCTTCACCAACACAACACCATTCGCTCCACGTACACCATAAAGCGCCGTAGCCGTTGCATCCTTTAATAAGGAAAAGCTTTCAATTTCTTCCGGGTCGAGCAAATCGAGCGAGCGTTCCACACCGTCCACCAGAATCAACGGTGTCTTGTTTGCACCGAATGTAGAAATACCGCGAATCCAGAATTCAGCCGAACTACCCGGAGAACCGTCACGCTGAATAGACACGACGCCACCCAACTGACCTGCCAAATTAGTGGAAATAGAAGCACTGGGCACTTTCAGATTGCTGACACTCAACGTACTGATAGAACCGATAACACTTTCCTTGCGTTGTGTACCGTAACCCACCACCTGCACTTCTTCGAGCACAGTATTGTCAGGAGCCATCTCAATAAGCAGATTATTGGCCGAAGGGGAGATTTCTTTTTCTATCGTAGCATAACCCAAATAGCTAATCACGAGCGTCACAGTTTTCCCTCCCGGAATATTTATATTAAAATTGCCATCCATATCGGTGGTACCTCCCACACTGGTATCCTTCAACCACACACTGGCACCGATAAGTGTCTCCTTTGTACCTTTATCTACAATCTTACCGGTAAGTTTTCGAGCAGCAGCTTTCTTACCTTCCTGATATATTTCAGTCACTGCGTCAGAAGCGTGTACCGACGCAAAAGGTGCTGCAAAAAGATAAATAATGATAAGAGCACTACCCAATCGTTGCAATGAAAAACTTAACTTTCGTGCAATTCCATTCATAATACATGATTTAATGTTATTAAAATAAGTTTGAGATGCTTTAGATTGTTGCAACTAATATCTAAAATGACATTCGCAAAGATAACCGAGAAAAGATATCATCAAGGCGAATCCCGTACAAAAGAACAAGAAAATAGTAAAACTACACTTTTTTCTCATACTCGCACAGGACCTTCACCAATTATTATCCAAGTCTTGAACTATTTTATCCAAGTTCGTTTTTCAATGCTTTTACTATCAAAAGAGCCTTACTTCAATTAGCATCCTAATGGGATTAAACTAATTGAAGTAAGGCACTTAACACAAAGCAACTAGCACTTGCGGGATTTAGAACTCCCGAATATTTGCCATCTACGAGTTCGCTATTTATTTTTCATTTTAGCAAAGAGAACCACATTGTTTCCGTCTTCATCCAACGACTTCACTAATGCTTGAGTACGTTTCCGTACATCACTGGGAAGCTCTTTCCGCGCCAGCTCTTTTTCTAGTGTCTCTTTTAATTGTGCAGGTTCCATGTTGGCAATATAATAGCCATTACCGAACGAAGGCCATATCTGCATCTTCTTCGTTCCCAGGAAATCATTATACAAATGGAAATAGTTGCCGTGCAGGGTTTGTTTGTCTACGATATATTTGGCCGGTTTACTTCCACTCCAGGTATTTGCCGACACTTGCACCGGAACAGAAACATCTCCGACAAAGTGACGCGGATATTCGGTATAGCCATGCCATGGAATTTTTTCCTTATTCGGATAATTCGCTGTGAACCGGGCTTCGAGCCTATTTTGCTGCGCATTATAATGATACAAACTATCCACACGCGGAGAAGGTACGATAGTCATCAACATAACGCTGTAATCGGGAGTATTCTTATCCATAAATACTTCATTGCTGAAATCACGCGGAACCGTGAGATGCCGGGCAGGAATAAATTTTTTGCGTTTTCCTTCAAAATCCTGCGTCCATACTACAGCCGGAGAACCTTGGAAAGGCAGTGTTGTCACCGTTACTTCCGACTTCCCGGTGTCGACTCTGAATTGCCCTTTAGGGACACGCAAGCATAGAGGAATGGGAGTTTGCGGAACTCCTTTCAAGTCGAAGACCAGCAGTTTATCACTTTGCCAGGGTAGAATATAAATACGGTTGTGTGTTTCGTCCAATTGTTCGGAGTAGGTGTTTGCATACTCATTCGGCCCTTGTCCGTAAGCCCCGATAGTAGTGATGAATTTGCCGTCACGGGTGAAAAGCTTGTATGGAGTCTGTTTTTTGTTACTCACCAAGATATAATTATCACTGACTGTGGTACGAACCCAGCCTCCTACCAATGCCTCATCCTTATCTTCCAACTTCACCACTTGAAGTTCTTCGGTCAAATAACTAAGTGGTATATCCACGGTATCTTTCAACGCTTTTAAATCACAGGAAATCAACGTCCCGGTAGGTGTTGTGATTCGCTTTGCCGCAACTGGAGACAGAGCCAAAGGGTCTTTTGTTGCTTCACTATTGCATATAAAAGCAACCAATGAAAATAGACAAAAAGTACACAAACTCAAAATCATAATTTTCTTTTTCATACGAACATGTATTTAGTTAGTTTCAAATGAATATTGGGACAAAAGTAGAGGGAAACCAACTGAAAAACAAAAAATATGGCGGACAAAAAGAGTAACACAAATCGCCGATATACCATTGGTTATCAATACAATAAACAACAACTCCATTCATTAAGAGGTGGACAACTCTACTGAAACGACCCAAATCAACAGCTAAAACGCCTTAAGAAAACTGTCTAAACTTACATTTTCATCTATAATCCCCAACTTGTCTGTTTTAATACGATATTTGCGTTTTGTAATGGCTGCTTTACTAACACAATAAATATCTGAAAGGTCTTGCATGTTAACATTAATCTTGACGAGACAACAGAAACCGATATCCTTATTGTTCAATGACGGATAGGTTTGTTCCAGCCTTGCCGCAAAATGGTCAAAAGCTTCGTTGACAACAGAAATCACCTCTATCCACTCCGCATCGGTCACCACTATCTTTCGACTAGAAGTCACCTCATCCTGACTTTCATCATTATGGAGTGAAGGTAATTTCCGGAAAAAGGCTATCCGTCTGAAAAGTGCCTCACGCAATTCCGCTTCTTTATTCTGCAAACGGATTTCTTTCTCCCGTAGTCCGCTTAGCTCCGCCTCTTGGTGCAACAAAAGATTTTCCCTTTGCAATCGTTTCTTCTTCTCCTTCTGATAAAAGAAAAACACTATGAAACCAACACCAAGCAAAGCTGTTACAATGCCCAGCATCCATAGTTCTTTTTCGCGTTGTTTCAAATGCAACTGGTAGAGTTCGTTTTTTAATTTAAGCTCATTATACTCTCTTCTTTGTATTTCCGCCTTGGTACTAGTCAGTATATCGTCCTTGATCTTATTTTCTTTTTGCTTGATATAGAAAGCCTGTTCCGGATATTCTTTCTCATTGATTAAGTTAAATAAGAGTGCGTTCGCTTCCACGGCAATAAAATCTGAAGAGGAAGTCGCAGCCTGCTGATAGTAATACTTGGCAGAGTCCACTTGATTCAAAGCCGCATAAGATTTGCCGCGAAGGAGAAAATAGTGCGGAATGACATGACGGCTATGTCGTTGAGCTGACAATTGACGAAGATACAATTGTGCTGCCTGGAAATCTTTTCTTTCCAAACTGGTAGTCAATAGGTTCTCCAATATATGATAATTCAAATATCGGTAATTGGGAGAATCCGCAAACTCTTCCATTAGTTGCAGAGATTCTTGTGTATACCTGTCATGCTCCTGCACCTTTTCCAAAAGTTGAAAATATAACTTACTTGCAGAAAAATAGGCAAGAGTATCTTTGTGTTTACGAGTTAGCTGCCGACTGCTGTCTGCCATGTCCAACGCCTGTTCATAATCCTTATTTCTTGAATATGCCACTCTTTTAAGACCATACAATTGTGTTCTTAATGTATCATTCAGCAATCGTTCGTGCAGAAGAGCATCCGAAAGCAATAATGTAGAATCCGGCTGGTTCCGATATAAATAGGAAGCACTCTGCTCCACACGTGCTTGCAAACATTGAGATAACTGTCTATTTTGCGTATAGTGATGAATGGCAGTCTGCAATAAAGAATCAACAGGTTTCCCGGTCTTCCACAAAGTTGCCTTATAGGATAAAAAGTAATAATCTCCCTGCTGCTTAGAAGATAAATTCTCCGGCTTGTCTATTTGTTGCAAATAAAAGAATATACTATCGACGGAAACATTCTCCATCTGCATAGCCTTCTTCAAAAGAGAAGATGGAGCATGCTGACAACCGACCAGCATGATGAGCCATCCGGTGAACAGAAATATATTACAATGATACTTATTTTTATTCATATTATATTATGAAATCTCTTACACTACTTTTATATACACCACCGAACGCCCCAATCCGTATTTCTGCAACACGCCTTGTTCGATAAAAGTATTGATATCCTGCAGTGCCTGCTTTTTAGTTTTCCCCGTAAGTCTCATATAATCTTGTCGGTTAATACATGGATGCTCTTCAAAAAAAGAGTTTAAGCGTTGCAAGCATTTCTTTTCATCCAACGGATTTTTCACACGAAAAGGTGAATTGCAGCGTTGAAGTTCCAATGAAGTCTCAATATCTTTCTTAAACTGACGATTAATCCGTAAATTGATACCTTTAAGAGATACCGATGGGGAACGTAAATCTTCCGGTTCCACCACCTTTTTGTCAACACTTAGGGAAAGAGAGAAATAACCGATATCCCCCAGCTCTACCGAAAAACCTTTCAGAAGCAAATGCTTCAACGTGCTCGAAATTGCTTCGATAGAGCCTACCAACTGAGCATGAGGGATATGCTCAAGAGCTGTCACCATATCTATAAATTCACTTGCCGTATAGCTACCTTTCAATACCACACGTGCATGTAAAGGCAGTTCTTTCCCATCCTTATCTGGATTAGGAGTCTCGTAGAGATCATAATTTACACTCATTATCTTTTCTTTTTTTATTAGGGAAGTTTAATTTCCCTTCTCTCTTATATTAGTATTCCAACCTGCAATTCAATTATCGTTCAACAGATGTGGAACGATTGTTCTATAAATGTAGAACTGTTGTCCGACAACTGTTGAACGATAATTGAGATGCTAATGAGACAAATGTACGTAGAATAAACATATATTATTCTATGCAAAGCGGATTTTTATTTCCACCATCTCATCTGTTTGTCTATTTCTTCATCCCTAATTATCGACACTCAATTCATGAACTTTAGATTTTACACAACCAACAGTTCAAACAAGTTCACTTTACTTCTTCAGCATTCAAATACTTTATGGCAGCTTCCAAAACTTCATCGCGCCCCTGGCGTATGCCTTGAATTGTACTTTTAACTTCAATATCAGGAAGAATGCCGATTTGTTGGGTTTCCGACTTATCGGGATAGTAAACGCCAAGTCCTGTAAATGTAGCTCTAAAGTTACCCGGCAAAATGAGATAGGAACAATTGCCATCGGCACCGGCAGTCGTACTTCCCATAACAATTGTGTTTGGGGTACATCTATATTTCATAGTCATGAACTCCGCATGGCTTTGTGTTGTTTCATTTATCAAAATTACTTTTTTACCTTGATAATAGTCTTCATTCTCTTTTCCAACCTTTACTACAGGGCCGAAAGTAAACAATCCTGGTTGCGAAAGGCTTCCGTGGGTAAATGTTGCAAAATCTGTAGAAGACGGATACAGAAGATCATATTCCCAAGTTCACGTAATAACTTGTCGTATCTCTCTTGGCATCCCGAGCTTCTTTTTAAAATCAAATTGGTCTATCCATTCTACTAAAACCTCATTTCGCTTTTCTTTTGAGGGGAGAGATACTAAAGAAGGCATTACGCAAAGTAATTCGTGATCCCAATCATACTTTCCTGCACGTACTTCTGGATGATAATATTTCATGAATCCCCAAATCTTACATAATAAAGATAAATTTTCCACATCTGAATCGGTATATTCCCACATGGACATTTCTACCGGCACGTTATTATTCCTGTGCAGAAAAGTACAAGAGCAACAAACCCATATGAGTAACACAATAAATAAGAATCTCGACATAGTATTAAATTTTAAATAAGAATTTAAGTTAGCTGTGATTAAAGGATATATAAAAAATAAGAATTTGAATCAGTAGCAAAAATAGCCGAAATATCGGTAGAGCACGAACAATATCATACAAAAAAACAATAATAGTACCTATGTTACATTCACCAAGCAATAACCATGTACCCCAACAATGAATATTCACCAATAATTATCCAAGATTTGAACGATATTTTCGTTCACTCTCAAAAGTTCTTTTTCAGCGCCAAAAAGATTGTGTATCATTTGTTTTTGCTACTTATTCTTCATAATATTGTCCTATACTAAATGAAAACAATACGGATTAAACGATTCTCCCATGAAAAAACTACTCCTTCTGATAGTCGTACAAATCCTGTGTATGCACACATTCGTTGTGAATGCACAGCGCATTTTCTCCACTTCATACACGATGGACGACGGGCTGGCTGCCAACAGAGTATATAGTATCCTTCAGGATTCATGCGGCTTCATGTGGTTCGGTACGGACGACGGACTGAGCCGGTTCGACGGAATCAAATTCAAGAATTACTATTTATCAGAATATATCAACGCCACGACGAGCAACAGCGTCAAGAAGATATTTATTGACCGCAGGGGTAAAATGTGGATCGGACTGGATAGCGGCATTGTCATTTATGATTCCCAGACGGATACATTCAGGCCTTTCAACGCGAAAACAGAAACGGGGGAGACGATACAGACTTATGTTGTCGACATGATAGAAGACAATGACGGAGAAGTGTGGATTGCGACAAACGGCAAAGGGCTTTACCGGTTTTCTCCTAATGATGAAATCCGTCTCCGGGTCTATCGGAACATTCCCGGAAAATCGAATTGTATCTCACAGGATATTCTGATGACATTGCAACAAGACAGTAAACAGAATATATGGATAGGCACGTATTCGGAAGGGTTATGCTGCTTCGACAAACACAGAAATACATTCATCACTTACAAAAGAAGTAATCTGCCCGACAGCTTATCGGATAACTCTATCCAGAAAATCTTTGAGGACTCACACGGCAACCTGTGGATAGGAACTTTCCAGAACGGGCTCGACTTGTTTAATCCCGCAACACGGACATTTACCAATTATCAGGATAAAAGTCCGAACAACCTATTATACCATATTCACGATATTAAAGAATACCGGCCGGGAGAGTTATTTATCTCGTCCGATAACGGCATAGGAATCTTCAAGGCAGACAAAGGAGAAATCATACAATCCGACAATCCGAATCTTAAGATAAGAACCGGAGCGAATAAGTTTATCTATTCTATTTATATAGATAAGGAAGAAAGCCTGTGGTTGGGGTCTTATTTCGACGGCATCAAGTTTTATTCGGCTTTTCAGAATAACTTCAAATATTATAGTTGCTCATTATCGACTACCGCACAGGCAGGAAAGGTAGTGAATGTAATAAAAGAAGGTAAGGACGATCAATACTGGATAGGAACTGACGATAACGGAATTTTCCGGTTCAACGCCAAGACACAGGAAATCATGCCCTTCCGGGATGCGGCAAGTATAGGTACTACTTACTATTGCATACATGACCTGCTGGTAGACGGTGACAAGTTGTATGCCGCCACTTATGGACGGGGATTGGAAGTATTTGATTTAAAAACCGGAAAAGTGGAAAGCTACCTGTATAATCCGGAAGATTCAACATCCATATCCTCTTCCCGAGTTTTCATATTATATAAAGCCAGCAACGGATGCATCTACGTAGGTACTTCCAACGGTATCTGCTGCTATAATCCCGAACAAAAGAATTTTACCAGAATGGGGTCTTTTGCAGGCAGAATATCTGCTATCATAGAAGACTATCACGGAAAAATATGGATAGGAACAAGCATCAGCGGTCTTTACTCATACAACATCAAGACCGGGAAAACCACCGCCTATCAACGCTCGGACAACCCGAATTCAATCACTAAAAATGTGATTACCACATTAGCTATCGACAACAGAAAACGACTGTGGGTAGGGACTTACGGACAAGGATTATGCAGATATAATGAAGATTCGGACAACTTCACCCGATATGACCATTTGGAACTGCCCAACAAAATCATCACTTCTATCATCCCCAAAGGAGATTTATTATGGATTAGTACTAATAAAGGACTTGCCGTATATAATCCCGACACGGAATATCTGAAAACTTACTCCAAATCAAACGGACTTTATAATGAGCAGTTTACGCCTCGTTCGGGAGTTGAATCTTCTGACGGGAAATTATTCCTGGGATCAACGGGCGGCTTCTGTTATTTCTTTCCACAGGATTTGCGTGAAAACACATACAATCCGCCTGTTGTTCTCACCAACATGACCATTTTCGGAAAGGAAGTACAGGCTAATATACCCGACTCGCCTATCCAACGGTCTATCGGATATACGGATGAAATCATTCTGGAATACAACCAGTCCATGATAGGATTCGACTTTGCGGCTCTCAGCTATATCGCCCCTAAAGAAAACAACTACCAATATATGCTGGAAGGCTTGGACAGCGGTTGGCAATTCACTAAAGGAATCAACAATCATCTTTCTTATGCCAACCTTCCTGCCGGCGAATATGTGTTAAGAATCAAGGGGACCAACAGCGACAAAATATGGAGCAGCAACGAGATCCAACTAAAAATCAAAGTGCTGCCGCCATTTCTCCAGTCGCAACTGGCATATATTATTTATGCAATTATGCTGCTGATTATACTGTTACTCACTGTATGGTATTACATCAAGCGCACGGAAAAACGGCAGAAAGCACGCATGAAAAGGTTGAATGATGAAAAGGAAAAGGAACTATATAACGCGAAGATTGATTTCTTCACCAACATCGCCCACGAAATACGAACTCCGTTGAGCCTTATCATCGGTCCGCTGGAATATCTGATGAAGACCACGAGCATCAACAATGTCTACGGAGAATACCTGAGTATCATCGAACAGAACTATAAACGCCTGTACGCACTCGTCACCCAACTTCTGGACTTCCGGAAAGTGGATTCGGGAGCTTACAAACTGTCTTATGACTCTTACCGGGTGAAAGACACAATAGCCAAAGTCACCTGCATCTTCGAATTGTCTACAAGACAAAAGAAAATAAGCATTGATATTTCATCAATCTCCGAAAAGATGACTATGGTCACAGATGAAGAGGCATTCACCAAGATTATCAGCAACCTGTTAAGCAATGCCCTGAAATACGCCAAAAGTAGGATTAGCGTCACTGCGGCGGAAAATGATTCCGAAATAATAATTACCGTCACAGACGACGGTATCGGTATCACCGACCAGGAGAAGACCAAAATATTCGATGCTTTTTACCAGGTCAAGAACAACAGCGAACTGAATAAACTGGGAATCGGTATCGGACTGCACATGACACGCTCCCTTATCCAACTGATGAATGGCAAGATTGAAGCTAAAGACAGGGAAGACGGCAAAAGCGGGGTTGCCATTTCCGTGCACTTCCCCAAACAAGCCGCCGTCAGTGTCGCCCCACCCATGAAACGGGTAGAAGATACGATTATCACAGAAAACAACGCGGAAGAAGGCGAGCCGGAAACCGTCTTGCCGGACGAACCGATAAAGAAGCAGTACGCCGTGATGGTAGTAGACGACAATCCGGAAATTCTTGATTTCCTCTCCAAGATATTGTCCGAGGAGTATTTTGTCATCTCCGCATCAAGCGGCGAAGAGGCTTTATTGATTCTTGAAAAGAATAACATAGACCTTATCATCAGCGATGTGATGATGGAAGAGATGGACGGATTCGAGTTGTGCGGCAAAATCAAAACGGATATCAACATCTCCCATGTCCCCGTCATTCTCCTTACCGCAAAGACGGACACGGAAAGCAAGATAAAAGGACTGGAATCCGGTGCCGACGCCTACATAGAGAAACCGTTTTCTCCTTTCCATCTGAAAGCGCAATTGCGCAATCTGCTAAAGAAGAGGGAAAAGCAACAGAAAACGTATGCTTCCACTCCATTGTCCGACTTGCACTCGGCGGTTCACAACAAACTGGATGAAGAGTTTATGAATAAGTGCACGGATATTATATTGAATAATATCGAAGATTCGGAATTCTCCGTCAGCACACTGGCACAGGAGCTTGGCATGAGCCGTACATCAGTATTCACTAAAATCAAAGGAATTATCGGGATGACTCCCAATGACTTTATCAAAATCACCCGGTTGAAGAAAGCCTGCCGGATGATGGTGGAAGGTGAATACAGGGTGACTGAAATAGGATTCCTTGTCGGGTTCAGTTCCTCTTCCTATTTTGCCAAATGTTTCCAGAAACAATTCGGCATGCTGCCTACCGAATTTCTCAAAAAAGTGAAAGAAAATCCAGAATCTATTATTGAGTAGTCGATCCTTAGACAATATCTTTTTCTCAAGAGCCAAAGCCACTACAAAATACATGTACATACATGAAGCCGGCAGAGCTATTATATAACTTCCTCAATTGGGAGACAACAACATATTCCTTTCCCACCAACAATTTCAGAAAATAGCTGTCTACCCCATCACAAGCCGTTTTATAGCTTTTTGTGCACCTTATTTGGTGAATATTGCACATCCATTTTCCACTCCTCATCTAACTTTGCAGTATTGTTAAAAGCCAACAAATGCATCAAGTGTTGACCTTACTTTAAATCAAGCCGATTATTAACTTAACATATTATTAATCTTTCATTATTAACCTAATTAAATTAAACAGTATGAGAAACGCGCGTAATTTAAGATTCCGTTTTCTTATTATGTTTCTTTTGTTCATACCAATGATGTATGCCTTACCCCCAGAAGGCATTACTATCAAAGGTAGAGTAACAGATGAAACACTAAAAGAAGGCGTTCCCGGTGCTAATGTGACTGTAAAGGGCACAAGCATAGGAGCTATTACAGATTTCGACGGCAACTTTACAATCGTCGTCCCAAACAGAAAGTCGGTATTGAACATCTCTTTTATCGGGTATGTACCCCAAGAAATTGTAGTGGGAGACAGGACATTTATTACAGTCAGCCTGAAAGAAGACTCGCAAAACCTCGGTGAAGTAGAAGTGGTAGCCATCGCCTACGGTAATCAGGACAGGAGAATGCTTACGAGTGCTGTCTCCTCTATTGACAACAAGGAGTTGATTAAATCACCGGCAACAAGTATCACAAACATTCTTGCCGGTGCATTGCCGGGGGTATCTTCCGTACAGACTACCGGCCAACCGGGTAAGGACGCTGCCGCCATCTACGTACGGGGTGTCGGTTCACTGAACGACTCACAATCCAAACCCTTAGTTCTGGTAGATGGCGTAGAACGTGCCTTTTCGCAAATCGACCCCAATGAGGTGGAAACTATCTCCGTGCTGAAAGACGCCTCTTCTACAGCAGTATTTGGAGTAAGAGGTGCCAACGGTGTCATATTGATTACTACCCGTAGAGGGAAATCAGGAAAGACACAAATTTCCGCTAGCACCAAACTAGGCTTGCAACAGCCCATTTCCCTGGTAGAGCAGACAGGAAGTTACGAATTTGCCCGGTTCTGGAACATGAAGCAGGAAATGGATCATGTCACCAATCCCAAACTTTACTTTACTCCGGAACAGATAGAGGCCTATCGCACAGGCTCCGACCCTCTCATGTACCCTAATATGGACTGGAAGAAGTACATTTTTCATAACCTCTATCTCCAAAGTCAGAACAATGTCAATATTTCCGGTGGCAACGACAACGTGCGGTATTTCGTATCGGTAGGCTATACCTATCAGAACGGACTTCTGAAAGAACTTCCCGGACAGTTGTATGACAACAACTATCGCTACAACCGCTATAACTATCGTGCCAATATCGACGCAAACCTGACCAAGACCACTACCATGAAACTGGGTGTAGGCGGTGTGCTAGGCAAGATACAAGAACCACGCGACGTTCAGTCGGGTACGGGTAACGACCCCAATGCCTGGGTGATAGCGCAGATATGGTCGCATCCGTTTGCCGGACCGGGATTTATCAACGGAGTACGCACATTGGTTCCCGATGATCTGGTACCTTTGGGAGAAGTAATGCGCGATGGCATGTTCGTGTTCTATGGAAAAGGATACAACCAAACATATGACACAACGCTGAATATGGACCTGGACATCACGCAGAAATTGGATTTCGTCACTCCGGGACTGAGTGTTTCCGTAAAAGGAGCCTACGACAATCAGTTCAAATTATATAAGGAACGCGCCGGAGGAGCCATAGAATCACAGACGGTATACTATCAGTCTTACTTTGACTCAAACGGAAATATGCCACAAACCGACCCCGATTATGATAAGACACACATTTTTGTTCCTTCCGGCAGCGACACCCCGCTGACCTATTCGGAAAGTAGTGGACGTGCACAAAACTGGTACCTCGAAGGGCGTATCAACTACGACCGGACATTCGGTGACCATAAAGTATCCGGCCTCATCTTGTACAACCAATCCCGCAATTACTATCCGGACAGCTACACTTATCTGCCGCGCAACTATGTAGGACTGGTGGGACGTGCCACGTATGCTTATCAAAGCAAATATCTGTTCGATGTAAACGTAGGTTATAACGGTTCGGAAAACTTTGCTCCGGGCAGTACACGTTTCGGTATTTTCCCCTCATTCTCAGCCGGATGGATAGCCACAGCCGAGAAGTTCATGGAAAACCAGAAGGTAGTAGATTACTTGAAACTCAGAGCTTCCTGGGGACGTGTAGGTAACGACAAGGGCGTAGATTCCCGTTTTATGTATATGCCTGCCGTATGGGGCGGCTCCGGAAGTTATAGTTTTGGTACTAATAATCCCATATCCCAATCGGCATCTGCCATCTCAAGTATGGGTAATCCGGAAGTGACTTGGGAAACTGCGGAAAAACAGAATTACGGTATCGATGTTAAGTTCTTCAACAGCCGTTTGTCCGCCACTTTCGACTACTTTATCGAACACCGCACGGGTATTCTGATCTCTCCCGAGTCCACTCCAAGCATTATCGCAACCTCTCTTCCCAACCTTAATATAGGTAAGGTGAACAATCACGGTTACGAAATCTCCCTGGGCTGGCATGACAGGATAGGCAAGAATTTCAGCTATTACATAGACGGCAATGTCTCCTTTGCCCGCAACAAGATTCTCTATATGGACGAGGTGCCCAAGCAATTCGCCTATATGAACCAAACCGGCGGGTCTACCGGACGTTACAGTGGGTTGTATAACTTTGTCCGTCTCTATCAGTACAGCGACTTTACAACTAATGCTGGTGGTGAGCTGGTTCTGAATCCGGAGCTTCCACAACCTTCCGTAAAGGTATATCCGGGTGATGCCATGTATGCCGACCTGAACGGTGACCATGTCGTAGACGGTAATGACAAATGCGTGACCGGCTTTGCCACTCGTCCGGAATATGTGTTCGGCATGAACATGGGTTTCAATTGGAAAGGCTTTGACCTCTCCATGCAGTGGGTAGGCTCCAAGAATGTCAACAGAATGTATGAAATCGAATACCGCATCCCGTATACCAACGCCGGGAAACGCGGCCTGCTGACCTACTTTTATGATGGTTGCTGGACAGAGGAGAACCAACAGGGTGCTGTTTATCCGCGTGCATCGGAAACTTCGGAAAGTTGGAACTCCGAACCCTCTACCCTTTGGCTGGCAGACGCTTCTTATCTCCGTCTGAAAAGTCTGAGCCTCAGCTACACGCTCACCGGAAAGAAATTCCTGAAGAAACTGGGACTTACTTCGCTCGGATTCAACTTCAGCGGCTATAACCTGCTGACTTTCTCACCGCTCAAATACCTTGACCCGGAAAGCAACCCCGACAACTATGGAGAGTATCCGCTGATTAAGGTGTACAGTTTTGGTTTAAATCTTAACTTCTAAAAGAACAACTTTATGAATAGTATACTAAAAGGATTCATGGCACTAGGATGCCTGCTGATGGCTTCTTCCTGCTCTGAAATCAGCTTCGGGGATAAATTTCTGAGCAACCAGCCCGAAAGTTCCGGAGCCACCACCGAAGAAATGTTCTCTTCGAAAATAAACGCAGAAAAGGTACTGACGAAAGCATACACCGGATTGCCTTACGGATTGCCCAGTACTTCCGACTGGAAGTTGGGCGTAAACATTCTCGAATCCCTTACCGACTTATGTTACAGCTTCCGTGACAACATCAATGACGGTCCTCTGAAACTCTATTATAACGGAGCGCTCAGTCCCACCAATGTTCCCCGAAGTGCCGCATACCGTTACGGAAGCAAAGCAGACTGGACTGCTATCCGCTACGCCTGGTGCTATATTGAGAACGTAAGGAACGTACCTGACATGTCGGATAGTGAGAAGAGCCAACGTATCGCTGAAGCGAAAACCGTAATAGCCCTTTGCTACTTCGAGATGCTTCGCTACGTAGGTGGCGTGACATGGATAGACCACTATGTGGATGTTAACGAAGAAATGAACTTTCCCCGCATCACATTCGCACAAACCGTGGAGAAGATTGTAGCTTTGCTCGACGAGGTCATCAATTCTAACTTAAAATGGAAACAGGATGATGCGGATGACGGACGTATGACCAAGGCAGGAGCCATGGCACTGAAATTCAAAGTGCTGCAATGGGCTGCCAGCCCCACGTTCAACTCAGACAAAAAATGGCATCCCCAAGCGGACGAATATACCTGCTACGGCAACTATAGCATCCAGCGTTGGGAAACTGCAAAAGCAGCAGGCGAGGCTTTCTTTGCGGAAGTGCAAAGACAAGGCGGATACTCGCTGATCCAGCCGGGGGAAGAGACGCACCGGGCAAGACGCCTTGCCTATCGCCGGGCATACTACAATCGCGGCGGTACGGAAATACTGATCTCCACCCGTCATGGATATGATGCCAACACTATTTGGGAGTATATCGACAGCCGCCCCTGGGGTTACCTTCCCACATTAAACTATGTCGATATGTTCTCTTGGGCGGACGGAACCGATTTCCCGAAAGACTTCGACTGGCAGTCTCCTTCCCGTCAACCTTTCTTTACCGTAGGTGATATGGAACCTACCCGCGACCCGCGTCTGTATGAAAATGTGGCTTGTCCCGGAGACACCTATTGTGATGGAACAGTCGCTCCCGTCCATCTCAACCATCCCAATTACAAAGCCGGCAGCGGATTCATGACCATGAAGTTCATCCTGCAAGAGAACAGTGACCGTGAAGGACCGATACAGTGGCCTCACACCCGTCTGCCGGAAATCATGTTGGGATATGCGGAAGTGCTCAATGAAGTGAACAAGCGCCCGAACGATGAAGCCTACAAGATGGTAAATGACGTGAGGAAGAGAGTAGGCCTATCCGAACTTCCCAAAAACATGAATCACGATGAGTTCCTGGAAGCCGTACTGAGAGAAAGAGCGTTAGAACTGGGATTTGAAGAGGTACGTTGGTTCGACCTTGTTCGCAGAGGTCGTGAAAACGATTTCAAGAAACAACTGTACGGACTGAGAAGCAGGGGTAACGACCAGCACAATCCTACAGCGTTCACTTTTGAGAAAGTAGAACTGAACGACCGTTATTGGGCGGACAATTGGGATACCAAGTGGTATCTGGCTCCAATACCTCAAGAGGAAATCAACAAAAGATATGGAATGACCCAGAATCCGGGTTGGTAAATTGATATGCAAACTTATATTCTATTGAACAATGAATAAAATAAACTATATATTAACCACTCTGCTCCTGGGAGGTTCGGTAGCTCTACATGCGCAGACACCGGCAGCGGCCTCGGATATGCAACTGGCTGATACCCTGAACATAGGATACCGGATGAACGTATCTTCCCGAACCAGTAGTTATTCTGTCAGCGGAGTCAATGCTTCTGCTTTCGAAAAGTCTCCGCACATAGACATCAGCAAAGCACTGTATGGAAAAGTGGCAGGACTGAACGTATATCAGGGTACAGGCTCGTCAGCCGACAACGTTTCTTCTCTCTCCATACACGGCCATGCTCCGTTGGTACTAATCGACGGTTTTCCCCGCGACATTACCGACATCAGTTCTATGGAAATCGAATCGTGCTATGTGTTAAAGGATGCCGCTGCTGCTGCCCTCTATGGTATGCGCGGTGCAAACGGTGTAATACTGATTACGACCAAACGCGGCACAAGCAACGGACTAAAAGTGAAAGTAGACTATAACTTCGGTGTCAACACCCAGTTCCGTTCTCCGGACTTTGCAGATGCCTATACATATGCAAACGCTATCAACAACGCACTGAGTGGAGATGGTCTGTCCGCACGCTACAACACCCAGGAACTGGATGCTTTCCGCACAGGTATCTATCCGTATGACTATCCGAACGTAGACTGGTGGAACGAAACGTTGAACAAAACCGGATTTACACACAACCTAAAAATGGCATTCAGCGGAGGTAGCGAAAAGTTCCGTTTCTATACGGTAGTAGATTACTATCGTGACCGTTCGATGCTGAAGAAAAATACGGAAGACACACGTTATGACACCACCCCCACAGATACACGCTTGACTGTACGTACCAATCTGGACGTGAACGTGACTAAAAGTACTTATCTGAAACTCGGAATCGCAGGGAAATTGAAAGAGCTCCGGGGAACCCGTTACGGGCGCAACGCCATTTTCAATGACATTTACGGCATTCCTTCGGCGGCATTCCCCATCCGTCATGAAAACGGCATCTTTGGAGGAAGTTCAGTCTACGGAGACAAAAACCCGGTTGCCCTGCTGAAACATTACGGACATATCCGTAATGTCTACGGAAGCCTGCTCGCGGACTTGAGCGTCCGCCAGGAACTGGATATGCTGACCAAGGGATTAGCACTTGAAGCGGCCATATCTTTTGATAACATCGGCGGAATGTACGAAACCAGCAGCAAAGGTTACCGATATATGAATACCGGAGCCAGCATTGCCGATGACGGCACATTGATAACGACACCGACTATTTGGGGCACTGACTCCGAAACCCTAGGACACAGCCAGCCTTTTGAAAAGTTGTTGTTCAGAAGTAACTTCCAGGCAAAAGCGGACTATAACCGTATCTTTGACAAACACCGGATAGGAGGAGCATTGATTTACGACATGCAGTCAGTAAATAGAAACGGCAGAAACAATTCACAAAAGAACCTGTCGGTTTTAGTGAATGCCACTTATACTTACGACGACCGTTATACACTCAATGCCGTATTCAACCGTTCCGGCTCGGCTTACTTGCCGGATGGAGACAAATTCACGAACTATCCTGCCGTATCTGCTGCCTGGATCGTATCCAACGAAGCATTCATGGAGAAAATAACTCCGATTAATCTCTTCAAGATTCGTGCTTCCTATGGTCTATCCGGTTGGGATGGAAATCTGAGCCACGAATTATGGCGCCAGTCATACGGTTACGCTGCCGGTTATAACTTCGGTGAGAATGCCGGAAGCGTTTCAGGTGGTAGTGAAGGTAATTTACCGGTAGTCGGACTAGTAGCGGAAAAATCCCAAAAAGCAACTTTCGGGTTTGACCTTTCCGCTTTCAACAACCGGTTGGGCGCCACTGTGGAAGGTTTCTACGAAAAACGTTCGGACATACTTGTGTCCGGTGCCAACTCCACGTCCGGCATCATCG
Source organism: Bacteroides faecium (assembly GCF_012113595.1). NCBI lineage: Bacteria > Pseudomonadati > Bacteroidota > Bacteroidia > Bacteroidales > Bacteroidaceae > Bacteroides > Bacteroides faecium. Next base: position 791,625 of record NZ_CP050831.1, read on the forward strand.
GTGTCACAGTGGGGCAAGTGAACGAAGGAATCTATAAATACAAAGGATTTGATGCCTCTTTGAACTGGAACGACAAAGCCGGTGATTTCCATTACAGCATCGGAGCAACCATGTCATACTTGAACTCGGAAGTAGTCAATGTAAACCAAGCCTATCAAGAGTACGATTACCTGTACACCAAAGGCAACCGTGTGGGACAAATGTACGGTCTGGAAGCGATAGGATTCTTCAACAGCCAGCAGGAAATCAACAATAGTCCGCAGCAAACATTCTCAGATATCGCTCCCGGTGACGTGAAATATAAAGACCAGAACGGTGATAACCGCATTGACGAAAAAGATGTGGTAAAAATGTTCGGCTCCTCACTTCCGCGTTTCTACTTCGGGTTCAATCTGAATTTATCTTATAAAAGATTCGAACTCTCCGCCGACTTCCAGGGAATGACAGGCGTAACGGTCTCCCTACTTGACAGCCCGCTTTACCGCCCGCTTGTGGACAACGGAAACATCTCGAACACTTTCCTGAACGAGGAAGTTTGCTGGACACCGGAGAACAAAGCCATAGCTACTATGCCAAGACTGACTACACAGGAAAACCGGAACAACTACCGTGCCAGTTCATTGTGGTACCGAGATGGTTCGTTCCTGAAGTTACGCAACCTGCTGATAGCTTATACGTTCCCGAAATCTCAGACCCGCTTTGCCGATTTACGAGTATTCGTGCAGGGCACTAACCTGTTCTCGCTAGATAACATCCATTTTGCCGACCCGGAACAGCTTGGTATCGCTTATCCGTCGACAAGAAGTTATTGGGCGGGTGTGAAACTTAATTTTTAATGTAAAGTAAATGAACATTATGAAAACCAAATACATCATCTTAACCATTTTGTCTTCGCTGATCTTTGCTTCGTGCAATTATCTCGACTTTGATGAAACAGATGGTTTGAAGACAAAAGAAGACATGTATAAGTATTTCGGCACAAGCAAAGATATGCTGTCTCACGTATACTCATACATGCCGCAAGGATATACGTTTTTTGCTACCGAAGGAATCTTTTCCGAAGAGAGTTATTCCATGCGCGACTGTGCCTCAGACGACGGTGAGTTCGGAGCTTACGCCGCCAACATCCAAAACGCGAACAACGGCAATTGGTCACCTATCAAAACGTATGACGACGCTTGGACGCTCTATCGTGGCATCCGTGCCGCCAATAGTTTTCTCACAGAGATTGCACAAGTAGACTTTACACGTTATGAACACAGCGGCGGACAGTATCAGAACTGGATGAAACAATTGAGATACTTCCCTTTTGAAGCCAGAGTATTGCGTGCACACTACTTCTTTGAACTGGCACGTCGCTATGGGGACATCGCCATGCCACTGGAAGTGCTTACAGAAGAAGAGGCGAACACGATTGGCAAAACACCGTTTGCTGAAGTGGTTAAATTCATTGCCAGCGAATGCGATGAAGCTGCCAATAACCTACCGGATGATTATGTAGATGAACCGGGAGCAGAAATCGGCAGGGTAACCAAAGGTTTTGCGATGGCAGTAAAATCAAAAGCATTGTTGTACGCAGCCAGTCGCTTACATAATCCATCTATGGATACCGAGTTGTGGAAGCAATCCGCCAAAGCATCACTGGATATCATCAATACAAGACTTTACTCTCTTGACGGTCAAGAAAGCGCCAATAACTTTCAATCAAAAGAGGTCGTACTGATGAGACTCAATACCGAAACGACGGACTTCGAGAGATATAATTTTCCTCTCCGTTTCACCTACGGAGCACGGACATCTATGATTGCTTACAGCAACTTCCCATCGCAGAATCTGGTGGACGCCTTTGAAACCGCCAACGGTTACAAAGTGACACTGGAAAACACCGGCTGGGCTTGCGATGACCCTGACTTCAATCCGCAAGCTCCTTATGAGAACCGTGACAAACGCTTTTATCGCACGATTCTTGCCAATGGGATGACATTTAAGGAAAGTACGATAGAAACTTTCAAAGGGGGTATCGATGACGGTATTGTGTCGGAAGGCGGTTCGCCCACCGGTTATTTCCTGCGCCGGTATATCCAGGAAGGTACCAGTTTTGAACCGGGCAAGGAGTCGGCCAACAAACACCATTGGGCAATCTACCGTTATGCGGAAACCTTGCTCACCTATGCAGAATCTATGGTTAACGCATTCAATGATGTCGACTATACCGATGAAACTTATACATATTCAGCATTGTGGGCTATCAACGAAGTAAGAAAGAATGCCGATATGCCGCTGCTCACCTCTATGGGAAAAGATGAGTTCATGGAGCGTCTGTATAACGAATGGCGTGTAGAGTTTGCTTTCGAGGATCACCGTTTTTGGGATATACGCAGATGGAAGATTGCTGATACTACCCAACGCGAACTGTACGGAGTAAAGATTGAGAAACGACAGAACGGTACGCTGAATTTTTATAAAAACCTTTATGAAAGCCGTACGTGGAGAGACTGTATGTATCTCTATCCGATACCTCAAAGCGAATTATATAAGAATACAAACTTGAGTCCTCAAAACACAGGATGGTAATTTATTGTCTAATCCAATATAAACTAAGATATATGAAAAAGTTATATAACAACACATTATTGCAACTGATTTTTGCATTGTGCACATTCAGTCTTGTAGCATGTCAGGAGTTCGATATCGACTCACAGCCGGAAGGCCCTCTCAACATCCAGATAGATGCTCTGGAGTCTTACACTGCTTTGGCTACTTCCCCAAGTAACATCGTTTTTAATATCAGTTCCAACACACCATGGACTATTGAAAGTGACCAACAGTGGTGCAAGCCTACTCCCTCTATGAGTGCGGCAAGTTCACTGGTTTCGGAGATTGTAGTAACGCTTGAAAATAATATAGGAAAGCAAAAGCGTACAGCCCGGCTGACTATCAAGGCGGAAGGCATCGAAGGAACTAAGGTGGTGAATATCGAACAGGCTTCGAAAGAAGATTTGGTGGTAATTCGTCCTACGGATATCGTTCCTACCGAAGGAGGCATGATTTCATTCAATATTATCTCCAACAAGCCATGGGAAATCATTACCACTACACAATTCCTCGAGAATATCGATAAAATGTCCGGTACGGGAAATGAGAACGGTGAAAAAGAGACTATCACCATTATTGTACCCCAAAATACAGGAGCGATAAGAAGTGCAGAAATGACCGTAAAAACTGCTTTCCAAGAGGAGACGTTTACTATTACGCAAGACGGTATTGTGATTGAGACCAAAAATGAAGAAGATGCCGTTAACACTATGAGCGGAGAAGGTGAAGAGAAAACCATAGAAATCAACTCTAGTGTAGAATGGAAAATAGAAATTCCGGCTGAATACAAAGAATGGCTGAGTGCAGAAGCAGACGGTAATCAGTTAAAACTTTCCACTACGTTTAACAACTTATTCGTCCCGCGTACCGGACACATCCTGTTGTATCCTAAGATGAATGTTCCGGGATTTGAAGGTGTACCTATTGAAGTGACACAACCCAGAAATATGTCTCTAAACAGAGGAGAGGAGACGGTTGATCCGGTGACAGGATATGCCACTATCCAAAGTACAGGTTCATCCAGATATGTAAATAATTTCGGACTTAGGAAAGGAAAAATCACCTGGGAATTTGACAAGATAGATATGCCGGACAGTAATTCCGCGTTTGATATGAACGGAGATACATGGTCGTTCGGTGACGGAACTAGTTACATCCACGCTTGGTTAAGGCCAGAATCTGCAAATCAAGCTTCTGAATTGTGGGCACAATGGGATTGGACAGATTCTGCTTTCAGACTGGAAAATTTTGGTCTAAGTATGAGTGATGTTAAATCAGTTGCCATAGAAGCCAAGGATGATCCGGAGAATGAAGGAAAAATATGCATTGTAATGTATGTCAATGGTAAAGAGGTAACACGTCATAGAGGAAAGCCTGACTATTATTCGGAGAATCCATCATTTGGCGGACATCAGTTCTATTTTGGATTTGAGATGGAAGCAGACCAAGTTTGTACGATGACATTCAAGTCTATCAACTTTGAATCCTATGAATAACACTAAAAACATAAAGTGAATATGAAATCAATTATACATAAAACAATATATCAGGCCTTACTTCTTTTAGCATTGCCTGCAACAGGTTTCCTATTGCAGAGCTGCGAAGAGGAAAAAGCAGAGAAGTGGGTAGACCTGCGCTATAGAGTAGAAGACTCTTACGTGGTTGAAGCCTCCAATCCGAAGCCGTTCTCTTTCGAGGTCAAGTCCACAGACCCATGGGAAGTCTTCGGGAAATATGATTGGTATACCCTCTCACCTGCAACAGGTGAAGCGGGTAAGACTTATACGGTAACTGTTACCTGCAAAGAGAATACCGCATTGGATGACCGCACAGACACTATTCACATCAAAAGCGACTATTGGACAGGCAAGCGCTTTGTGCTCACTCAGAAAGGTACAGCCTATCTGAATCTAGAAGGCGTGGAAATGATTAACCAAGAGGGCGACGCTATGACATTCAACGTACTCAGTAACCAAAAGTGGAGTGCCGAAGTGACAGAAGGCGACATCTGGCTCTCTGTCCGAGGTAGCAACGGAAAAATTGAAGGTGAGCAAAACGGACAGATTACAGTAGAAGCAACTCCCAACACAGGTGAAATGAGAACGGGTGTAGTAACCATCTACGACCGCCACGGAAAAGTTGCCACGGAAGTGCGATGTACACAAGACGGTGTGTTGCTGACACCGGAAACACCTGAGAACGGCAAATGGTTTGCCATTTACGAGCAGGAACAGGAATTACGGATTTCCGTAGAGTCCAATGCGGAATGGACTGTCTATAAAGAGAATGAGCTGGATGACACATGGTACGACTTCGAGAAAACGTCCTTCTCCGGTTCCGAAGAGTTGGTAATCAAAGTATCCGAACATACAGGCTCCAGCGTCCGTACAGGGACAATTATACTGGCAACCAAAGCCGCGGAAGGCGCTACCCCGCTGACCAAGACTGTGAGGTTCAAGCAGGCGAATCCCAAACGTCCTGAAGTACATGGCATGGACGTAACATTAGGCACTCAATACGGTCCCGGCAGCTTGATGCCCGGACGCTACAACTTCTATTTCGAACCTTTCAATGCCAACTTCGAACTCTTCTTCATGTGGGGAGATGTGGAACTCCGTTTCCATGTCACCGACAACACCACCCTCCTGAGTACAAGACCTTGGTGTAGCGATGTGTTCGACGACAGATCTGATTGCCGCCACACTGTAGATTCCAGTCAACCCAATGTGCTGTCGTTTGAACTCCAGGAGAGTGTGACACCTACCGGCAGTTGGCTCTACACAGAGTGGATACTGAACGATAAGATAATCGCCAAAGCAACCAGCGACGGCGTGAGCGATGCGGACGGTACGAGTGACACGTGGAAAGTGCCATTCTCGCAACTCAGTTCCGGCGGAAGCTTCCTTGTCAGAGCAACAAGCGGCAGTCTCGTATTTACCAAATGGGAATACGTAGCTCCATTAAACTGGGGAGACTGATCCTTTCTTTAGCCCAAAAGCGCTTGTCCGCCTGACAACTATTCGGGCAAGCGCTTATAAAACTCATAATACATAAAACAAAAAAAAGAGTATGATGAAAAAAAAAATATTATTTATACTGAGCTTGGCATTCATCGGCATCTCCTGCTTTGCATGTCTGGACGATGATACAAAGTATGTCACCCAAAAGAAAACTAATTATCCGCTTACGGCTTTTGCCGTAGGAGTGAATAACGTACAAACGGGCACCACTTCCTATTATCATGGTAAAATAGACCAGACCACCCACAGGATAGAAATCGGAACCCTCGAGAATGCGAATGTCATCACCGACGTAGATTATACACTTATGGACGGAGCTACCATTTCACCGGATCCTGCCACTTTTATACAGAACTGGCAGAAAGAGCAGAAGGTGACTGTCACCACCGCAGATAATCAATCGACGACTTACACCATCGCATTACCGAAGTATGACGAAACATTGAGAGACATTATCTTTATAGACGATTTCAACGTGAACGGCATTCCTAACCCCGACAGTTGGGTACTCTGTCAAAGGTCAACATCGGACTGGTGCGACGAAATGTCCGAAAGCTACGACCAAGCGTATGTAGAAGACGGCAAACTGATACTAAAGGCAGAAAAAATAGGCAATGAATATCGTGCCGGTGGCATCGAGTCAATGGGTAAGGTCGACTTCACTTTCGGACGTGTTGAAGTTAGGGCAAGAATCCCCAATCATCCGGACGGAGCTTTCCCCGCTATCTGGTTAATGCCTCAGAAATCTGCCCCCTTATACAGCAGTTGGCCGAATGGCGGTGAGATTGACATTATGGAGCACATTCGGCAAGAGGACGTGATTTATCAGACTGTGCATACCCACTATACCTACGATTTGAACATCAAAGACCCTATCAACTCGACATCGGTAACTTGCAACTACGAGGACTGGAATATCTACGCCGTTGAATGGACAGAAAATAAAATTACATTCTTTGTCAACGACCAGGAAACTTTTTCTTATGAGAACCTCAAACTGACAAATGAAGAAGAAATGAAGCAGTGGCCTTTCACTAAAGATTCTTCTTTCTACATCATCCTGAACATGGGACTCGGAGGAAAAGCAGACTCATGGGCAGGTCCTATTGATGATACTAACCTACCTGCCATCATGGAAGTGGATTGGGTAAAGGTTAGCAAATTAAACTAATAGTTTTTAGAATTAAGGTAAAACCAAGTTTTTAGGAACTTCTTTATGAAAGAGGAATGGAAGCATAAACATACTTTATGACTTTCATTCCTCTAATTGTTACAATCAGCACTCTAGTATTAATCACGAACCGGTGTCGCCTCCCACCTTATCCTGTTTCCGGTAAGCAGAAGGAATCTCTCCTTTTATAGATTTGAATACCTTGCTGAAATAGCGTAAGGAGGAAAAGCCCACTACTTCAGAAATCTCAGTAATATTCATAGTGGTGGTTGTAAGTAACACGACAGACCGTTCAATACGCTGCTTATTCACATAGTCTATAATCCCCATACCCGTGATAGTTTTCACTTTATTGAACAACAATGAGCGACTGATGCACATATTAGTAGCCAAAAATGCGACATCCAGTTCCGGATTGCTCATGTTGTCCGCAATCAGCGTGTTCAGTTTCAGTAGGAAAGCCTCATCAGCATTACTGAAACTCATATCCTTATGCGTCAACAGTTTGTCGTCCTTGTAGCGTGCCCTGATCTGTTCACGCTGCCGCAGTTGGTTATGAATCAGTGCCAGCAAACTATCTATCTCAAAAGGCTTCGGAAAAAAAACGTCCGCCCCAGTCTTATAACCGGTGTACATATTTTGTGAATTATGATAGGCAGTTAATAATATGAATGGAATATGACTGATTTTCAAATTAGTCTTCACTTCCTTACATAGTTCAAACCCATTCATCCGAGGCATCATGACATCACTGATGATAATGTCCGGCAATCGGTCTTTGATTTGCTCCAACCCTTCTTTGCCATCCTTAGCAACGTATACACGAGCAAAGTAATTACCCAGCGTTTCTTTCAAATAATTTCGTAATTCGGAAGTATCTTCTACCACCATCACCGAATATTTTTTTAAGAAAGTATAATCAATCTTGTCCTGCTCATTCACTTCCACTCCTGTAGACGTATCTGCCTGCAACAGTTCTTGCCGCCCGTATGTATCCGCCAATAACGGTAACTCAAAATAGAACACCGCCCCTTTCCCATCTGTATTCGAAGCACCCACTTTTCCCTTATGATGGGCAATAAGGCTCTTCGCATAAGAAAGACCGATACCACTTCCTCCCTTCTCGTGTATCCCTTGATAGAAACTTGAGAAAAGAGAATCTGTATCCACCATATTCAGCCCCATTCCTTCGTCCTTGACAGAAATCCGCACTCGTCCTTCTCTCTCCAACAAACAGGTAATCAGCATTGTAGTAGTCTCCGGTTCACTGAACTTAAGTGCATTCATCAAAAAGTTAGAAAGAACGAACTCACACTTATTCTTATCAAAAGGAACCTTTCCTATCCGTTCATCCAGTTCATATTCCAGGCGGATACCCTTCACACGATATTCATCGGCAAATTTATCTCCGACAGACCGTACCCACTCATTCAGAGAATAGGGCAGGATATGCAACATATCTTTTCCCTCTTCCAGTTTCCGCACGTCAAGCACCATGTCGATAATGTTCTTCATTTGGTGTGCTTGCTTATAAATCGGAACCAATAACTTTTCTACCTCACGGTCACTACCTGGCTCATGATTAATAATGCGCTTCAACGGTGCACAAATCAGCGTGAGAGGTGTACGAAGTTCATGACTAATGTTTGTCAAGAAATTAATTTTCTCTTCATACATTTTGTTTTTCAGACGCAGAATTTCCCGTTTCTGTTTGGCTTTCTTTTTCCGGTAAAAATAGAAAGTAATTCCGTAAACTATTACCCCCATCAATATACACAGCCCTGCATAAAACCATCCGCGCTTCCACCAAGGGGGAACAACCACAACATGAAGAACCGGCTGCTTCACACTCCATCCCCCATTACGGGTATAATAAGAAGCAGTAATTGTATACTCCCCTATGGGGAGATGATTAATAACCAAAGAGTTTGAATTGGAATTAGCCAAGTCCTGCCCGATTTCTTCTATATTAAAGCGGAAAAAGTTTTTACGAAACACATCTTCCTCGTTCAACAGAACTTTCAGTTGTAAGGACGAGAAATTCCATGGAACACGAATCGTTTCAAAAGTTTTCTCCCGCTTTTCGGATAATGGAACCGGCAGTCCATTCAGCAGTACATCCAATAATTCAACGGTATGTTCTCCTTCCGTATCTAAATGAAAAGCAGAATTTATCACTGTCATCCCCATAGTACCACCTAAAAAAACATCTCCGTTATGAGCAAGGAGAGTAGCCTGAAAAAGATATTCATTAGGCAAAACTCCATCTACTTCGTCCAACGTAACAAAGTTCCCGGTAAGAGAAGAATACACAAACAAATATCGCCTCGTTCCTACCCATACCCGATGCTGACTATCAGTCACCACAGAAGATACTTCTTGAAACAGACTTGTCTTGATCAATTCACTCTCTCCTGTTCGTGGGTCACAACGTACCAGCCCCTCAGTAGATGCCAACCAAAAAATGCCATCTTCGTCACGCGATGCATCATTAATAATATATTTTCCCCGAAAAATCGTTTTGAAAACCCCTTCCGAAGAATCGTATTCACAAATGTTCTTCAAATCAACAAGATAGGTTTTCGTACCCACCGTTGCTATAATCAATGGGGAGTTTCGTTCGTATTCGCTCCCCATAGTGGCGACAATATCAAATTCACGGCGACTAATATCGTATACAAAAATATGTTGCCCACTGAAAAGAATCTTATCCGACGTTATCCGCCGGATATTGACAGAAAAACCATCAATACATTCACGGTCATTTGTCTCCTTATCAACCAAAATGAAAGGACGTATCCGCCCCGTCAATTTATGAAAAATAAAGAGTCCTTCGTTGAAAGAGGAAAATAACAGTTCATCAGGAGTATACTCGACAATAGCAACCACTTTCTTGTACATAGTAGAGGGATAATGCTTAAAAGTCCCTGTCGGTGGATCAAACCGATTGATTCCACCACCATCAGTCCCTACCCAGACCTTCCCGTCAGTATCTTGAAAGAAACTATTAATGGTCTGATTACTCAACCCATACAAATTGCCGAAAGGAACATTCCGATAAGAGCAGGCAAATACATTCCTTATGCCAATCAATCCCCTACGAATACTCCCCGCCCACATATTATTGGCAGGATCCAGATAAAGCCGATAGATGGTATTGGCAGGAAACGAATGGACATCATCCTGTTTCTGCTGAATGTCAGTAAACGAAAAATCATCCAAAGAGATGATACTAATTCCTCCACCATCGGTTGCCACCCAAAGTTGATTATCTTTTTCCACGATGTCGTGAACAACATCATATGTCAGCAACGAATTGGATGTTGTAAAATGTTTTAAAAGTTTGCCCTCTTGATAACAATACAGCCCACTTCCATAAACGCCTACCCACAGCCGCCTATGAGAATCTAAGAAAAGAGCAGTATAGCTCTTCGCGGTAAAAGTTTCTATTTTCTTTAACTCATGGGTTTTAATATTGAAAGAATATATGCCATTCCAACATGAATTGAGCAACACATGTTCGTCATCATAACGCACCATCTCCCAAAAAGGGACATAATAAGCAGGATCTTTTGCATAATATAAAGGTTCAAGTTTATTAGTGACATAATCATATTTATAAATATCACCTGAACCGCCCAACAAGACACCTCCTTCTACCAATAAACAGGAAGCAACATAAATCGGTTTGCCATTATTTGACAAAGTTTTAAAATTATCATTTTCTCTATTGTAAAGACAAATACCAACTGTTGTAGCTACCCACAAATTACATAAAGAATCTTCTGCTATAAAAATTATATTATCTGAAGGTAAGGTATTTTCATCTCCTGGCCGATGCAAATAATGTTTCAAATGATCACGATCGTAACAATTCAAGCCAGACTCCGTACCAATCCACAAATAGCCTCTATAATCATTCAGGATACATTGTACCCTTGACTGCGAAAGTCCTTCTTTAATTCCAAGCTGTTTATAATAATAGTAAGGTGACTGGCTTCGAAGGGAATGCACCATTCCGATAAAGAAGAACATTAAACATATTTTCAACAGAATCCTATTCATATTTAGTATGATATATAATATGAAATGTAAATATAAGCAATTCTATTTTAATAAAACTGTTTCATATCAAATTCTCACCACAATAGAGAACTTTTCTATTTCGGTGTCCATCTCCTCTACCCTGAAAAGGAAAAATCACAGTTACAACTAAATTATATCGAACTGAGGTTATTTTACTAAAAAATATTAGATTCTCCTTATATTATAAGGTAGGGAGAATCTTTTTTTCTACTTTTGTCTCCGAATATTGTGGTACAAGCCATTATAAAAGAAAGAATTATGCAGAAAAACCTTGTCATTGTCGAGTCTCCGGCAAAAGCAAAAACGATTGAAAAGTTTCTTGGGAAAGATTTCAAGGTCCTTTCAAGTTACGGACACATACGCGACCTGAAGAAGAAAGACTTCAGCATCGACGTAGAGAAGAATTTTAAGCCCAACTACGAAATCCCGGCAGACAAAAAGGCTTTGGTCAGCACACTGAAAGCAGAAGCGAAAGAAGCGGAAACCGTATGGCTCGCATCCGATGAGGACCGCGAGGGAGAGGCTATCGCCTGGCATCTGTATGAGGTCTTAAAACTAAAACCGGAAAACACAAAACGAATCGTATTCCATGAAATTACGAAGAGCGCTATCTTAAAAGCGATTGAACAACCACGCGATATAGACATCAACCTCGTGAATGCACAGCAGGCACGGCGTATCCTGGACCGCATTGTGGGTTTCGAACTGTCTCCCGTACTCTGGAGAAAAGTGAAACCGGCTCTTTCGGCAGGACGCGTACAGTCGGTTGCCGTCCGCCTGATAGTTGAGCGCGAACGCGAAATCCATGCTTTCAAATCGGAAGCGGCTTATCGTGTGACCGCCGTTTTCCTCGTGCCCGACACGGACGGAAAACTGGTGGAGATGAAAGCCGAACTGGCTCGCCGCATCAAAACTAAAAAAGAAGCAAAGGCTTTCCTCGAAGTTTGCCAGGGAGCTAATTTTGCTATCGAAGATATTACCACCCGTCCGGTGAAGAAAACGCCTCCTGCACCGTTCACGACTTCTACGTTGCAACAGGAAGCCGCCCGTAAACTGGGATATACCGTAGCACAGACCATGATGATTGCGCAACGCCTGTACGAATCGGGATTCATCACTTATATGCGTACGGACTCTGTCAACCTCTCGGAATTCGCAACGATAGGCAGCAAGGACGCCATCGTCAAGATGATGGGCGAACGTTATGTGCATCCCCGCCACTTTGAAACAAAGACCAAAGGCGCACAGGAAGCGCATGAGGCTATCCGTCCGACGTATATGGAAAACCAATCCGTAGAAGGCTCGGCACAGGAGAAGAAACTGTACGAACTGATTTGGAAACGTACTATCGCCTCACAGATGGCAGACGCGGAACTGGAAAAGACAACCGCAACCATCACGATAAGCGGCAGCAGCGATGTATTCACCGCTATCGGTGAAGTGATTAAGTTCGACGGATTCCTGCATGTTTACCGCGAATCTTATGACGACGACAGCGAGCAGGAAGATGAAAGCCGCCTGCTGCCTCCTTTGAAGAAGGGGCAGAAACTGGAACACGGTCCTATCACCGCCACCGAACGTTTCACTCAACGCCCGCCACGCTATACGGAAGCCAGCCTTGTACGCAAGTTGGAAGAACTGGGTATCGGACGTCCGTCTACGTATGCGCCTACTATTTCTACTATCCAGCAACGCGAGTATGTAGAAAAGGGAAACAAGGACGGGGAAGAACGCAACTTTAATGTGATGACTCTGAAAGACAATCAGATTAAAGACGAGAATCATTCCGAAATTACCGGTGCGGAAAAATCCAAGTTATTCCCCACGGATACGGGTACGGTGGTGAACGACTTCCTGACCGAATACTTCCCGGATATTCTGGACTTCAACTTTACGGCAAGTGTGGAAAAGGACTTCGACGAGATTGCGGAAGGCGGAGTGCAATGGACTTCCATCATGAAGACTTTCTATGATAAATTCCATCCGTCGGTAGAAAACACATTGGCTATCAAGACAGAACATAAGATAGGGGAACGCATGTTGGGAGAAGACCCGGAAAGCGGCAAGCCTGTTTCGGTGAAAATCGGGCGCTTCGGTCCTATGGCACAAATCGGCACGGCAGAAGATGAAGAGAAGCCACGGTTTGCCCAATTGAAGAAAGGACAGTCCATAGAAACGATCACCCTGGAAGAAGTTCTTGAATTATTCAAGCTCCCCCGCACGCTGGGCGAGTATGAAGGAAAGACGGTCAGTGTAGGTATCGGTCGTTTCGGTCCTTACATTTTGCATAATAAGGTATATGTATCTTTGCCGAAGACAATAGATCCGATGAAAATCAATCTCGAAGAGGCGGAACTGCTGATTTTGGAAAAACGTAAGAAAGAAGCCGAACGCCACATCAAGAAGTTTGAGGAAGAACCGGAACTGGAAATTCTGAATGGCCGTTTCGGACCCTATATTACTTATAAAGGTAACAACTATAAGATTCCTAAAGATATCGTCCCGCAGGATTTGAGTTTGCAGAGTTGCATGGAGCTAATCAAGATACAAGACGAAAAAGGAGCTACTTCTGCACCAAAAAAGAAGTTTGCTAAAAAGAAGTAAATACTTGTTTGGCTAATGCCAAACTTCTCCATATATTTGCCCATTAATTTCTTTATTTTCAGACATGAAACAAACAATATCTGTAAAGACATTAATGGGCATCTTTTTAGTACCATTAATATGTAGCTGTGTTGACAACCAGCGTGATTTATTCGAAGAACCGGGAAAACTTTCAAAAGATGAGTATTTTGATTTCGACATGAATCAGAGTCTGACGATAGACGTCGACTATGGTTTTAAGAATGAGTATGCCGTTCTTTTCGAAATTTACGACCAGATTCCTGTTGAAGTGAACAGCGAAACCGGTTCTTCAGTGAAAAAGAGTATAGAACCTATTTATCGGGCTACTACTGATAAGTATGGTAAGTTCAATGAAGAAGGAGTTAGCATTCCATCCGCCGTGTCGGAAGTATGGTTATCTTCTGACTATTTGGGTGCAGCCTCACCTGTAAAAATCGCAATCGGGGCAGACAAGCGCATTTCTTTCAATCAGGATGCATACATCCAGTCTCTGCTAGCCAAATCTCCGGCGCTTAGCAGAGGAATCACCACTAACGAGCATAAATACTTGGACGACTGGACGCTTTTGCCCGGTGTAGACTGGGATAACAACGGACGCCCGAACAATTTGTCGGCAGAAAAAAATATTCCGCCTGCCAGCGTACTTTATAACATAAAGAGCATTTTCAATAATAAAGATGGCAACAATATAACAAAGAATCACCCTGAGTTCTTTGATGGTAACATGATTTCTGATATTCCTATCATAAAGGATACCGAAGTCAGCTTGGTATTCGTAAACAGCACTGCGGGCTGGTATAACACAGTAGGATACTATACATATCCTACCAACGAGACGCCTACTGTGGATAAAATTAAAAAGATAGTAGCATTTCCTAACGCTTCTCCCGTTTATAAATCAGCCGGTATAGGTGCTTTGGTTTGCGGTGATGAAGTAAAACTAAAATACTGGAACGAGGAAAAGAATCAATTTGAAGACAAGTTTCCGGCAGGTGTCACTATCGGCTGGTGCCTGCAGGGTATGGGATTCAATAACAAACCTAAGGACGGTTATGCACAAGGTGACATTGTAGCCGGTATGGGAACCCGCTATTCTACCACTGACTTAAATGAAGCAGGCAAGGATGGTGTGAAAAGACAAAGAACCGTATCACTTCGCGAAGAGCCATCCAATCAAATCGTTGCCATAGGTTTTGAAGATAACATCGACCTCGATTATTGCGATGCCATTTTCTATATTCACATAGCAGAGAAAAATGCCATTGATGAAGGAGTGATTCCGCCATTGCCTGTTGATCCTGAAGGGCCTCCTACCAATGAGGATAATTATACCGTGCGCTCCGGAACATTATTATTTGAAGATTTATGGCCTGAACAAGGTGATTATGACATGAATGACGTAATGATACGATATACAAGCAAAGTATATAAATCAATACTCACCAATCGTGTTTATAAAATCGTTGATGAATATACTCCTTTTCATCGTGGTGGGTATTTAGCAAACGGATTTGGTTATCAGTTGCACAACATTTCCAATAGTGATGTTAGCAAGATAACTATCGAAAGCCCCTCTTATGCGCAGAAATCTCAATATATGAGTGGAGATAGAGAATCAGGACAATCCCATCCTACCATCTTGCTCTTTGACGATATGCTGATATTCAATGGAAAAGAAGAGGCAGACCGTAAATACACCGTTACCATTCAGGTAAATGATGTATCTGAGAAAACTGTCTTGCCACCTTACAATCCGTTTATATTTGTAGAGTCTGACAAGACCAGAGGAAAAGAAGTGCATCTGGTGAAGTATCCGCCTACGGATAAAGCGAATCTTTCCTTACTCGGTACAGGTAAAGACGTTTCCCGCCCGGATGAAGAATTGTATTATGTTTCAGTAGATTTAATGCCTTTCGCACTCA
This sequence comes from Bacteroides faecium, assembly GCF_012113595.1. Taxonomy (NCBI): domain Bacteria; kingdom Pseudomonadati; phylum Bacteroidota; class Bacteroidia; order Bacteroidales; family Bacteroidaceae; genus Bacteroides; species Bacteroides faecium. The sequence continues at coordinate 807,044 of NZ_CP050831.1, forward strand.
ATATGCCGGTTGTCGATTTCCCGATTCCTGAAGAAGGTGTGAGAATAGACGAGTCTTATCCGCAATTTGCGACATGGGTTAAGTCCAACGGAAAACAATCGACCAAATGGTATATGTATCCTAAAAAATAACAGTCTTCAATGAAGTAACAATCTCTTATAAAGAAGATAAATTAAATGAGCAGGCAGGGTTAATCCTTGCCTGCTTTTTTATGCTTTCTATTTTAGCTTGTCCTTCTATTAGAATACGATATATCAAAGATAACTTCTACGCAAACAAGCAAGACACAGAGCAAAAAGTCGCCAATTGAATACCAAAAATCAAATCCTCTTAAAAGAGATAAAACCACTTTTGGTTAATACAACGTTTAGCCATACATTTGTCCGCTAATTTATAGTTCTCACATACTGATGAAACTAAACTTTAGTAAACAATCAATTAACCAGTTAAAAACAAAAGAACGTTCTCTATGGCAAGTGTTTTAGACCCCTCAAATTCACTCCGTTTTTAGTTTTCATTTCAACAATTATATATCAACAAAGAACAAACAATAGTTTATTATCTTAAAAATTAAAGTTTCATATGACAAACAAGGTACTAATTTCAGTGTGTATAGCTGTATTTGCTATTATTTTCCAGAGTTGTAGTGACAGGGATTATTATGATCCGACTAAACTTCCGGGCTATGTGGCTTCAAATCCATCCGGACTTGATTACTCTACCTCGCATAATGTACGATTAGATCTGAATTATGATGTAGCAAACGGGGTCATATCAACCGTCGATTTTTATACGGAATATCCCTTGACTAATACAGGCAGCCTGCGAACTGACATAACACCAATTGCCAGAGGAATCAATGTTGCCGGCAGCACAGAACTAAGCCGGAGAATTCCTTCATACATTGACAAACTGTATGCTTACTCACCGAACTTATTCGTACCCTTAGTGTCATCCGCAAAAATAGCCAATGGCATCGCTTCTTTTCAACCGGAGACTATTTCCGTAGAGCCTGCTAACACAACTCGTGCCGGTAATGCGGGTGATTTATGGAAGAGGGCTAGCATTTATGAGCTGAAGAAAAGAGAGGATTTCTATGCGGCAACAAGTGGTGACAATTTTAAATATGATATAATAGCTCCTGATTACCAGTCAAATATTCCGGCAGAGGTTATGACTCATATTGGGAACACCTTTGCCGAATATGAGAGAATACCAGTCACAAGTGAATTCGTCAGGGATGCTACCTTTACAGTTGTAAAAGGTAGCAAGAACAACGAAAGTACTAAAATTTATTTATCAGTACTGGCCGCAGGATGTGATCAGAGAAACTCGTTATCTTATTTTGTTTATACAGGTGATAAAGAATTTAGCGAATTAACAAAGGCAGAAACAGAAAAACTTGAAGTAATAACCTTACTCCAGTTGGCTAATTCAAATAACAACCATTTCAGCCACATGAAAATAGGTCTTACTCCCGGAAATTACATACAGTTATTATACAAGAATGAACACGGACAGTTCGTTGAAGACTTTCCTGTAGGAGCCAAAATTGGCTGGAGATTAAATGCCAATGGCTTTGATGAAGCAAATTTTACCGTTAAAGAATCCGAAGTAAGATTCTCTGTTCCTGTTTGGAACGACAATAAATGGGGTAATCAGGACTATCAAGGAGGAACTGACTCCAATTATACGATACAATTTCAAACGACCGACAACAAAGGAAATATCTATAAATGTTTTGGTTTTGAAGATAAAAGATATAATAGCGATGAAGATTATAATGACTTGGTATTCCACGTATATAGCGACCCGGCTGATGGTCTCAGCGAGCTGCCCGAAGTGAAACCGGAAGATATAACGATAACCGAATCATATAAAGGTATTCTAGCCTTTGAAGACAACTGGCCTAAAAAAAGGAGATTACGATTTGAATGATGTTGTAGTCAAATATCAGTCGGATGTGACTTATATTGCCAAGGCAGGCAATACAGATGATGCCACAGCACAAAAAGCTGTTGATACTTTTTCATTTGTACACACAGGTGCTACATATAGGAACGCTTTTTCATATAAAGTGAATATATCGCCGGCTTCAATCAGCAGTATCACGATTCTTGATGAAAATAAAAATATCAAGAAAGATTATACTACCCAGATTATTACTGACGGAGATGGTTTCATTATTGACTTGTGCCCGAATGTCAAAGGCGTCATTGAAGCGATGACCGATGGCGAAGTAAAAGTGCCGCAGGTTTACACGGTAACGATGGAATTCAAAGACGGGACAGTCAAACAGAATTATTTCGCAAAAAACTGCGCACCTTATAATCCATTTATTGCTCCCGCCGAGAAACCTGGCGTAGAAGTACATTTGCCAATGTATCCCCCGACCAAGAGAGCTGAGAAATCTTACTTCGGTACTGAAGATGACCGTTCAGATGGTGGAACGATGTGGTATGTAAGTGGAGAAAACATAAAATTCCCTTTTGCAATCCATCTGTCAGACGTAACGAGTTTCAGGATTCCGAAGGAAGAATACGACATATCAACAACTTATCCCAATTATCTAAAATGGGTTGAAAGCGGTATGACCGATTATAAAGATTGGTACAAATAAGCTGTCAATAAAAAAATAATTATAAAAAAAGAAGAGGAAGAAGGAGCAGAACTTTTTCCTCTTCTTTTTTTAATTCACCTTTAATCCCTTATCAGGATATATCATATCAAATACTATCACAAAGACAAAAACAGATGTAACCAAGATATTCATCATCAACAAAGAAACATGGTAGGGCCAAGGAAGTAATAAAGCCAAAGCTATCACTGCAATGATATGAGACAGGGGAATCATACGGCACGTGATATATTTATAAACGCTGTTTGCCAAAATATAAATAATCGGCCCGATAATCAATACAAAGACAATTTCCGCACCCATTTCCTGTTCAGGGTGGGCAACAATTAGTTCATCTCCCACCGCGCAAATAATCAATGCACCTACCAATACGATATGAATAGCGTTGTAGATTAACCCCAGTTTTCCGGGATCTTTCACTTCCTGTATCTTCCGGCTACCGGCTTCGCTGCTCACGTCGAAGTAAACCCACCACATCGCTAGGCTACCTATAAAAGAGATAACAGCAGAGGTGATTACCAAAGGCGTCCATTCTTCAATCTCACTCAAAGAAGCTCCGGTCATTAACAGCGTTTCTCCAAAAGCGATGATTACAAATAACTGGCAACGTTCCACCAAATGATGTCCTTCAATCGTCCACTCCTTGCTGCTATCAGAACGTCCTAACAAAGGCAAGGCAAAGCCATGCATCGGAGCTGTATAATCACAGATGGCAGCTACAATCCATAAAGCAATCTGCCACTCTCCCCCAAGAATCGCTCCCGTAATCCAAAAGACAGCGGAGATGCAGAACCAGCCCATAATTCGCTTAAAATTGGCAGAGAGATGATGCTTGCCTAACACTAAAATGACATAGAGGGTACGCCCCGCCTGTATCAGTACATAGCAGACAGCAAAGATAAGTCCACGGTAGGTAAAGGCATAAGGAATGGCGGCGGCCATTACCAAGCCTATCAACATACTGATAAAAAGAAGAATACGAATCGGCCGGGTGTCCGGGTTGAACCAGTTAGTCACCCAAATAGTATGTTGCCACAGCATCCATACGGCAAACCAGAGGATAGTCTCTTTCAATAATCCCGCCCAAGTGAGGTTATGAAGCAGATAATGCGAAAGTTGCGTGACCGAGAAGACATAAATCAAGTCGAACAGCAGTTCGGAGTAAGAAACGGTAGCAGTCTCCGTTTCTCTTTTCCGGAGTAAGGGATGAGGTGAATAAAACATACGGGATTCCTTTCATATATACATATGATAAGAAACCCCGTAAAAGTATATTTTGTTCAGAGAATGTCTTACATTCTGGAAGGAACTTCGATACCCAGCAAGCCCATACCCAAACGAACGACTTTTGCTACATTAGCCGACAGAGCGATACGGAACACTTTCACCGCTTCATTCTCTTCGCGCAAGATGCTGAAGTCATGGTAGAACTGGTTGTATTCTTTCACCAGGTCATAGGTATAATTTGCGATAATAGACGGGCTATAATCCTCGCCTGCCTGTTTGACAACAGCAGCAAAGTCGGCAACCATTTGAATCAGGCCTTCTTCCTTTTCGCTCAATTCAATGCCGGCAGGAATCTGCTCGGGTATTACAATTCCCGATTCGGCAGCCTTGCGGAGTACGGACTGGATACGTGCGTAAGTATATTGAATGAACGGGCCTGTGTTACCGTTGAAGTCGATAGATTCTTTCGGGTTGAACGTCATATTCTTACGGGCATCCACTTTCAGAATGAAATATTTCAATGCACCCAAACCGACAATACGGGCAATATCGTCCGCTTCTTCCTGTGTCAAACCGTCCAGTTTACCCAGTTCCTGAGAGGTTTCTTTGGCAGTGGAAATCATCTCTTCCATCAAGTCGTCAGCATCCACCACCGTACCTTCACGGGATTTCATCTTACCTTCCGGCAGTTCCACCATTCCGTAAGAGAAGTGAACCAATCCCTTACCCCACTCGAAGCCGAGCTTGTCAAGCAGGATAGAAAGCACCTGGAAGTGATAGTTCTGTTCATTACCTACCACATAAATCATCTTGTCAATAGGATAATCGGCAAAACGGAGTTTAGCCGTACCGATGTCCTGCGTCATGTAAACAGATGTACCGTCACCACGAAGAAGCAGCTTATGGTCCAAGCCTTCGGCAGTCAGGTCAGCCCATACAGAGCCGTCCTCTTTCTTGTAGAAGAAACCTTTTTCCAGTCCTTCCATCACTTTCTCTTTTCCTTCGAGATAGGTGTTGGATTCATAATATATCTTGTCGAAGCTGACACCCATCTTCTTGTAGGTTTCATCGAAACCGGCATATACCCAGTTGTTCATCATCTCCCACAATCCGCGTACTTCCGGGTCACCTGCTTCCCACTTCACGAGCATTTCACGGGCTTCCTGCATCAATGGGGAAGCTGCTTCCGCTTTCGCCTTCGCTTCTTCGTCATTCATTCCCTGTGCTGTATATTCAGCCATCAGTTCCTTAACTTCCGCTTTATAATGCTTATCGAAAGATACATAATAATCACCTACCAGGTGGTCGCCTTTCTTGCCGGAAGTTTCGGGAGTTTCACCATTACCGTATTTCTTCCATGCCAGCATGGATTTACAGATATGTATACCGCGGTCGTTAACGATATTGGTCTTTACCACCTTGTTGCCGTTTGCTGCTACAATGTTAGCCAATGCGTTACCCAAAAGGTTGTTACGCACGTGTCCCAAGTGAAGCGGCTTGTTCGTATTCGGAGAAGAATACTCAATCATCACCAACGGCGAAGTTTCGGTAGCTTTTACCAGACCATATTGTTCGTCAGCCTGAATCTCATTCAGCAACTGAATCCACGTAGCTGATGCGATAGTCAGGTTCAGAAACCCTTTTATCACGTTAAAAGCAGCCACTGCCGGTTCGTTAGCTTTCAGATATTCACCAATCTCCTGCGCCGTCTGTTCCGGACCTTTCTTCGACATTTTCAGAAAAGGGAACACGACCAGCGTCAGATGTCCTTCAAATTCTTTTTTGGTCTTTTGGATTTGCACCATCTTTTCAGGGACTTCCTGACCGTAGAGTGCCTTCAGTCCGCTAATGACGGACGCTACAAGTTTATCTTCTATCTTCATAATCAAGTTGTTTCTTGCGCGCAAAGATACAAAAAAAGGAGACGCGTCGCGTCTCCTCTTTCTAATTTCTTTCAACTATATATCTTATTCAACAGCTGCAGACAATTCAGCACCAGCTTTAAACTTAGCTACTTTCTTTGCAGGAATAGTAATAGTTGCCTTTGTAGAAGGGTTAATACCAGTTCTTTCAGCTCTTTCGCTTACAGAGAAAGTACCAAAACCAACGAGGGATACTTTTTCGCCAGCTTTCATAGCATTAGTAACTGAAGTGATGAAAGCATCAAGTGCTTTTTTTGCATCGGCTTTGCTCATTTGAGATTCAGCAGCCATTGCGCTAATAAGTTCAGACTTATTCATAATACGTTAAATGATTAATTAATATATATGTTACACAAAAGATTATCCTTCAAGGAATTGATTTCACAAATATAGCCGAACAAAACAACATATCAAATAAAAACATAAAAAAAACGCAGCAAATTATTGAAAAAGAGCTAATAGGAAGTCATTTTCATGCTTTAAAACAGAATTTATTCGTACTTTTGCGACTATTATCTAAATATTCAGAATTTAAAATGATGCCAACTGTAACTAAAAACCTGATAATTATCAATGTACTGGTATTTTTCGGTACGCTCGTTGCTCAACGATATGGTCTGGACCTAACGAATTATCTGGGATTGCACTTTTTCCTTGCAAGCGATTTCAATCCGGCACAACTTATCACTTATATGTTCATGCACGGCGGATTCAGCCACATCTTTTTTAATATGTTCGCCGTTTTCATGTTCGGTCCGATTCTCGAACAAACCTGGGGACCCAAACGTTTCCTGTTTTACTATATCCTTTGCGGTATCGGTGCGGGACTTATTCAGGAAGGGGTGCAGTATATCCAGTATGTGACGGAACTTAGCCAGTATGCACAAGTGAATATCGGTTCCGCTGTCATCCCTATGGAACAATATCTAAATATGATGACCACCGTAGGAGCTTCGGGAGCCGTTTATGCAATATTGTTGGCATTCGGTATGCTATATCCTAATAACAAATTATTTATTTTCCCATTACCTTTTCCAATCAAAGCGAAATTCTTTGTTATCGGATATGCCGCAATCGAATTATGGGCGGGACTAGCCAATAGTGCCGGAGATAATGTCGCTCACTTCGCCCACTTGGGGGGAATGTTGTTCGGACTGATTCTGATTTTATATTGGAGAAAAAAAAGCAATAACAATGGGACATATTATAGCTGATTTAAAAGAAACGTTCAGAAGAGGAAATATTTTCATCCAACTGATTTATATCAACGTCGGTATTTTTGTTATCGGCACGCTGGTTAATGTTTTTCTGCGGTTGTTTGAACTCAGCATCCCCGATATATTCGGCATCTTTGCCCTGCCGGCATCCTTCACCGGTTTCATTCACCAGCCATGGTCACTGTTCACTTATATGTTCATGCATGCAGGTATCCTGCATATCCTGTTCAATATGCTATGGCTGTACTGGTTCGGCAGCCTGTTTCTCTACTTCTTCTCGGCAAAGCATCTGAGAGGTTTGTATGTATTGGGAGGTATCTGCGGCGGTTTATTATATATGGTCGCCTACAATATATTTCCTTTATTCAGCTCGCAAGTGGCGGGTTCCACATTAGTAGGTGCATCGGCATCCGTATTGGCTATCGTAGCAGCCACGGCCTACCGTGAACCAAACTACCGGGTACAACTCTTCCTATTCGGTGCTATCCGTCTCAAATACCTGGCGTTAGTCGTTATCGGCATTGATGTGCTATCCATCACTTCAAGCAACGCAGGCGGACATATCGCACATTTAGGCGGTGCTCTTGCCGGACTTTGGTTTGCCGCAAGTTTGAGCAAAGGCGTTGATTTAACTTCCTGGATTAACTGGATTCTGGATGGTTTCGTGTCCCTGTTCCAAAAGAAGACATGGAAACGTAAACCCAAAATGAAAGTGCACTATGGTAACAGTGCTACCGGTCGTGAGAAGGATTACGATTACAATGCCCACAAGAAAGCACAGTCCGACGAAGTAGACCGTATCCTGGAGAAATTGAAAAAATCCGGTTACGACAGTCTGACTACAGAAGAAAAGAAAAGCTTGTTTGACGCAAGCAAAAGATAAAAGGATGGAACATATTGGCAAAATTGTCGCATTTCTGATACTGGCTATCAACGCTTTCTTTGTGGGAATGTTGATATTAAGCGCGTATAGCCCCTATCTCAGTCCCAAAGCAACCCCGTTTGCTTCCAGCCTCGGACTTGCGTTCCCTATATTTCTGACTGTCAACTTCCTGTTTTTGGTCTTTTGGGCATTTATCAATTATCGTTATGCGTTATTGCCCATTATCGGTTTTCTCGTTTGTATTCCGCAAATACGGACTTATATTCCTTTCAATTCCACTACGAAAACGATACCGGAAGGGAGTATCAAGCTGCTGTCCTACAATATAATGAGTTTTAATAACCTGGAAAAGAAGGACGGGAAGAATCCTATCCTGTCCTACCTGGCGAACAGTAAAGCCGATATTATCTGCCTGCAGGAATACAATACAGCCACCAACAAAAAATTCCTGACGGAGCAGGACGTGAAAAAAGCACTGAAAGCCTATCCCTACCAGTCTATCCTTCAACAAGGAAGAGGAGAGGTACAGCTTGCCTGTTTTTCCAAATTCCCCATACTTTCGGCACGTCCCATCAAGTACGAAAGCACTTATAACGGTTCCATGAGATATGTACTGAATGTAAACAACGACACGATTACATTGATTAACAACCATCTGGAATCCAACAAACTCACCAAGGAAGACAGAGGAATCTACGAAGACATGATAAAAGACCCGAATGCGCGAAAGGTGAAAACCGGACTCCGGCAACTGGTAAAGAAGCTGGCGGAAGCATCGGCTATCCGTGCGTCACAAGCGGACTCCGTAGCCAGATATGTAGCGGAAAGCAAATATCCGAGCATTATTGCGTGCGGTGACTTCAACGACGGTTCTATCTCGTACACGCACCGTATCCTTACCCAAAAGTTGGACGACGCATTTACCCACTCCGGCAAGGGGTTGGGCATCTCTTATAATCAGAACAAGTTCTATTTCCGAATCGACAATATCCTGATAAGCCCCAACCTGAAAGCTTATAATTGCACCGTAGACCGGTCTATCAAAGCTTCCGACCACTATCCTATCTGGTGCTATATCAGCAAGCGATAAGAACTGTAAACTCTAATATAAAACACTTATGATGATTAAAAAAACACTAACCATTTTAGCAGTAAGTTGTATGATGTACTCCTGTGCTACGAAAACAGAAAGCAATCCTTTCTTTACAGAGTTTCAAACCGAGTATGGTGTCCCGGCTTTCGACAAGATTAAACTGGAACACTACGAACCTGCCTTCCTGAAAGGTATCGAAGAGCAGAACCAAAATATAGAAGCTATCATCGAAAGCCCGGAAGTCCCGACTTTCGACAATACGATTGTAGCCTTGGATAACAGCGCACCTATCCTTGACCGCGTAAGCGCTATCTTCTTCAATATGACAGATGCGGAAACAACCGACGCCCTCACCGAACTTTCCATGAAGATGGCTCCGGTTCTTTCGGAACACGAGGATAACATTTCCCTGAACGAAAAACTTTTCAAGCGTGTGAACGACGTGTACTTGCAGAAAGACTCATTGAACCTGACAACGGAACAGGCACGTCTGCTGGACAAAACTTATAAGAGATTTGTCCGCTCGGGAGCCAACCTCAGCGCAGAGAAGCAAGCCCGTCTCCGTGAAATCAACAAGGAGCTTTCCACACTCGGCATCACTTTCAGCAACAATATATTGAACGAGAATAACGCTTTCCAACTTTTCGTTGATAAAGAGGAAGATTTGGCCGGACTGCCCGAATGGTTTCGCCAAAGCGCAGCCGAAGAAGCGAAAGCAGCCGGACAACCGGGCAAATGGCTGTTCACCCTGCACAATGCCAGCCGCCTGCCTTTCCTGCAATATTCAGAAAACCGTCCACTCCGCGAACAGATGTACAAAGCCTATATCAACCGGGGTAACAACAACAATAATAACGACAATAAAGAGAATATCCGCAAAATCGTTTCTCTCCGTCTGGAAAAAGCGAATTTATTAGGTTTCGACTGCTACGCCAACTTCGTCCTGGACGAAACAATGGCGAAGAACGCCACCAACGTTATGGAACTTCTGAACAATCTCTGGAGCTATGCACTGCCGAAAGCGAAAGCAGAAGCTACCGAACTTCAGAAATTAATGGACAAAGAAGGCAAAGGCGAAAAGCTGGAAGCATGGGACTGGTGGTATTACACCGAGAAACTGCGGAAAGAGAAATACAACCTGTCCGAAGAAGACACAAAACCCTACTTCAAACTGGAAAACGTACGCGAAGGCGCATTTGCCGTAGCCAACAAACTATACGGAATCACCCTGACCAAACTCGAAGGCATCCCGACCTATCACCCTGACGTAGAAGTCTTTGAAGTAAAAGACGCAGATGGTTCACAACTCGGAATCTTCTATGTAGACTATTTCCCGCGTGCCGGCAAAAGTGGCGGCGCATGGATGAGCAACTACCGCGAACAACAGGGAGCTACCCGTCCGCTAGTATGCAACGTCTGCAGCTTCACCAAACCGGTAGGCGACACTCCTTCCCTGCTGACAATGGACGAAGTAGAGACATTGTTCCACGAATTCGGTCACGGTCTGCACGGTCTGCTGACAAAATGCGAATACAAAGGAACGTCCGGCACAAACGTAGTGCGCGATTTTGTAGAGCTTCCTTCCCAAATCAACGAGCACTGGGCTACCGAACCGGAAGTACTGAAAATGTATGCCAAACATTATCAGACAGGAGAAGCAATCCCCGATGAAATCATCGAAAAGATACTGGAACAAAAGACCTTCAACCAAGGCTTCATGACTACGGAACTGTTGGCCGCCGCCATCCTCGACATGGACTTGCACACTGTGACAGATGTAAAGAATATGGATATACTTTCTTTCGAGAAAGAAGCCATGGGCAAGCTCGGTCTTATCCCCGAAATAGCCCCCCGTTACCGTGTCACTTACTTCAATCATATCATTGGCGGATACGCTGCTGGATATTATAGCTACCTGTGGGCGAATGTACTGGACAACGACGCTTTCGAAGCCTTCAAAGAACACGGAATCTTTGATAAGAATACCGCCGACCTGTTCCGCTACAACGTATTGGAGAAGGGGGACAGCGAAGACCCGATGGTACTTTACAAGAATTTCCGCGGAGCAGAGCCGAGCCTGGAACCACTGCTGAAAAACAGAGGAATGAAATAATTCTGCAAAAAAGCCCTTAAACATCAAATATTTGAGGGCTTCTTACATATAAATGTGAAAAAAAAACTATATTTGCAGCCTTGTATGCGGCAAAAAGGACTTGTGTACGACAGAATTTAACTGAAAATTAAATTAAAAAAGTAATCATCATAAATTAAAAGTAAAATGCAAAACAAAGGATTTGTAAAGGTTTTTGCGGTATTACTCACGCTGGTATGCGTGTTCTACCTCTCCTTCTCCTTCGTAACACGCCATTATACCAACAAGGCGAAAGAAATTGCGAACGGCGACCCGAAAGTAGAACAGGACTACCTCGACTCTCTCTCCAATGAGAAAGTAATGCTGTGGAACTGGACGCTGAAACAATGTCGTGAGATGGAAATTAGTTTAGGTCTGGACCTAAAGGGTGGTATGAACGTTATCCTTGAAGTTTCCGTGCCTGATGTTATTAAAGCGTTGGCAGACAACAAGCCGGATGAAGCTTTCAACAAAGCACTGGCAGAAGCCGCCAAACAAGCTGTCAACAGCCAGGATGATATCATCACCCTGTTTGTCAGAGAATACCACAAAGTTGCTCCGGACGCAAAACTTTCCGAACTCTTCGCAACACAACAGTTGAAAGACAAAATCAACCAGAAATCATCGGATGCAGAAGTTGAAAAAGTGCTGAGAGCAGAAGTAAAAGCTGCAGTTGAAAACTCATTCAACGTACTCCGTACCCGTATCGACCGTTTTGGTGTTGTTCAGCCGAACATCCAGAGCCTGGAAGACAAAATGGGACGTATCATGGTGGAACTTCCGGGTATCAAAGAACCGGAACGTGTGAGAAAACTTCTCCAAGGTTCTGCCAACCTCGAATTCTGGGAAACCTATACAGCTAAAGAAGTTCTTCCTGCCATGCAATCTGCTGACGCAAAATTGCGTGCAGTATTGGCTGAAGAAACAACTGCTGATGGGGATACAATCGAAGCCGCAGTCCTCACCGAAGCTACTCCGGTTGAGAAAAAAGCCGTAAGCGCTGCCGACAGCCTTGCAGCCGCCTTGAAAGGTGACGCAGCCGCTGAAGACAAATCTGCCACCAACATGGAAGAAATTAAAAAGCAATATCCTTTGTTGTCTATCCTTCAGTTGAACTCTAGCGGACAAGGTCCTGTTATCGGTTATGCCAACTACAAAGATACTGCCGACATCAACAAGTATCTGGCTATGCCGGAAGTCAAAGCAGAGCTTCCCAAAGACCTTAGTTTGAAATGGGGTGTATCTGCCGCTGACTTTGACAAGAAAAAGCAGACATTCGAATTATACGCCATCAAAGTAACAGAACGCAATGGCAAAGCTCCGTTGGAAGGTGATGTTGTCACAGATGCAAAAGATGAATTTAACCAATACAGCAAACCGGTAGTTACCATGGCAATGAACAATGACGGTGCACGTCGTTGGGCACAGTTGACCAAACAGAACATAGGTCGCGCCATTGCTATCGTATTGGACAATTATGTATATTCCGCACCGAACGTAAATACAGAAATTACCGGTGGACGTTCTGAAATCTCCGGAAACTTTACACCGGAACAGACCAAGGACTTGGCAAACGTATTGAAATCCGGTAAGATGCCGGCTCCGGCCCACATCGTACAGGAAGATATCGTTGGTCCGTCACTGGGTCAGGAATCCATCAACGCAGGGGTTTTCTCATTCGTTGTAGCCCTGATTCTGTTGATGGTTTACATGTGCTCCATGTATGGTTTCATTCCGGGTATGGTTGCCAACGGAGCATTGATTCTCAACTTCTTCTTCACGCTGGGTATTCTTTCGTCTTTCCAAGCCGCACTGACAATGTCCGGTATCGCCGGTATGGTATTGTCACTGGGTATGGCAGTGGATGCGAACGTACTTATCTATGAACGTACCAAAGAAGAGCTTCGTGCAGGCAAGGGAGTGAAGAAAGCACTTGCAGACGGTTATTCCAATGCATTCTCGGCTATCTTCGACTCTAACTTGACGTCTATCATCACAGGTATCATCCTGTTCAACTTCGGTACTGGTCCGATTCGTGGTTTTGCTACGACATTGATTATCGGTATCTTGGTATCCTTCTTTACTGCTGTATTCATGACTCGTATAGTTTACGAACACTTCATGAACAAAGACAAGTGGTTGAACCTGACATTTACAACCAAGATTTCAAAGAACCTGATGACCAATACGCATTTCGATTTCATGGGAACCAATAAGAAATCCATGATTATCGTAGGTGCAGTCATCATCGTTTGCATCGGTTCGTTTGCTATCCGCGGTTTGAGCCAGAGTATCGACTTCACCGGTGGACGTAACTTCAAGGTACAGTTCGAGAACCCGGTTGAGCCGGAACAAGTTCGTGAACTGATTGCCAGCAAGTTCGGCGATGCCAACGTAAGTGTTATCGCTATCGGTACAGACAAGAAAACAGTACGTATCAGCACGAACTACCGCATCGAAGATGAAGGTAACAATGTAGACTCTGAAATCGAAGCATACTTGTATGAAACGCTGAAACCAGTACTGACACAAAACATTTCTCTGGCTACGTTCATCGACCGTGATAATCACACAGGCGGTAGTATCGTAAGTTCACAGAAAGTAGGTCCGAGTATCGCAGACGATATCAAGACAGGCGCTATCTACTCCGTAGTATTGGCACTGCTCGCTATCGGCTTGTATATCCTGCTCCGTTTCCGCAACATTGCTTACAGTATCGGTTCTATCGTAGCTTTGAGTTGTGACACCATTATGATTATCGGTGCCTACTCACTGTTCTGGGGTATCCTGCCGTTCTCTCTGGAAATCGACCAGACATTCATCGGTGCTATCCTGACGGCTATCGGTTACTCTATTAATGACAAGGTGGTAATCTTCGACCGTGTGCGCGAGTTCTTCGGCCTGTACCCGAAACGTGACAAGCGCGTGTTGTTCAACGACTCGCTGAACACTACACTGGCCCGTACCATTAATACATCATTGAGTACATTAATCGTGTTGCTGTGTATCTTCATCCTCGGTGGTGACTCAATCCGCAGCTTCGCATTCGCAATGATTCTCGGTGTGGTTATCGGTACATTGTCTTCACTGTTCATTGCATCTCCGATTGCATACAACATGATGAAGAACAAAAAAGTCGTAGTACCCGCTACGGAAGAATAATAAAGTCCAGAAATAGAAAAAGCCTCTTCCGAACATCCGGAAGAGGCTTTTTTCTATTGATTATTAAAACAAATAGAAGCTATAAGACGTTAATCTTAAAAGAAGCCATTGTAAAACTTAAAACTTGATACAGCATGAAAGCCTACAACACAACTTCCCACAGATTCTTCTTTTGTAGTAGCCTCGAGGGGAATCGAACCCCTATCTAAAGTTTAGGAAACTTCTATTCTATCCGTTGAACTACAAGGCCGCTTCAAATTTGTTTGCAAAGATAACGGTTTCTGTCGATTTAGCAAGAATAAAAATACAGGTTCCTTTCAGATATTCCAAATATTTAGCGTCAATAGGACAATAAAGTTCGTTTTATTTTGATAATTCGATTAACTTTCCGACCTTTGCGCTCACAAATTGAAAGTAAAAACAGTTTTTAAATTAAATATAGTAATTAAAGTTATGGCAGACGAAATGATGGTTAAAGAATTGGAGGAAGTCGTAGTACGTTTCTCCGGCGACTCCGGCGATGGCATGCAGCTGGCCGGCAACATCTTCTCGAACGTGTCGGCTACGGTAGGAAATGACATCTGTACATTCCCCGACTACCCGGCAGACATCCGCGCCCCGCAAGGTTCGCTGACCGGTGTTTCCGGTTTCCAGGTACACATCGGCGCCGGACAAGTTTACACTCCCGGAGACCGTTGCCACGTATTAGTAGCAATGAACCCTTCCGCACTGAAAACACAAATCAAATTCTGTAAACCGCAAGGACTTATCATCACCGACTCCGACTCATTCGAAGCCAGAGATTTGGAAAAGGCACAATTCAAGACTGACAATCCTTTCGAAGAACTGGGCATCAAGCAGGAAGTACTCGAAGTCCCCATCTCTTCCATGTGCAAAGAGAGCTTGAAGGACTCGGGACTGGACAATAAATCAGCACTCCGTTGCAAAAACATGTTTGCGCTGGGACTGGTATGCTGGTTGTTCAACCGCAACCTGGCAGCAGCAGAGAAAATGCTGCGCGAGAAATTCGCCAAGAAACCCGAAATAGCAGAAGCTAACATCAAGGTATTGAACGACGGTTTCAACTACGGAGCCAACACGCACGCTTCTGTCTCTACTTACAAAATTGAAAGCAAAGCTCCGAAATCAAAAGGGCTTTATACAGACATTAATGGTAACAAGGCAACTGCCTACGGATTGATTGCCGCTGCCGAGAAAGCAGGATTGGAACTGTATCTGGGTTCTTACCCTATCACTCCGGCCACCGATATTCTGCACGAATTATCCAAACATAAATCATTGGGAGTAAAGACTGTACAATGCGAAGACGAAATCGCAGGTTGTGCTTCTGCTGTCGGTGCTGCTTTTGCCGGTGCTTTGGCAGTAACTACGACTTCCGGCCCCGGTGTTTGCCTAAAGAGTGAGGCGATGAACCTTGCTGTTATCGGCGAGCTTCCGTTAGTGATTGTCAATGTACAGCGTGGTGGTCCGTCTACCGGTCTTCCTACTAAATCGGAACAGACCGACTTATTGCAAGCCCTTTACGGACGCAACGGTGAAAGCCCGATGCCTGTAATCGCCGCAACATCACCGACCAACTGTTTCGACGCTGCCTATATGGCATGTAAGATTGCCCTGGAACACATGACTCCGGTTGTATTGCTGACCGATGCTTTTGTAGCTAACGGTTCTGCCGCATGGAAACTTCCTAACCTGGACGAATATCCTGCTATCAACCCGCCGTATGTGACTCCGGACATGGCAGGCAACTGGACTCCTTACCAACGTAATGAAGAAACAGGCGTACGCTATTGGGCTACTCCGGGAACAGAAGGTTTCATGCATCGTATCGGTGGTCTTGAAAAGAGCAACGAAACAGGCGCTATCTCTACCGAACCCGAAAACCACAACAAGATGGTTAACCTTCGCCAAGCCAAAGTGGACAAGATTGCAGACTATATCCCCAAACTTGAAGTGTTGGGCGACAAAGACGCAGACTTGCTGATTGTTGGCTGGGGCGGTACTTACGGCCATCTCCGTCTGGCTATGGACTATATGCGTGAACATGGAAAGAAAGTGGCTTTCGCTCACTTCCAGTACATCAACCCGCTACCAAAGAACACTGCCGACGTATTGCGTAAATATAAGAAAATCGTGGTAGCTGAACAGAATCTGGGACAATTTGCAGGTTATCTGCGCATGAAAGTGCCCGGATTGAACATCAGCCAGTTCAACCAGGTGAAAGGCCAGCCTTTCGTTACGAGAGAATTGATAGATGCATTTACTAAATTATTGGAGGAATAAGAGATGAGCGATAAAGTATATACCGTACAAGATTATAAATCAGGCCAACCTCGCTGGTGTCCGGGATGCGGTGACCACGCTTTCCTGAATTCACTGCACAAAGCCATGGCCGAACTGGGGGTAGCTCCGCACGATACTGCCGTTATTTCCGGTATCGGTTGTTCTTCCCGTCTGCCTTACTACGTAAATACGTATGGTTTCCATACCATTCACGGACGTGCTGCCGCCGTTGCAACGGGAGCCAAAGTAGCTAACCCGAATTTGACTATCTGGCAGATTTCCGGTGACGGTGACGGCCTGGCAATCGGTGGCAACCACTTCATCCATGCTTTACGCCGTAATATCGACCTGAATATGATTCTGTTGAACAACCGTATCTACGGTCTGACAAAAGGACAATATTCACCGACTTCGGAACGTGGACTTGTAACCAAATCATCTCCTTACGGAACAGTAGAAGACCCGTTCCACCCGGCTGAACTTGCTTTCGGTGCCCGTGGACGTTTCTTCGCACGCTGTATAGCTGTGGATGGTGCCGCTTCCATCGAAGTATTGAAAGCAGCAGCCAACCATAAGGGTGCTTCTGTGGTAGAAGTTTTGCAAAACTGCGTTATCTTCAACGACGGAACTCACGCTTCTGTTGCAACGAAAGAAGGACGTGCCAAGAATGCTATTTATCTGGAACACGGCAAACCGATGCTGTTTGGTGAAAACAAGGAATTCGGATTGATGCAGGAAGGTTTCGGACTGAAAGTAGTGAAACTCGGTGAGAATGGTATCACAGAAAAGGATATCCTTATCCACGACGCACACTGCCAGGACAATACGCTTCAATTGAAACTGGCTTTGATGGAAGGTCCCGACTTCCCGATTGCACTGGGTGTAATCCGTGATGTAGACGCTCCGACGTACAATGATGCTGTTACAGAACAAATCGAGGAAATCAAAGGCAAGAAGAAATATCACAATTTCCAAGAGTTGTTGATGACTAATGATACTTGGGAAGTGAAGTAATTCACAGTCTACAATAAAATAAAAGATGGAGAAAGAGATTCAATTCCCTTTCTCCATCTTTTTTTATACTTTGAAATTCATTACTATACCTTTGGGTAAGTATCAGGACAGGTAATCTACTTTTTAGTATTCTCCCCGATTATTCAAGATTACTCCTTTGGCAGATTCATATCCTTTGCCATTTGCTTGAGCAAGCCTTCCAAGCGATTGTAATGCAGAGAGTAATTCTTATACATCTGTTTAAATACAGGGCTATCCATCGTTGCTTGAATGAGAAACTGCAAATGTTTCCCCATAGAAATATTCATTTGCATGCGCTCCTTTTTACCCAAATTGTCCTGTATGGAGTAAGTTCCACATAAGGTTTGAATTTCCGCTATACCTTCGTGCCATACATGCATGTTCAGGCGATTCAATACGTCCATGTTTTTCTTTAGCTCTTTCCGCAGAATGTTCAGTATTTCGAATTCAGTACGGTTTGCGCAGCAGGAATCCGGATTTAGGAAATGGGCGAATTTGAGGTAGAAGTCCTTTAATTCTTCGTCAGGAACATAAAATACGTTTTTGGGAGTTGTTACCATATCTCCCACCGTTGGTCGAACGGATACTTGGGTTGTTTCCATAATAATGATTATGAGTTATGTGGCAGGCGAAGATTTTCTGAATAATAAGAGCGGTTCCGCCTTTCCCGTTGCATTTCACCAGAAGGCAGTAGATGCATTAACATTCTACACGGGGGTACGAAACCGCCATATAGAATGAACTCGGACAGACACAAAATGCCCGTCACAAAGATTGGCAAGTTTCCTTGCCTTCTGGTATGAAATGCACCACAAAGATACAACCTTTTTTTTCTTTACCAAGAACTCTATGGAAAATAGTCCGCCCAAGGAAAGGAATTATAATACAGATTTTCTAAAGAAAAGAAACCTCATCGGTGCGTTCTTTTAAATGATTTATTAAACTATTTAATTCATAACCAACATCAGTTGAGTTAGTGACTCACCCAATCAACTGTTGAGCTAAATAAATTATCTCATTAGAGTGCGGAAATGAACTAAACGAAACTCTAATGAATGAACGAAGTGTGAGGGGTGTGAGGGAGGATTTCCAACTTATTACTTTATACTATCTTTATCTTTCTTCTCTTATAAAAAACACACGAAAGTTATAAATCCTCCCTCACACCCCTCACACTTTTACACTTTGCTCCGCGTCTAATGAAAAAAGATAACGGGAAATTAAAAAAAGACAACCGTCTTTTTTTAATTTCCCGCCACGTTTCCAGAATCTATCCAGAACAACCCATATACTTAATTCATAACAATACCGAAGTAAACAGAACCATATACTGAACTTACTCAAGTCTCCTACATCATTTCACTGAGTGTAATACTTGTCCCAGTCAATTCTACTACTAAATAGTAAAAGTAAGTTTGAAGTATGATTAAAACATTCTGTTAAATCTCCAAAAGTTTAAAGTATAATTAAAACTTTCAGAGGCAAACGATTGGAAGCCGGGCCGGCAAGAATCTCAAACTCGCCTTTTTCCACTACAAAGCGATGCTGATTCATATCGTAAAAAGCGAATGCATCCTCATTCAGCACAACAGAAACCCGTTTCTTCTCCCCTTTCTTCAAGAACACCTTTTCATATCCTTTTAGTTCTTTCTGAGGACGGGGGACAGAGGATTGTACATCGTGCACATACACTTGTGCCACTTCCGAAGCATCCATCTTACCTGTATTCTCGATATCAAAGCTAACTGTAACCTGATATTCACCCGTTTTCTCCACAGACATATTGCTGTAAGCAAAAGTAGTATAGGACAAACCGTAGCCAAACGGATAGAAAGGTTCTTTGCCCGAACGGTCATATCCACGATAACCGACAAAGACACCTTCGGAATAGTCTACACGCTTAATCTCAGCTTTCAAATTCTCGTAATAACTGCCGTGCACCGGATTATCTTCCCATGTCTTTTCGATAGAAATCGGTAACTTGCCGCTTGGAGAAATCTTGCCGGTCAGGATTTCAGCTATCGCCTGACCGCCTTCCTGTCCCGGATACCAGGCCATAAGAATAGCTTTTGCGGCATCATACCAGTTGGTGAAATCCACACCGCCACCGGCATTCAGTACAACTACGACATTGGGATGTATGGAAGCAATCTTCTTGATAAACAATTCCTGATAGCGGAGCAAGGCAAACGGACGGTCAAATCCTTCGCCTTCCGTGTTACTGTTGAAGCCTGTGCAGAACACTACATTATCCACTTTTGCCAGTCCTTGACGAAGTTTAGCCTCATTAAGGCTATAAGCGTTGAAACGGATGATGGCCGAAGAAATATTATCAAAGAATTCAATCCGGAAACGGTATTCCTTACCGCCCTCAACAGGAAGTTCAACTTCACGGCTGGAATAAGAATGATTACCCCAGTCGCCCGTAATATGCTTGTCGTTCACAAACAGGCGGTAACCGTCATCACCACCGATGTGGAGTTTCAACTGACCGTCTGCCTGTGGGACATAACAGGCTGTCCAACGGACAGAAAAGGCATCTGTCGGAAAACCGTCCAACGGTGCGCCATAGCCCCAGTCATAATCAACAGAAGATTCCGTGCGTACAACTTCCGGCTGTCCCGAAAGAGTCTTGTTCTTAAAGTATTCAGCCTTGAAGCCCTTCACCTCACGATTGGCGTCAGTATAAAACTCATTAACAATATCTTCATAAATCACATCATCCGTCAATAATACCAGATTCTTTTTCTTCAATTCCTTCAAGCCTTGAGCCACTGAGACGGTAGAAAAAGGAGTGACAAAACCACTGCCGCCACCGGTAGGTATCAAATCTGCATTAGGACCCATTACGGCTGTTTTTCCTTTCAACGGGAGCAGGTTAGCTTCATTCTTCAACAATACCACACCTTCGCGTGCCAACTCTAAAGCTGTCTGGCGGGAGAATGGATTATCCAATGGAATATTGCTGTCTTTCTGTTCCTTATCCAACATTCCATAAGCTATTAAAGTCTGCAAGATATGCTGTACTTTCAGGTTGATGGTTTCTTCGGTCACCGTGCCCGTTTTGATGGCGGGGATAAGGTTGTCGGCATTCATGAAACGCCCTTTCGGCATTTCGAGGTCAAGTCCGGCGTTAGCTGCTCCGATGGCGGAATATACCGAAGTCCAGTCCGACATAAGAATACCTTTGAAGCCCCAAAGATTGCGCAAGACATCAATATTCAGCCATTTGTGTTCAGTGGCATGGACACCGTTCAAGAGATTGTAACTGTTCATTACAGCACTCACGTTCGCTTCCTGTACAGCCTTGCGGAAAGCCGGAAAATAAATCTCGTGCAAAGTACGCTCGTCTATGTCCGAACTCGCATGATGGCGGCTCCACTCCTGGTTGT
This sequence comes from Bacteroides faecium, assembly GCF_012113595.1. Taxonomy (NCBI): domain Bacteria; kingdom Pseudomonadati; phylum Bacteroidota; class Bacteroidia; order Bacteroidales; family Bacteroidaceae; genus Bacteroides; species Bacteroides faecium. Next base: position 828,048 of record NZ_CP050831.1, read on the forward strand.
TGGCGGCAAAGTGCTTGATGGTCGCAATGACTCCTTCCGATTGCACGCCAAGAATATATTGCTTGGCTGTCTCACCCGTCAAGTAAGGGTCTTCACCGAAGTATTCAAAGTTACGGCCGCACAACGGAGCACGATAGATATTCACGCCCGGACCAAGCAGGATATTAACGCCTCTTGCTTTGGCGTCCTGTCCCAAGCCTTGACCTAACTTATAAAGCAATTCCCGGTTCCAGGTGGAAGCAGACAAGATGCCGGACGGATAAAGGGTACTCTTGGGAGCATGATTGCGGATTCCCTGCGGGCCGTCAGCCAATTTGATTTCTGGTATTCCCAAACGAGGTATGGCACGCAGAGAAAAACTGGTATATCCGGAGATGTACTCTATTTTCTCTTGCAAAGTCATTTTGGATACAAGCTCTTTCGCACGTTGTTCCGCTTGGGGAGTAATCGTTTGTGCACAGGTCAGGATGCTGCATGCAAGCATGCACAGGCTTATGATACCTATTTTCTTTTTCATGGTGGTATGTGTTTTAGTCTATCAATTCTATTTTAACGGTCTGTCCCTGTACGTGAATATTGTATTCTCCAGCTTCGAGGAATCGTTTACCGTCTTCATTAACAAAGCCGAAATCACGTTCAAGGTCTATGTCGAAGCGGAAAGTTTTCATTTCTCCGGCTTTGATGAGTTGTTTCTCAAAGTGCTTCAATTCTTTTACAGGACGCGTGATTGAGCAATACGGGTCGGAGATAAACCAGTGGACTGTTTCCGCTCCGTCACGGGCACCGATGTTGGTGACAGTCACTTCCACCGAAAGCTTATCGCCACGCTTCACTTTAGTGGCAGAAGGGGTAACAGTGCCATACTTGAATTCAGTGTAGCTCAGTCCATGACCGAAAGGATATAACGGGTCACTTGTTATATCTTTATAAAATCCCTGATGTCCGCGTCCGCTCTTACGACGGTTATAATAGATAGGAATCTGTCCCGTCGAATAAGGGAAGGTCATGGCAAGTTTGCCGGAAGGATTAATACGTCCGGACAATATCCCCGCCATCGGCAGCGCGCCATTCACACCCGGTTGCCAGATTTCCAGTATGGCATCAGAAACCGGTTCCAGACGGTTCAATTCTAACGGGCGACCATTGACCAATACTAGTACGACAGGCTTGCCGGCTTTCTTCAGTTCTTTTGCCAGTTCTTCCTGCATCTGCGGTAGTGCAATAGAAGAACGGGACGCATTTTCACCACTCCAGGTCATCATCTCGCCCAGACAAAGAACAACTACGTCAGACCAGCGTGCAGCTTCCAATGCTTCTGCAAATCCTTCGCGGTTCTCCCCTTGTGTATTGCAACCTAACGCATAACGCAGTTCGGCTTTTCCTGCAAATTCAGTAGCCAGTCCGTCATAAAGCATGGTAACGTCCGTATCCTTTCCATGCCCACGCCAGGAGCCCAACAAGTCCCAGCCATTTTTTGCCATCGGACCTATTACTGCAATCTTCTTTTTATCCGTCAGCGGTAAAACGTTGTTTTCGTTTTTCAGCAATACCATGGATTCTGCCGCAAGACGGGCGGCGATGTCCATGCTTTGCGGACGGAAGAAACGTTCTTTCTCTGTTGTAGCCGGAGTATAAGGACGCTCGAACAAGCCGAGACGGAATTTCAAAAGTAAGATACGACGGACAGCTTCGTCCACTTGAGCCATTGATACCTTGCCTTCTTCTACCAACTCCTGCAAATGACGGTCATAAGCATGAGACATCATATCCATTTCAAGACCGGCGGTAAATGCATACCGGGCAGCTTCTTTTTTGGTTGCTGCCAATCCCTGGTTTTTCAACTGTTCGATAGCTCCCCAGTCGGAAACGATAAAACCGTCATGCCCCCAACGGTTCTTTAATATCTCGGTCATTATATAAGGATTCGCCGAGCCCGGCACACCGCTGATATCATTAAAAGAACTCATCAGAGTTGCCGCACCTGCCTTCACGCCCATTTCATAAGGGAGCAGATAAGTGTCCCAAAGAGTTTGCCGGGAGATTTCGGTATATACATAGTCACGTCCGGCTTCGGATGCTCCGTAGCCTACATAATGTTTCAGACAAGCTGCCACACGGTTTTCTGCCGACAAGTTATCACCTTGATAACCTCTGACGGAAGCCGCGCCGAACACTCCGTTCGCATAAGGGTCTTCGCCATAACCTTCCGCCACACGTCCCCAGCGGGGGTCACGTGCCACGTCAATCATCGGTGAGAACGTCCAGTCCACTCCCGACATACGGGCTTCCTGTGCAGATACGGCACATGCCTGTTCCACTAAATCCGGGTTCCAGGAACAAGCCTGCGCCAATGAGATAGGATATACAGTACGGAATCCATGAATGGCATCATAGCCGAAAATAATAGGAATACCCAGACGGGATTCTTCCATCGCTTTCTTCTGCATATTATTACGCAGTTCGGGATTTGCCTCGAAATAAATCAGAGAACCGATTTCCGCGGGCACTTTCTTTACTTCTTCGCCTACATTATTCACGTTGTTGTTCCGTCCCAAGGTATATTGGTTCAACTGCATCACTTTCTCTTCCAGAGTCATGCGGGATAACAAGTCGTCTACGCGTTTCTCAATCGGAGCCTTTGCGTCTTTATATAATGCACCCCCTTTTTTATCTTTTGCCGAAAGGGTACATACCATACCCAGCAGACAGATTCCGTAAACTAATGCTTTTTTTCTCATTTGTATTTTCGTCGGTTAGTTAGTAATAAACAGGTCAGTCACTTTATACGGATGTTTCACTGCTGCATGGGCAGCTTTCTGGGCAACAGCTTTCCGCGCCTCATCCACCCCTTCCGGTCCATAAGGATTCCCGACCACATTGCACTTGAAGATACGTTCGAACCAAGTGCAGGCAGCGGTATAACGTCCAACCTTCACATCCAGATGATAGCCGTCCCGGTTCAGATGGTCGCCGATGAAAGAAGTACGGGCGTTCTGTATGGCAGTGCCCGAAGGGATGACAATCTTTATCTTATTCGCTTTAGCCGCTTTCTTCACTGCATCGGCAATTGCCTGATACATGGTCAGTTGATTGCAGTTGTAGTTTTTAAATCCACTATGCTTGGAAGTAGACGCATATGCCCAGGTTTGGTGCAACATCAGCTTTGTTTTCTTTGGAAGGCGTGCTTTTACATATTCTATAAGTTCCGGCAGAGAGGCTTCATACGTCTCATACATTCCCGAAAAAGGACTTGCCTGTTGCAGGCTGACGTAATCCCAGTCTTCATCTGCCAACACCGCTTCCAAAGACATCTTGCCCTTTTCCCGTTTCTTTCCATCCGTACCGATTTTCCGGTAGGCATAGGCGGGAGCATTGTCACGGGCATTTTTCACATGACGCTCCAGAGAACAGCCGCCGATAAACATATTGCCGATGATGGTTGAAATGCCTTCGGCTTCCGCCAGTTCATGCAGATATTGCTCCACGGCATCCTGCGAGAAGCTGTTGCCGATGGCAAGTATCCTGACCGTTTTTTGCTGCGCATACGCTCCTCCGGCAAGAAGGAGCAGTATGCACATACAAATCACTACATTTCTATATTGCTTCATTATAATCAATATGATAAAAACCAGACCTTATTTCACCAGACTAATGCATAGTGCATTGATGTGCCCTTCCGCGGCACTACCGGTATCAAGCCCTTTCACCTCGACAATGACCTTGCCTTCCGAATCCGGTTCTACATTCTCAAACTTGGCAATGTACTCCTCGAAGTTTGCGGCATTAAACGAGGCAACATCCTTAATACCTGTTTTCACTTCTTTAGCTTCACTCTCCGTTTTACCTATCAATCTGTAAGAAGAGATACGGGCGTCTTTGCTTCCATTGAAACGGATAGCCAAAATAGTGAAATTATATTTCCGGGCTGCATCCAGTTGAGAGATTTCTATTCTTCCCGGACCTACATCACCCTGATTTTTCTCTCCTCTCACTAACAAACCGTCTTTCCATGCAGTCAGCGGAAATTCCACGCCATCCACCGTCACCGGACTGGCCGGTTCGGAACCGACTCCGGCATGAGTCGCGGTAAATCCGCCAAGGACTCTGACGCCAATATTCGTATAATTGTTTTCCGCATCTTTTATCCAACTTGAAGTTGAACTTTCCTGATGCGAGGTTATATTATTCCACGGAGTGGCAGAGAGTGAAGTCGGGCCGAAATCAATATAGATGGGGGCTTTCAATTCAGTGTCAGATAGTTCCGGTTGCTTGAAGTCAACCAAATCGGTCACTTCGTCGGGTTTCTGTACAGCGTAATGAGCAGCATTTTGTGCAATCTTCACCACCTGCGGGTCAATCGTTTCGGGAGCATACGGGTTGCCGACAACGTTTTGTCCTGTAATCATCTCAAACCAAGTGCAGGCAGCAGTATATCGACCGTAAGTAACTTCCAGATGATAGCCGTCGCGATTGAACGCGTCACCCAAGAAAGAGGTACGGGCATTCTGGATGGCAGTGCCCGAAGGAATCAGCAGGTTCAGTGCCGTATGATTCGTCATCGCCTGTCGGGCAGCGGACACAATGGCGTTATACATAGTCATCTGGTTGCTGTCATAATCCGGGAAACTTTCATGAGTGGAACTGGAAGCGTACGCCCAAGTCTGATGCCACATCAATTTAGCCTGCGGACAACGCGCCTGTATGCCGGCAATCAAATCCGCAAGCGCTGTGTACGTACCGTACTTACCGGATTTGCCGCTCGCCTGTTGCAAGCTGATGTAATCCCAGTTTTCATCGGCCAATGCCTGAGATAACTTATAGCTGTTTTTCCCCACTTTCTCGCCATTTACCACTTTGCGGTATTCATACGCTCCGGCATCCGACTGGAAATTAGCCAGATGCTTGTCCAAATCGCATCCGCCGATATACATATTGCCAATAATAAAATCATGTCCTACGGCTGCGCCCAATTCATACAGGTATTGCTCCACCGCGTCTTGAGAGAAGCTGTTGCCGATGGCAAGAATCCGGATTGCCCCTTGCTCCACCGTAACGGGAATCGTGGCGACAAGCGGTTTGGTATCCGTAGGACATTCGATAGTGATGGACGTGTTTCCGGCAGATACACCTGTGATTGTGACAGCCTTATTGTCTGCGTCTACCGCTACGGTAGCTATATTGGGGTTTTCGGAAGTACAAGTATATTCAGGTTTCAGATTCTCGTCACCGCCTACCGTTACATTCAATGTAACCGTTTCGCCCGTAGTAACGGTAACTTCATTGGAAGCTACCACCATCCATTTGCCGTCTACATAGACGATTTTCTCTTCAATCTGCGTCACTATTTTCTCCGATTCGGAGCAGGATACCAATACTCCTCCGACAGAGAATAGTGACACTAAAAATAATAATCCTGCCAACAGGAAGTTATTGTTCCATTTTATGGTTTTCATAGTCATCTATTATTAGTTATTGTTTCTCTTTTTAGCAAAATAATCTCTCATCAGATACCACGCTTGCTTACGCATACCTTGGTCGGATATGAGTCCTTTGCGGTTCCAGCCATCCTGATTGGTGGGGTGGAAACGGAACGGAGAACGGAAGTCGAACAGAATCCAGGGCGATACTCCACGCAGGTTCGGGATATTGTCGAACATACGGATGTTGTCTCTATACAGACGTGCCTGGTATTCTTCACTCCAGGAGCTGACTACGTTCTTATCACCGGACTGACCATACAATGCTTCGCCGCCAAATTCCGAGATAATCAACGGTTTGTCCGTCACTACTTCCCATATAGCGTCTTTCGGCTCGACAGGCCACGGATGATACCAGCCCATATATTTATTGATAGCTACGACGTCCAGTTGGGAAGTGAAGTCGTCTTCCATTACAAAACGCTGCTTCTCGCTATTGAAGCGCACAAGGTCGAAAGCGGCAACGTACAGACGGGTAGTGTCCAGTTGTTTTCCCGTTTCGAGCAGGGAAGTAAGGAATTCGTTCCGTTCTTTGGAAGGCTGTGTTTCATTGGCAACGCCCCAATAACCTACCGCGCAGCGGTTCTGGTCGCGCTTAATCATTTCAGAAAGCATCCTCTGCGCTTTCTGACGGGTATCATTGTCTGTAAAGTCAATGCCTTGCCAAATGGGAATCTCCTGCCAAAGAAGGAAACCCATCTTTTCCGCCAGGCGTACTGTGTATTCATTTTGTGGATAATGCGCCAGGCGAATCATGTTCACGCCAAGCGCTTTCGCTTCATTCAGCAACATGGCTGCATCGGCTTCCGAGAAGGCACGCCCCATACGTTGCGGGATTTCTTCGTGGAAAGAGATACAGCACATAAATGTCGGCTTCCCGTTCAGGTAGATATCTGTTCCTTTCACGGTGATATTGCGGAAGCCGATTTGTTCATCCACGCGGTCGGTATTTGAAGATACGGTCACGCCATAGAGTTTCGGTTCTTCCGGCGACCAGCGTTGCAGCTTCTTCGCGTTCAATACGGTTTCCGCCTTTCCTTCTGCGTCGGTGGTGAGCTCCGCATTGATTTTGAGTTCGGGGATAACAACTGTTACCTTCTCACCTGCTTTTTTATCAGAAAGACGCACGCGGGCGATGATGCGGTCGGGAGCGTTTTTATCCAGTTGGATGAAATAATCTTCTATAAATGTCCGGGGAGTTTTCACCAGCAGCACATCTCTTGTGATGCCGCCATAGTTCCACCAGTCGAAGGCCATAGCGGGAATAGCGTCTTTGGTGCGGCGGTTGTTCACTTCTATTGCCAGGAAGTTGTCGCCGTCTTTCAACAGGTCTGTCACTTCCACTTGGAAAGGGGTGAAACCACCTTCATGCTCTGCTATCTCTTTTCCGTTCAGATAGACTTTGCAACGATAGCTGACAGCACCGAAATAAAGGAACTGGCGTTTGTCTGCCAAGCGTTTGGCATCAAAGTGACGGGCATACCATACAGTGCCTTCGTAATATTTCAGTTCGGGCGATTGGGAGTTCCAATCTCCCGGAACGTTAAGACGCAGCCCGCCTTCAAATGCGTATTCGTAGAAATCAATATTTCCTTTCGGTTGCTGATTCTCATAGATTTTCATCCGTTGTCCCTGGTCGTACAGGTCGATGATGGCATTCCATTTACCATTCAGTGAATGGATGTCGCGACCATATACATTCGTTATCAGTTCCTGTGCCGCAACGCTTCCTGTAAAAGCGATTAGCAACAATAGACATAAATTTAATTTCTTACCTGTTTTCATTTATCTATCAGTTTGTGGTATTAGTACATTATTCGTTTTTCGATTCATTTTTCGATTCATTTTTCAAGAAATTCATTACCCAGTTCCAAGCTGCACTCCACTGTTCGGCATAGGCATAATGGGCGGTCGTCTCAGCTACAAACAGCTCTTTCGGAGCATTAATCACGTTGTAAGCGGAGTAAGTGGTGGTAGGCGGACAAACCATATCATTATAACCAAAAGTATAGAATCCCGGAACTTTGACCTGCCGGGCAAAGTTCACCACATCAAAATACTGAACGGTTTTCATCTTTTCCGGTGTCCGGTTCTTCTCATCCTTCAACATATGCGGCCAACCGCCTGCACGACCGTGGGCATAACCCGCCATATCACACAAGGCTGGATAGAAAGAAACCAATCCTTTGACACGAGCGTCCAGTCCCGCAATTACAATGGAAAGCGCACCGCCCTGGCTTCCTCCAAAGGTAGCCAGATTACCATTGAATTCGGGAAGTGTGTAAATGAAATCAATGGCTCTCACGCAGCCGGTATAGACCCGCTTGTAATAGTACTTGTCCCGATTGTCCATATTGAACGAGTGGTAATTCTTCAAAGCTCCGTTATAAAGGCGGTGATAGACATCCCCCTCCATATTGACCGGAATGCCGTGAATACCGATTTCCAATATGATGAAACCCTTTCCGGCACGTTCGGCTTCTCCGTTATAGGCACGGATGCCTGCGCCCGGCACTTTCAGAATCGCCGGATATTTCCCGGAAGCCTTCGGGACACAAAGGATGCCGTACATACGGGACGCATAGTCATTGTTCGCGAAAGAGACATGATATACGTTCACTTTATCCGTGCACCTTTCCGGCAGTAAAGTCATTATAGGTTCCAGTGCCCACTTTTCTGCGGCTTCTTTGGTGCTTTTCCAAAACTCCAGAAAGTCGGCAGGCAACGGGGTGGTCGGTTGCAATTTCTCGGGAGAAAAGCCGACGGTAGCCACGCCTTCATACTCACGTCCTTGGCAAGTGACAAAAGCACGGCAACGCAGGAACCCTTCTTTTTTCATAGTCCCTGCGTTAATTTCAAGCTTTTCGTTCTTCAAAGGCTGTTTGCCTGTCTGATTAGGTTTCATCATGTCTTCTGAAATCTCATAGCGCACTTCCAGATTATCCTGTGGGATATTGCATTTCAATACAGCCACTTTGAATTTCACTTTTTCTCCCGGTTTATACAGCCAATTGGTGTGGTCGGGAGTGACCTGCACTTGAACCAGTCTTTCCTGTGGCTGTCCCCATGCAACGATCTGCATGGAGACAAATATCATCAGGAGAAGAAGAAAACGTACACTTTTTATCATAGTTCCCTATTTTATTTCATTTGTCATTGCTATATTAATATTCCATTTATCAGCTATTAAGATTTCATTTATCAGCTATTAATACCCATTGTCTCAACTATTAATACCTGTCCGCTCAACTGTTAATACCTGACAACTCAACTATTAACACCTAACAGCAGGGGTATTAATGCTCCCCTCCACGCATCATAATACTCTGTAAATCAGACGTTAACATATCATTCATCATTAGCGTAAAATGCAGATAGCCGCCTTTTTATGGCTTTACTTCGTATTGATAGAGTGCGAAAGAGTTCTTGTCATTCAGCTCGAAACTTACTCTACCCTGTGCGCCGACTTTTGCGGCAAACTTCTTGCCACTTCCCATCACAGGGATAAAATCCACTTCTTTGCCTTCAGGAAGCCAGGTGTCAATAGTCCCCTTGGCTTGCTCATTATCTTCGCGGTAAACAACAAGATAGCCTTGCGTACCGGAGACGGTCGATTGGAATCCGGTCCACGAGCGTCCCGAAGGTTCTTCACCAACGGGCAGTATGACACCTTGGTGAAATCGGAGTTGCAAGGGTTGGTACTTCTTGAGCAGAGATGCCGTAATATAAGCCTCTTCGGGCAGGTTCGAAGCTTCCATCCAAGCCAACGGCTGTGCCGCCAAGGTGATGGCAAAGAGGTAATCGAAACTGTAACGGGCGGGAGCAAAAGGGTCGGCAGCGTCATACTTATCGGCATTGCGCCATTTATTAAGGAACTCTATCTGCATCTTCTCCGCCGGTACATAGCGAGACAGCATCCAAAGGTTGCGCAAGGTGCGATAAGGGTAGTAGTTGCCCCAATCGGTATAGCGGTTTTCCAGGAAGATGTTGCCGTACTCGTTCATATAGTGGTATCCGCCGCGACGACCGGCAGTGGCATCAAGGTTGAAAATCACTTCATGGTTGGTTTGCTCCAACACGGTATCAAACAGTTGGCGCAGGTTTTGTTCGGCTGTCTTGGTCGGTATCTGCAAGCCGTCTATCTTGAAACAGCAGATGCCGTACTTCTTATAAAGTCCGATAATGGCTTGCGCATCTTTTTGCCAATCGGCAAAATCATTCTGTATGCTGGGATTGAACCACAATCCGATGCGAATACCCAATTTCTTGCCTTTCTCTACAATAGGTTTCAGTCCATGAGGGAACTTTGTGGGGTTGGGCGTCCAGTAATCGCCACTTTTCCAGATATCCTTAAAACTGCCTCCGGCAGTCTTCGAGTTAGGGCTTTTTCCGCTCTGCCAGCCATCGTCCAGTTGAAAGAGGGTGATGCCCATGCGTGCGGCACGGTCCAGTTCTGCCAGGCAGAAAGCCTCATCTATTTTGGCATCCTGACTACGGTCGCCCCAGGTATTGAGCATAATCATCTCATCCTGTGCGGCGGTGTGGTGGCGCAGTTGTTTCTGATAAAGGCGCAGGGCAGTAAGCGCTTCTTGTTCGCCACCGGTATAGATGCCGGTAACGCATCCATAAACGCGGGTCCAGCTATCCGGCTTTACATCATTAGACGCAATGCCCAGCCCCACTACCATAAAATCACTAAAGTCCGCCACGAAGTCAGAACCCGGATAATGTAATTGGGTACTGCTGCTGGGAGCCTCTTTCAAGAAAAAGAAGCCTTGACGCGTAGCTACGTCATGAGCAAAAAGCAAATTACCACGATACGTATTGCGACGGTAAGGAAGCCAGGTACGCCCGGTCACCAGATTGTCGTTCCAATCGGTGTAGTCGAAAAACTCTATTGTGCGGGCACTCCAATGATTGCCGGATAGTTGCAGCCTGTCGAGCGTGGGAGTTTTCACCCCCGTAGCCATATCGGCCGTGTGCTCTATATTTTTGCGGTCGGCGTTAGAGCGGTTATCCTCCTTATTCTGATAAAGTTCCACTTGCCCTTTCAGATAGGTATCGCAAGCAATGGCGGGACAGTCTGCATAAATGCGATAGCGACGCTCTATATTCAGCGAACCGATAGTGCAAGCCACGGTAGCCTGCAGATAACTGGCGTGGATGCCGTTCGTCGGTATCTCGTTCACGGTGAATGTGGCATCCGTAGGGATACCTTTCACAATCGAGAAATCGGGTTGTTTGCCCTGTGCCGGAATGGTTTTTCCGTGTTGCTTGTCAGTAAGGCTGATGGTGACAGGCGCACCGTTATTCCACAGCATGGCGCGTTCCATATAGTTATTGCCCATACGTAGCGTGTCACCTTTCAGAAAAGCGTAATACTGTTGTCCGCCCCAAAGCGGCAAGGTACATATTGCCGATAGAAATATCGTGATAATATTTTTTTTGCTCATAGTTTGTCTACGGTTTGATGTAAGCTCCCGGAACTTCCAACAATTCGTTGGGTTCGTTGAAGCGTTGGTTATCGGGCACATTGCGTTTGCCCAGGCCCGCTTGCATAAGTTGCTTCAGTTCGGGCAGGTGATGATGATAGATGTCACGCGGCTCTACACTATGCTTGTGGCAGAGTCCGGCTGCCATACCTACTACTTCACCCATCATGCCGGTAGTACGCATCACACGTACTGTGCCTAAGGCTACGTGGGTACAACTCATATTACGGCCTGCCATAAAGAGGTTGTCCACATTGCGAGAATAGAGACAGCGATAGGGAACGGCATAAGGATGAATCCAACGATGCACCGTAGCCGACTTGAATTCATTGCCGGGAAAGCGGACACTGTTCACGCTGTCGGGGAAGTGAAGGTCGATGCTCCAGGTGGTGGTGAACGAAGCATCCTCGTGCGCCACATTCTTGTCTATATCGTCCTGTGACAGTACGTAGTCGCCCAAGAGACGGCGTGATTCACGTTTGCCTGAGACATATGCCACCCAGTCGAGGGAACGGTTGGCGTACTTCTTATCGCCTGTGTAGTGATTCTTCAGATAACTCCAGTTGGAATATATCACCAAAAGTCCATAGTCGCGTACACGTTCAGCTTCGCTGACTTGATTGCGGTTCATGCCTGTTTCCCATTTCCACTCGCCCATGGTTACAGGCTCACAGTTTTCAGCGTCAAAGCGCACGCCATATTCAAAATGAGGGAAGGAAGTTTTCTTCTTCATGTCCTTGCTATACCATTGTATAGAGGCACCCATCACCAATGAGTCGGGTTGCTCGGGAGCAAGGCTCTCGCCATATTCATCGCGGCCTTCACGTCCCATAGTCCAATCGGCACCGGCCAAATAGCCTATGGTAGCGTCGCCTGTGCAGTCGCTAAAGAGAGGAGCGGTAAGTTCGGTTTGTTCTCCCGTCTCGATGTGCTGGATAGTGACTGACGCAATGCGATCTCCTTGCATCTTCACGGCTACCGCACGTTGAGAGGCATAAAGGATAATGTTCTTTTCGGCATCTATGAAGTCTTCTTTCTTCTGGTCTTCGTAGTAGTCACCCGGTTGTGCATTGCCAGAGCGTTCATGACCGAACTCGCGTATCATACGCCCCAATCCCTGATTAGGACCCATTTCGATGATACCACCGAGATGTACACGAATCTCCGACGAGTTATTGCCACCCAATACAGGACGGTCGTTCACTAGTGCCACTTTGCAACCTAATCGGGCGGCCGATGCAGCAGCACACATTCCGGCTATTCCCCCTCCTACTACCACTAAGTCGTATTGATGAGAGGGTACCGTCTGTTGTTGTCGCAAGCGGGCACGAAGTTCGGCTGTCTCTGTCGTATCCCAGGTAGCGGGTTGCGTATTCGCATCGGTCGTAAGGTAAATGGCATCGCAACGACCGTCGAAACCGGTGAGGTCTTTCAGCGCAAGGGTGGTAGTCCCTACTTTCAATACTGCCTTTCCGGCAAATTGCCATTGCCAGGAATTACCAGTATGTCCTAATGTAGCTTTCAGCAATTTGCCGCCTAAAGCCAGGCGGAATTTTCCGGGACCTTCGGCATCGGTCCAAGGTGAAGTCCAGTTGTAAGTACGGGCATATACGTAGTAAGTGCCCGCTTGGGGAATGTTGATTTCTGCCGTAGCATCCGCCACAGGGATGCCCATACCATGTGCCATGAGATAGGGCGAACCCATCTGATCCATGAACTGCTGGTCGAGCACCCAGCCGCCTCGCTGGCTGAAGCTTTCTGCTTCGATGAGCAGTTCTTCGGCTACAGCCACAAGGCTACAGGCTACGGCTATGCATGTCAGTAAGATTTTTTTCATCACAGCACAGCGTTTTTTTTAATTATTGAATAGTTATATCTCCCACTTTCACCCAACCTTTGGCGGTTTGGTACTCATCGCGGGCTGAGAGTAAGATACCGATAGCGTTCTCTTTGGTAGTATCTACCAATCCCACCGCCCAAGTGTAAGTACCTGCGGATACATCGGTGAGTTTGATGCTGCTAGTGTATGTCTTGGGCTTTCCGCTCATCCAGGTAGCAATATCCGCTTTCTCTTCTATATAGATGCGGGCAGGCTCTTCCGTATTCTTATCAAGCAAGGCGATAGCCAGTTTGTATTTGTCACCGTACTGCGGAAGATTGGTAGGGCAATACCCCCAACCCAGATTCGACCAGCGGTGAGTCAATGATACATTGCTGCCGCTACGGGCTGTAGTAGGAATAGACAGACGGTCGGGATAAAGTCGGTAACCACCTTCGGATATAAACTCCTTTACCAAGTGGAAAGCAGTGTTAAACCAAGAGTGCGTTTCACCAGTGTTCACGTTGGTAGCAAAACGAAGGTCCATCATATTGACATAACCGCCCTTAGCCTCATCATATTCTCCCTGACGCACCTCGGCAAAATTCTTGTAACCGTCGCCGGCAATAGAACCACCGTGGGATGATTCCACCCAACCACCTTCCATAGTAATGGGAACAATGCCGTGATAGGTAGTACTGATGCCACGTTCCCAATCCTTATAATATTGCTTCATGCCGAAAGCATCGTGACGCAGGCAGAAGCCTTTGGCTACGGCACGTTTCACCATATCGGCGGCTACATCGTTATCGGTATCACTAAACTCTTTGCCACTAAGCAAGCAGCGATGATAATTAATCATGATTGGCACTTTGGTGAAAAGGCGGGACATTACGTCGGTAATCCATTCAAATACAGCTTGTCTGGGAGTCTCATCACCTGTAGAGTATTTCAGTGTGTGAGTCTCACCCCATTTGCCCAATCCAAAGCCGCTCACAAATTGAGTGACGTCGGGGTCATTGTATTTGGCAGCAAAAGCAGTGAGGAACGCTTCATATTCCCTTTGGAAAATGGGATCGTCGGGATAAGGCGTCCATACGTCTACACTACCGGTAGTGGTGGTGAATCCTTCGGCACCGGCTTCTTCCACATAATCGGGACAGGCATTCTCATGCTTGTCGCGGCTGTCGCACACAAAGGTGAAGGCAAGCTTCAAGTTGCGTTCTTTGGCTCCTTTCACCAGCATTTGGAAACGCTTCGCCGGTTCAGTCTGCAAAGTTTCATCCCATACATATTTACCTCTTTCAGGGTTGAAATGACTCCAAAGTCCACGTACATAGAGGGTATTGCCATAGTCGGATACTCTCACGGTGCCTTCGGACGATTCGAAATTGTCGTAGAGATTCCAGAAATCCATCATCATGCCACTTCCGATACCTGAGTAGATAACCCATCCACTCATAGGATTGCGCAACAGTTTATAGCGTTCGGGCTTAATGCTGACGGTAGTGTTGCCTTCAATGTTCCAACTGTAATCGGTTGTAAGGTCATCATCGTCTGAACAAGCAGTGCCTATAAAAGCCGTAGCAGCCAGCAGACACATCGACAAGGTCTTGATGCTATTTTTTATTATTTTGTTCATAGAATATATGTCTTAATTGTTATTGTTTAAAAGGTAGAATAAGAAGTGAAGTGATTGAAGCTTCACCCCTTATTCTTTCATTTTGGATTTATTTAATATCAAAGAGTACAGTGTTATTCTCTATATCCACTACTACATAGTTACAGCCTTCGGGAATGAGGAAGTAAGCATAGCGGTTATCAGCTTGACCCGTTACAGCCTTTTCTACCTTGCCTGCTATTACTTCAGTATATCCATTGTGATCATTACGTTTAGCGTCAGCTGTAGATCCAACAAACCATCCGTTATTAGCATATCGTAAAGTGCTGAAGTTCACCCAACCTCTATATGTCTTCTTATAATTATCCGTATATTCATTACGAGGCAATACATCACCTTTATAAACAAAGACTTTCGGATTGGCAAGACTCTGAATGAGGTTATACTTCACTTGACAGTACCTATAAGCCTTTCCTGTTTCTTCGTCAGTACCCGCGTCGTAAGCAAAGCTATTGAAACCACCGTACATATGCAGTACATTGACATCTTGTTCCCAAGGATTTTTCCCCAGTTCAGTATTATTGAACGATACTCTAAGCGGTTTCAAATCAGTATCAGCCGAATAGATAGTAATGGTCTTTTCCTCCTTATTCAATACAATACGATAAGTACCGTCAGCCGGAATAGTCCAATACTGATTATCTACTTTACTAATGAGTACTTGCCCAAATGTTGCCAACTGACCATCCTCGATGTCGTGGTTATTTGCAATTTCGGGTACAATGGCCATCGCTTGTTCACCTTCGAAGGTGAGCGGGATATAGAGCTTACCGGCTTTCAGTTCACCACGCCAAGCATAGATCTGGTCGTTTTCAAGAGCTTGAGCCACCTCAATCTGTTCTTCACCTACGGCACTACCAGCCAAGAATACCTGATCGGCTTCTACTACCGCACCGGCTTCTACTATCTTCACAGTCTTTTTGCTCATATTCACAGTGATACGATATGTAGCCGCTGACGGAATCACCCACGAATTAGCTTCGGCACGGTCAAATATGACACCTGGCATCTCACCTGTGGTAATAGGAGTATCAGCAGTTTCCGGCCCAATAGCATTCAATTCATCGGCATAATCAACAGGGAAGTTTATCTTACCGGCTACCAAAGCACCTTCGTAACTATAAATCTTGTTTATCTCATCTTTCAACGTCAACTTGATATTGTCTTCGCCCACAGCGGAACCTCCCACATAGAGATTATCGGCTTTGTACTGCTTAGGACCATACGTTTTTATCTTTAATGTAGCCGTAGCAATATCGGGCACCATCAGACGGGGACCTTCAAAATTGGCTGTTACAGTAAACAGTACTTCACCAATGGTACTGGTGGTGAGTCCGAAATGGTCAATCAATATGTTCTGCATCTCCTCGTTGGTGTACGAGCGAAAGAATTCTCCATCGTCATCAAACTCCTTGATGTTCGTGGCCTCACTGCCGATAAGCTGCATCTCATATTTATAAGTCGTGATATAATCCTCACCAAAATCGTGAGCGGTACTCCACTTCAGAATGACAGCCGTTTCGTTGGGTTTGCTCTCATCGAGCCTAATAAATTCACCCGAAGGAGCCAGTTCAATCTCCGACTGATTGCGTGAGGCAGTATTGTCTATATCCTCTTCGCACGAGGTGGCAAATATGCTCATCATTCCCACGGCCACCACACCAAGGCTTCTATATAAATGCATTGTTTTCATATTCGTAATAGTTTATAGGATTAATAACCCGGATTGTTGGGCAATAAGTTGGGACACAATTCCACATCATGTGTAGGCAGCGGCCACAAGTATTCGCGTTCGGGGAAAATGCGCTTGGCACCCTGCGAGCAATAACCGGCATTGAAGAGAGCCGAAAAGTCTGCCAGACCATCTTCGTCGATTTGCGGGGTCATTCCCCAGAACCAGAGGTTCTTGTTCACTACATTGTTCAGCAAATCCGTAGGGTTGATAAGCATGATATAGTTGTAACCGTTCAATGCTTTTCCTGCCAATTTCCAACGCATCAAGTCTTGCAGACGTTGGTTCTCCATGGCAAACTCCATACGGCGTTCTATACGCAGGGCACGGCGCAACTCTGTCTGGTCGGTAGTGGTCACGGCAGGATAGCTGTCGGTTGACGTTACATTTACGCCATAAGCGCGGGCACGTACCATGTTGATAGCTTTCAATACGCTGTCGTCAATCCGGTTCAGTTCGATCATAGCTTCGGCATAAATCAACAGTACGTCTGCGTAGCGCATGATGATATAGTCTTGCTCTACCTTCTGGTCTACTGTCCAACTGGCATCAATACCTTTCTTCCATAACAAGCCCGTATATGAGCTATATTGATTTACGATACGGGTATCCTGATTGCTCTGCGCCTTGCCTGTGGTGTAGTTCATCACAGTTTTAGCAGCAGGGCTGGGATCGTATTCGAAGCCACAGTGCTCGGTGTTGAACTCAACGAGGGTCATTGTACAGCGAGGGTCGCGGTTCTTGAAAGGGTTGCGAGGGTCGAACAGTTGAGATTCGTCGATAGGCAGCCCGTCAGTACAAAGGTACGAAGCGAAGAGGTCCCATGAAGGATTGTACGAGCCATAGCCACCGGCATTACGGGGAAGAGCGTTCTTCACAATCCAAGAGTCGAGTATCACACTGTTTTCAATAGAGCGAGGTATCACAAACACTTTCTCATCATTCAGTTTGGTGCTCTGCTTGAAAAGCTTGGCATAGTCGGGCTCCAGAGAATAGAGTTTGAGGTCCATACAATCTTTGGCGGCTTGAGCAGCTATTTCATAGTCACCCATATAGAGGGCAAAACGTGCTTTCATAGCCAGCGCTGCACCCTTGGTAGCATGTATATTCTCACCCTGTCCATAACTTTTGGGCAAACCGGCTATCGCTTTATCAAAATCAGCGTACACCAAAGGAATCACTTCTGCTTTAGGCCTGCGACCACGTTGCAAAGCTTCGGAAATGGTAATAGTCTCCTCTTGATAGGGTACATCACCATAGAAGAAAATCAATTCGGCATATTTGCAGGCACGGCAGAAGTAAGCCTCACCGGCATAGCGGTCGTACACTTCCTGAGACACAGAACCCTGTGCCTTGTGAATATTCTCGAGCATTGTGTTGGCGCGGGCAATGAGTTTGAATGATTGTTGCCACAAGGCATATACTTCGTACTGCTGGCCGTTCATGGTTCCATCAAGTATGGTTCCGCCACTTCCCGGATTACGGTTCGTCTGACGATAAGTAGTGTTATCCGACCATTGTTCGGACGAACTAAGAGGTTCTTGCCAATAACCCAAAATGTAAAAGTCATTGGAAGCCAGGCGCAATTCTGTTTCGGTCGTGTACCATGACTCGGTATTACCTTGTGATCTGGGTACCAGGTCCATGCTCTCACAAGCAGCAAGCCCCAGGCACATTCCGGCTAATAATAATATCTTTGTTTTCATATTCTACTCCTATTTATTTAAAAGTTAACTTGCAGACCCATTACTAAAGAAGTGGTAATCGGATAAGCTTTGTAGCTCATTTCAGGATCCCAACCGTCGGGGAAATTACTCAGACAGAAAAGGTCACTACCGCTCACATAGAAACGGACACGATTTATGCCTGCCTTTTGCGTCCAAGTTTCAGGCAGGGTATAACCCAATGTGAGGTTTTTCAAACGGAAATATGAACCGTTGAACATCCAAAAGCTAGATGTGGCGTAGTTATTGTTCTTCGATACGTTCGAAAGGCGGGGATATTTGGCTGACAGATTCTCTTCAGCGGTATTGAAGGGACTCCAATATTTACCTTCGAGAATTGACGGCACGTTACCGAAGTTATCACGCAAAGGTTGTACCATGGCAGTAGAAAGGTACGAATTCTGCTTGCCGATACCTTGGAAAGCAATGCTGAAGTCAATCCCCTTGTAGGAAGCATTGAATGTACCGCCATACTGGAAACGAGGAAGTGAGTTACCCAAGGGGACACGGTCGTACTCGGGGCTGATTATTCCATCGGGTACACCATCAGGGCCACTGATATCACGATATTTCAAGTCACCCACCGTTACGGTAGTGCTGGTACGGGCCGAATTGTTCACTTCTTCCTGAGTCTGATAGATGCCATCGCACACATAACCATAATATTCATTGAAAAGAACACCGGCACGCTTAATCTTACCACCGCTGATTTGCTCGCCATCATTCATATAGTCAATTTTTGAGAGGAAGTCAGAGAAATTCACATTCACGCCATACTTGAAGTCTCCTATCCGGTCGTTCCATGCCAGTTCGATATCATAACCATGAGTAGACATCTTGCCCGCATTTGTACTGGGGTTGTTGTATCCCATGAAGTAAGGGATCTCGATATTCAGCAACATATCCTTAGTCTGCTTCCAATAATAGTCAAAGTGAAACTGCAGACGATTGTTGAAGAAGTTGGCATCCAGACCGATGTCGGTACTGGTAGTTGTTTCCCAAGTAATATCTTCTACAGCCAACACAGCAGGGCGGGCTGTCTTATCAGAAACAACACTTCCGTCAGCCATATAGAATAATGAATTTCCAAAACTCATCAAAGCAATGTAGGGAAAATAGTTGTCACCGATACGTTCGTTACCTAACTTACCCCACGAGCCACGCAACTTCAGGAATGAAAGCCAGTCCCAATTGAGGTTCTTCATGAATTTTTCTTCGCTCATTACCCAACCTGCCGAGAATGAAGGAAAGGTACCCCAACGATAACCTTTGGCAAAACGCGAACTACCATCATGGCGTACATTGGCCTGAAACAGGTAACGATCGGCGTATGAATAGATAACACGGCCGAAAACTGAATTAGAAGTATACTCATTGCCTTTACCGCTATTGGTCTGGAAATCTTCCGAACCGATATTGAGGTAAGGATAACCGGTAAGTTCGTATTTATCACGGGCAGCAGTCAGTTCTTCGTCCTTCATGTAGTAGTTCTCAAAACCTGCCATCACTGTGAGATTATGCTTTCCAAAGGTTCCCATATAATTAGCAATAAGCTGGCTGGTGACATGATAATTATCCTTACGGGTTTCTTCAAGCGAATTAGTAGTCCATGTGCTGCCGGAGTCGAAATAACCGCCGAAAGTTTCGGGGTCATCGGCGAGGGTATATCCGCATGAGTTTTTAAACGCTTTCTTCTTTTGATAATTGATGAAAGGAGATACGATACCCGAGATGCTTAATCCCTTGATGGGCTTGAAAGTCAGCGAACCTTTACCTGCCACCTGGGTACTGTGAGCCACTGAGTTACCACCGGCTACAAGCAACCCGTAGGGGTTTGAACCACTCTTACCCGAAGCCAGACGACCATCGTCCCAGGTAGCGGGATAGATAGCAGGCATCTTACGCATGGTATCGAAAGGATCAAAATTTTTAGTACTACTCTTAGCATGACGGATATTCACGTCTATTTGGGCACTAAGTTTGTCGTTGATATTAAAGTCGTTGTTCGAACGAAACATATAACGCTGGAATCCACGGCCATCGTAAAGACCGTCCACCTCGTCATACGAAAGGGTAGCTACCGACTTTACCGCTTTGTTACCGCCCGATACGGAGAGAGTGTGAGTCATACGGGGTGCACTCGACTTCAAAATCAAGTCAGTCCAGTCGGTAATGGGGTAGTTGTTGGGATCGGTAGCATTATACTTTACCCAATTCTTTGTTTGGTCGGCCGTGTATTCTTGAAAAAAACCGCCGGTAGGATTATCATTATACTTCAACTCGTTGCTCATCTCCAAGTAGCGGGTGACTCCTACCATGTTGGGTTGTTTGGTAGGGATTTCCCAACCAAATTCGGCATTGTACTTCAAATTGATTTTACCGCTATCGTTACCGCGCTTGGTAGTAACCAAGATAACACCGGCAGCAGCTTTCGAACCGTAAATACTGGCTGCCGCAGCATCTTTCAGTACCGAGATACTCTCGACGTCATTAGAATTCACATAGTCGAGCGAGCTTTGTACACCGTCTACAATTATCAACGGACTCGATTCACCCATAGTAGTAATACCACGCACACGGATAGAAGCGGCGCCTGCACCGGGAGCCGAGTTATCACGCGTCACCATCACACCCGAAAGTGATCCTTGCAAGGCATTGGAAAGCATGGCTGTGCGTTTGTTCACCAACTCTTCCCCTTTCACGGCTGCCACCGCACCGGTGAGGTCTTTCTTCTTTACCGCACCGTAACCGATAACAACCACTTCGTTGAGTGCTTTGCTGGCTTCTTCCATTACGATGGCATACATATTCTTGCTATCTATCCGCACGGTTTTGTCCATATAACCGACGTAGCTGATAAGCAGTTCGCTACCCTCGGGAACATCAATCTGAAACTTACCGTCAAGGTCGGTAATGGTAGCTGCTTCACTACCTTTCACACGAATTGTAGCACCAATCATCGGAAGCTCGGTGGCATCAACTACCTGTCCCGAGATACGCTTCGCTTTTTTCACCTGGGTGGCAGCCCTTTTAGAAGAATTGGCAGTGATAGTTACCTGGCGGTTCTGAATGTTATATTTCAAATCGGCCAGCCGGCATACTTCCGTCAAAATAGCATCAATCGACTTTCCTTGCAGTTCGATGTTTACTTTGTTGTTGAGGCGGTCTTTCACTGGTTGGTCATAGACAAAAACATATTGGCTATGTTTCTCAATGTAGTCGAACACTTGCTTTACAGTCGAATCTTCGGCTTTAAGGATATACATCCCATTTACCTTTTCGAACGAAACAGTCGACGCGCTGGAATAAGCGGGTACAGACAGTAGTCCAGCCAGGCAGAAAGCTTTTGCCAAGCTCACCACCGTAGTTGTGATTGTTTTTCGATTCATAATATAAGATTAATAATTAATATTTATTGCATAACGATTTATGAGTAATCTGCCGGTTACTTATTGATTTTAAGTTTGCCGACTTTGCACCATCCCTCAAATAGAAGATTCTTGTCGACCGCCATCTTCAAGCCCGGCTGGCATGCTTTGGTAGTATCAACCAAGCCGATAAGCCAAGTGTAACTTCCCTTTTGAAGTCCATCCAGATTGATAGTGGTAGTATAATGACCATCACGACCTTGCACCCAAGTTGAGAGGTCAGCTTCCTCTGCAAGTTGTTTTTTCACAATGTTATGATTAGTATCCATCAAAGCGATGCAGACTTTATATTTTCCTTTCCACTGGGGAATGTTGGTAGGACAGTATCCCCAACCCAGATTGCGCCAGTTATGTTGTACATTCACCTGTTCGCCTGAACGGGCTTTATTTACGAAACTTACCTCAGTGGGATAGAGCCGGTATCCTCCCTCACGCTCGAAACGTTTTACCAGGTCGAAAGAGGTATTAAACCATGAGGCTACTTCATCGCCAATGCGAAGATCCATCATATTGACATGAGCATTGCGGCTTTCTTCGTACTCGCCTAAGCGTACATCTTCCGAATGACCTTCACGATACTTTCCACAGGGATCAATCCAGTAACGGTGGTGTGCTCCGGTAATCCATCCTCCCTCCATAATGATGGGCAAGCGAAAGCGGTAAGCGCGGGCAAAATCTTTTTCCCACTGTTCGTAGTAGCCGGTCATCCCAAAAGCGTCGTGACGGATGGTGTATCCTTTGGCAATGGCTCTTTCGAGCAGTCTCTTACTATCAGGATGTGGTTCCGCCCAACTGATGGTGTCTCCTACCAGACGATGGTAGTTTATCACCAATGGTACACGTTTGAAGGCTTTTGCATAAGCATCGGTGATCCATTCGAATACTGCTACTTTATTTGAGTAGTCATTATATTTCACAGCGTGCGCTTCACCCCACTTGCCAAGTCCATAGGCATCAATAAAATCCACTTTATCGGGGTCGTCAAAAGCAACGGCAAAGGCTTGAAGGAATTTTTCGTATTTCTGTTGGAATACGGCATCGTCAGGATAAGGCGACCACATTTGAGAATTATTAGGGTCTTGAAAACCTTTCGCACCGGCTTCCTTTACATAAAGAGGTGTGTTCTGTCCCTGGTCGCGGCTGTCTACATTGATGCGGAAAGCCAACCGCATTCCACGTTCGCGCACCGAAGCAAGCAATTTATAGATACGTGAGTCCGGATCGTTCCATACATACTTTCCCTCTTTACTTTCGAGCATGTTCCAATTGATGCGAATGTAACATGTACCGGCATAATCGCTCACACGAACAGTAGAGTCCCCACCATTTACGGGCATAGCATCATAGTGTTGGGTCTGCCAAAAGTTTTCATCCCATGCACGTCCCAGGTACATTACCCAACCCGTAAGGGGATTTTTGAGTACAGAAGTAGTATCAGGCTCAAAACATACTGTTTGTCCGGGCGCCTTCACTCCTTTAGTTATAGCTGCTTGTGTATGTGTCGAAGACCATCCACAGAGTATCAGAGCTGCTATAAAAAGCATAAATGTGCGTAACAAAGTGTATCTTTTCATATTCTTCAATGGTATTAATAAAGCATAGCTTCTCCTTACGAGAAAGCGTATAAGTCTCCTCTACCTTGCTATGAAGGCATTATAAATTGGTTGATAATAAGTTCTTATGTAATTATTTCATTCAGTAGCAACTGACTACAAAAGCAGTTACTTCTTCACTAAGTAGATCGTATCACCATGAACTTTCATACGGGTTTGCGTCATGGTTTCAATGGTTTGCAAAACTTCTTTCACACGATTACCAAGTATCAGCTTGCCATAAAGCTTATTAGCCGATATCTTATCATCAGGCAGAATCGTCACTCCATAATAATGACTGAGTCGTTGGGTGACAGACTCTACACTTTCACCGGCCAGGTTAATCATACCCTGCATCCAACAAGTATATTCGTCGGTATTTACTAACCGCTTCTCAGCGAAACCACCCTCCTGCAAATTCACCATTTCATTCGGTTTCATACGAACCCGATCATTGTTTGTCGTTTTTAGTTCTACCGAGCCTTGAACCAATACCACTTGCGAATCCGAAGTATCGTAGTTGTTCACATTAAATCTTGTTCCAAGTACTTTCACTCTGAAATTATCTGAATGAACCAAAAACGGATGCTCTGCATCGTGTGCCACATCGAAATAAGCCTCACCCTTCACGTACACCTCACGGCACTCACCATCAAAACGTTTGGGATAGCGGACAATCGTACGTGAATTGGCTATAATCTTGGTGCCGTCAGCCAACATCAACGTCATCTTTTCGCCCACAGGCACTTCCACCTCTTCATCATATGCATCAGCCATCAACTCCGTAACTTCCATGTGGGACAAACCGTTCATTGTATCCTCTGTAACTATATATTTTATACCTATTAAAAGAAGCAGCGTAGCAGCCACCGAACCGGCATACATCAAAACGCGCCGCTGCCTGGATTTACGTTCTTGCTGATGCATTTTCAAAAAAGCTTTTTTCTTAATGCCGGAGATATCTATCTCGGCCGGGGTACTGTGTTCTATAAACGACTTCAACTTGATGTCGCCCTGCAAATCCCCATATGTATAATCATTAATATCTTTATCCATCTTCAATTCTTTTTATCCTTTCAATATCTTTTTCCCTTTTATAATCTTCTCATGAGAAGTTCCCTTCTATTTATAAAGACGCAAAGGTTAGATTTATCTATAGGTTGAAATTCTATTTTTTTCTTTTAGTGCTATTCTTTTTCTAAATCACCCGTCCACAAGTCTCTTTCTCAAAGCATTCATAGCATATCCTATATGGTAATTCACAGTAGGAAGCGAGATTTGCAGCATACGCGCAATTTCCGCATAAGGCATTTGTTCCAGTTTTGCCAAAAAGAATACATGTTTGCACTTGGGCGGCAAACTATCAATTGCTTCATTCAAGCATTGGAGTTCTTCACGTGAAAGCATGTCATCCATCGGATTCTGCATATCGGGAAAAGAGAAATTCTGAAGTTCCTCAAAAGAGATTTCTTGATTACTCTTTGTCTCCTTGCGCAAATAAGAGATTGACTTACGATATACAATCGTATTCAACCAACTCAACATGCTGGCTATTTCCAAAAGCGTCTTACGTAGTTTCCACACTTCAAAGAAAACATCGCCTACCACTTCTTCAGCCATTTCCTTATTACTAAGGATACCAAAGGCATGATAGTATAATCTCTTCGAATATCGGTTCATGAAACTATTAAAAGCTAGCTCATCCCCTTTGGAAATCAACAAAAGTTCTCTTTCCAAGTCTTCCATTTAATTAGATTAGTATTTTATATATTTACAGGCGCAGGATTCTTGTATGTTATATAGGTGGAGCTATATAATATTAACGTTCTTTATCAATAATAGAAGGAGCCATATCATTGCTTTGAAACGAAGTTTGATATAGCCCTTCTATACTTAACAGTTACAATCGGAACTGTATAAAGCAGATATTCCATTTTTGGCATCCCTCTCTATAAGGGAACAGATTATCTCGCCATTTTGTAGATTTCATTGCCCGCCATCAAGAAAGCGCCGACTCCATAAACTTCCGTCATATCACGAGTCACTTTCTTCGGGTCGGCACCGATTTGCTGCACATAGCCCAGTTTTCCATTCGGTTCTACAGCCGAGACTAATGCATTCCAACCTTTTACCATCACAGGAAGATAGGTTGCCTTATCCAATAAGCCTTCGTTTATTCCATAAGCAATGGAATAGACAATGAAAGTAGTGCAACTCGTTTCCGGTGACGGATAAGAGGTAGGGTCCAAGAGACTGGCATGCCAGAAACCGTCCGGATGCTGCAATCCGGCAACACGTGTAGCCAGTTTTACAAACAATTCTTCATAGAATTGGCGGTTCTTGTCTTTCTTGGGCAGTTCCTTTAATATTTCAACCAGGCCGCCAAGCACCCAACCGTTGCCACGTCCCCAGAAGACTTTCTTGCCATTGGCTTCGCGCTTATCGAAATAACGCCAGTCACGGTAGAACAGGTTTTCTTCTTTATCGAACAGGTAATCATAAGTCGCTTTATACTCACGATTCATAAATTTGATATACTTTTTCTCTCCGGTCAGCATATATAGTTTGGCATATACAGGGGGAGCCATAAAGAGAGCGTCACACCAAGTCCAACGTTCCAAAGTCTTTAAGTCTCCCTCTATCAGTTTGAAACTGCCTTCGGACGGGTGATTGACAATCCATTCTGCACGGGCGAGTGTAGGGATAATCATTGCTTCGTCTTTGTACTTGCGGTATAAATCCAGAAAGGACTGCGATACGGCGATATCATCGGCATGGTAAAACCGTTTGTCCGGCTGCCAGCAATTCCGCCGGCCTATATGGGTGAGCCACTTATAATAGGTATCATCGCCGTCTTCTTTTTCAGCCAGTTCCGCCCAATCCACCATGCCGACATAAAGAGCGCCTTGCGGCCAATTCAAGTCGTCATGTTCAGGGGCAGGATGGGGATTGGCAATCTGCCAATCCGCCACCTTTCGCATGATAGACTTAATTTCTGCTTTTTGAAAAGGAATCTCTGTTGCCATTATAAAAGTGGCACATAACAGGGATATTCCCAATAAAAGTGTTTTCTTCATTATATATTCATTTGGTTATCATTCGATATTATAACTCAACCGTAGCCTTTAAAGACAACTTCTTATTTTTCCCATTACCGGATTTTAGTCTATTAGCTCTATCTTTACTTTCTGGTCTTTTACCAGAATATAATATTCTCCGATTTCCAGAAATCGTTTACCGTTCCCATCAACAAAACCCAAATCACGTTCCAGGTCAACGTCAAAACGAAAGACTTTCGTTTCACCAGCCTTGATTAGTTGCTTCTCAAAATGTTTCAATTCTTTCACCGGACGGGTAATAGAACAATAAGGGTCGGAGATAAACCAATGTACCGTTTCCAAGCCATCACGTTTTCCCGTATTCGAGACAGAAACTTCTACTGAAAGACTTCCATCACGTTTGACTGTCGTAACAGAAGGAGTAACAGTGCCATACTTGAATTCTGTATAGCTCAGTCCGTGACCGAACGGATACAACGGGTCACTTGTAATGTCCTTATAGAAGCCCTGATGTCCGCGACCGCTCTTACGACGGTTATAATAAATAGGAATCTGTCCTGTCGAATAAGGGAAAGTCATGGCAAGTTTGCCGGAAGGGTTGATACGCCCTGACAATATTCCCGCCATTGGAACCGCACCATTCACACCCGGCTGCCAAATTTCTAATATAGCATCAGAAATAGGTTCTAACCGGTTCAACTCTAACGGGCGTCCGTTCACCAATATCAATACGACTGGTTTACCGGCTTTCTTCAATTCTTTTGCCAGTTCTTCCTGAATCTGAGGCAATGCAATAGAGGAACGGGAAGCATTCTCACCACTCCAGGTCATCATCTCGCCCAGACAAAGAACAACTACGTCAGACCAACGGGCTGCTTCCAATGCCTCTTCAAAACCTTTGCGATTATTTCCTTGTGTGTTGCAACCTAATGCATAACGCAGTTCGGCTGTTCCAGCAAACTCAGTTACCAATCCATTATAAAGCATTGCTACATCCGTATCTTTCCCATGACCGCACCAAGAGCCTAACAAATCCCAGCCATTTTTTGCCATTGGCCCTATTACGGCAATCTTCTTTTTATTTACCAACGGCAGTAGCCCGTTCTCGTTTTTCAGCAATACCATAGATTCTGCCGCAAGCTGGGCTGCGATATCCATACTCTGCGGACGAAAAAAACGTTCCTTCTCAGTTGTAGTCGGAGTATAAGGGCGTTCAAACAAGCCTAAACGGAATTTGACCCGCAAGACACGACGTACTGATTCATCAATCTGAGCCATTGTTATTTTTCCTTCTTCAACGAGCTCTTTCATATGGCGGTCGTAAGCATGAGACATCATATCCATCTCAAGACCGGCATTGAAAGCATAGACTGCCGCTTCTTTCTTGCTAGCTGCCAATCCCTGATTTTTCAGTTGCTCGATTGCTCCCCAATCGGAAACGATAAACCCATCATGTCCCCAACGTTCTTTCAGAATCTCCGTCATCGTATAGCGATTGGCTGATCCGGGAATTCCACTAATGTCATTAAAAGAGCTCATAAGAGTAGCTGCCCCCGCCTTCACTCCCATTTCATAAGGCAGCAGATAGGTATCCCAAAGAGTTTGCGCAGAGATTTCAGTATAAACATAATCACGTCCGGCTTCTGAAGCACCATAACCAATATAATGCTTCAGGCAGGCAGCTATACGGTCTTCGGCCGACATATCATCTCCCTGATAACCACGCACCGAAGCAGCGGCAAATACTCCATTCGCATACGGGTCTTCTCCGTATCCCTCGGCCACACGTCCCCAACGAGGGTCACGCGCCACGTCAATCATCGGTGAGAACGTCCAGTCCACTCCCGACATACGGGCTTCTTGCGCAGTAACAGCGCATGCTTTCTCTACCAATTCAGGATTCCATGAGCAAGCCTGTCCCAAAGAAATAGGATATACAGTACGGAATCCGTGAATGGCATCGTAACCAAAAATAATAGGAATGCCCAAACGAGACTCTTCCATAGCCTTCTTTTGCACGTTATTACGCAAAGTAGGGTTCGTATCGTAATAAATCAATGAACCGATTTCTGCCGGCACTTTCTTAACCTCTTCTCCTATATTATTCACATTGTTATTCCGCCCCATGGTATATTGGTTCAGTTGCAGAATTTTCTCTTCCAGAGTCATGCGTGCCAACAAGTCATCGACTCTTTTTTCAATCGGTGCTTCGGCATCCTTATACAAAGGAGCACTTTTTATATCTTTTGCCGAAAGGGTACATGCTACTCCCAACAGACATACACCGAAAGTTAATCCTTTTCTTCTCATTGTTTCTTCATCAGTTAGTTATTATATTATTAATCCAAATAGTTCTTTCAGACAGACACATTGGCTATCATGGATTCTCATGCAAATCTCTGTTAATCATTTTTTTTTCAGATGTTGATCGGCAAACCTCACATACTGTGTCCAGTCATACAGGTTAATGTCATGTTGCCCCGAACGGATATGATAACCGATAGTTCCGGATAATATAGGCTGATTGACAGACGGCATCTCTTTTACAGGTAATCCCGGCAAACCGAACAATTCATAAACAGGAGAAGCATAAAACCCGGAAAGAAATTCTCCTTTTGGGTCAGCCCAACGGTCTTCTTCCGCACTAGCGATATAAACACTTCGTAAGTCTCATACATGCCAGAGAAGGCACTAGCCTGCTGAAGACTGGCATAATCCCATTCTTCATCCGCCAGTGCCGTTTCCAGCGCCATCTTTTTCTTTTCTATCTTCTTACCATCCAAACCGATCTTCCGATAGGCATAAACGGAATCATTACTACGAGTATTCTTTACATGACGTTCTAAAGAACAACCACCTATATACATATTGCCAATAATCACAGGAATACCCTCCGAATCTGCCAGTTCATACAAATACTGCTCCACCGCATCTTGTGAGAAACTATTGCCAATAGCTAATATTTTAATAGCTTTTTGCTGCGCATATGCTCCACTCTGAAGAAATGATAGCAACAAAAGCAGAATTGCAATCAGAACTTTATTTTGTTTCATCTTTATTCGAATATAGAAAAGAATGAGACCCTGTTACTGTACCTGCCTTATAGACAATGCATTTAAATGCCCCTCTGTCGCAGCTCCACTCAAGCCAACAACCTCAATAACGACTTTACCGTCAGCTGTTGGTTCTACATTTTCAAACTTAGTGATATATTCTCCATAAGGAACTTCTTCAAAAGTTGCATACTCTCCATCATTAGTACCTAACTTCAAACCTGTTCTTATCTCTTTCGGACCGATAGTGTTTTTTCCTTTCAACGTATATTCAGATGTACGGGCTGCCTTGCTACCACCAAAGCGTACAGCCAATATCGTGAAATTATATTTATTGGCAGAACTCAAACCTGTCACTTCAACTGTTGCCGGTTCAGTATCTCCAGCGTTAGCAGTTCCACTTACAATAATTCCATCCTTCCATGCTGACATAGGAAATTCCACCTCATCCGCAACCATTACCTTATCCGGTTCTCCGGATGTTCCATTATATACAGAAGTAAATCCGCCAGCTACTCTCACGCTTACGTTTGTAGCATTAGCCTTTGCATCAGACAATAACAATGGAGCGGCACTTACGGAAGAAGTATAATTATTCCATGGAGTAGCGGAAGTTATTGTCGGGCTACCAAAATCAACATAAATAGGAGCAGTCAGTACATCCGAATCAACGCGTTTCTTTAAATCAACCAATTCGGTCACTGTATTCGGGCTCTGTACAGCCATATGAGCTGCAGTTTGAGCAACCTTTATCGTTTTCTCATCCAACCCTTTCGGAGCATACGTATTACCTACTACATTCTTTCCCGTAATCTTCTCAAACCAAACACAAGCAGCAGTATAGCGTCCATAAGTTGTTTCCAAATGATAGTATCTCGTAGCGTCACCATTGTCAAGACGAGTGAAATTGTCACCGATAAAGGAAGTACGTCCATTCTGAATAGCTGTTCCTGCAGGAATGATTATATTGATTTTTTGGTCGGATGCGGCTTCATTTACTGCATTAACGATAGCTCTGTACATTGTCATCTGATCATTATCATAATTTTTAAAATCAGCATGATTTGAATAAGACGCGTAAGCCCAAGTCTGATGCAACATCAACTTCATATATTTGTTAATGGCGCGGCCTTTCACATAATTAACCAGATTACTTAAATAAGGCTTGTATGTATCATACTGTCCGGACTTTCCACTCACTTGCTGAAGACTGATATAATCCCATTTATCATCTTTCAAAGCTGCTTCCAATGTAGTATTCGCCTTAGTAGTCTTGCTTCCGTTCTCTATTTTACGATAGCTATATTTTGCTTGATTACCGTTAGCATTAGCCCAATGAGTTTCCAAAGAACATCCTCCGATATACATATTACCGATAACAGCTTCAATTCCTTCCGCTTTCAACAATTCATACAGATATTGTTCGACTGCATCTTGCGAGAAGCTATTACCTATTGCCAAAATACGAAGCGGAGATTGCTTAACCGTTACGGATATTACTTTAGAAAGTCGTTTCGTCTCTCCCGGAGATTCCACTTTGATGAAAGCCTTTCCTGCCTTCATTCCTTCAACCTTTACATTTGTACCATTATCCTCTATGATTTTCAGGATTTCCGGGTCGGAAGATGTCCATACATATTCCAGGTTTTCAGCTTCCGTACTGCTAAAAATTGGATTGATAGTCATTTCATCGCCAGTCTGCAAGCTAACAACATCTTCCACAATCATCCAATGAGTACCCTTGATAGGATTGTCTACTTCATCGTCGGAACAAGAAGATATAAACACATTACTTATAAACAAGAATATCAGGAACATGCTATATTTCCATGCTATGTTATTTTGAAAAAATACATTTTTCATAATACAGAAGTTTTAGTAGTTACACATTTTCTTATAATGAATAAAAAGGATATATAGAATTATCTCCTCTCCAATAAGGAGTGGAATAACATTCTTTATGTAGATATTTATAACAGGATAACCGTTACTTAACCGTTATATCCATCAGTTTCACCCAACCGGAGTCTAACAGGTTATTCTTGACTGCCATCCGCAATCCGATTGTATTATCTTTAGTGGTATCCACAAGACCTACCGCCCACTTATAAGCACCTACGGACACTCCCTTCAATGTCAAATCAAAATTATAAGTAGTCGGCTTGTTCTTCAACCATGTAGATAAATCTGTTTGGTTATCAACAAATACCTTTTTTACTTCGTTCTTATCATCCAACAAAGCAAATGCTACTTTATAGCGTTGATTCCATTGCGGAATATTAGTGGGACAATACCCCCATCCCATATTATTCCAACGATGAACAATCGTTATTTTCTCGCCACTCTTAACATCTTTAGGCAATGAAACCATATCAGGATATAGACGATAACCACCTTCGGTAACAAAACGCTGTACCAGTCCGAAACACTTGAACCAAGACATGGTTTCGCTTCCTGCACGAAAGTCCATCATATTGACCCGTGCCTCAGCCGAAGCATCAAATTCTCCCTGACGTACATCTTCCGGATGCCCTTCGCGATAACCCATAGGATCAAGCCAATAACGATGCTGATTTACGATCCAACCTCCTTCCATAATGATAGGACGTTTATAATTCCAACGGGCTGCAAACTGCTTTTCCCAATCTTGGTAATAACCATTCATCCCAAAAGCATCATGACGCAAACTATATCCTTTGTTTATAGCACTCTCAAGCAAACCTTCCGTTTCAGGATCTAAAGCCCCCCAGCCAGAAGTGTTTTCAGCACCAATCAGACGATGGTAGTTAATTACCAACGGCACCTTGGTAAAGCATCGGGAATACAAATCTGTAATCCATTCGAAAACCTGTTTCTTTTTTGAATGATCTTCATAAATCATCGTGTGTGCTTCACCCCACTTTCCTAATCCGTAAGCATCTATAAAATCGACTTTATCCGGGTCATTAAATTCCTGTGCAAGTGCTTCTATGAACTTAGTATATTTTTCCTGAAAAACCTTATCATCGGGAAAAGGTGATTTACGCGCTAATGCAGTCTCCTCGTTTGTTGGTCCCGGATCTTTATACCAATGTGCACCGGCGTCAAAAACATATTGGGGAGTGTTTAGTCCCTGGTCACGTCCATCCACTACGATTCTGAAAGACAAACGCATCCCACGCTCCAAAACACTTTTCAGTAATCTGGTTAAACGGGCAGTCGGATCTTTCCAGATATATTTCCCTTCTTCCGGCTCCAATGAGCTCCAACTTGTCCGTATATAACATGTACTGGCATAGTCGGAAACCTTTACCGGTTCTGCCAACTCCGGCACGGAAACATTATCGTAACCTTCTGTTGTCCAGAAATTTTCATCCCAACCACGCCCCATATAGATCACCCAGCCATTCAACGGATTACGTAATACAGTTTTCTTATCTGGAGTGATTTTCACTGTGACATTACCGGCAGGCAGTTCACCATTTCCATTTCCTTCATCACCATTATTATCACCACCCGAACATGCGGATAAATTTGCTGAACAGAAAAGCAAGAGAGCTATGCTCCAACTTTTCATAACAGATACTGTTTTTTCTATTTTCATTTCAATATTGATATTAACTATTGCCGTATCTTGTGGAATACGGCAATAGTATAAATTCAAATTATTTATATGCTACAATCTTTTTATTTCGCAAGTCTAAAACAACAAGAGTACTTGACGGAACATTAAAGTATGAGTTACGCTGTTCACCATCAGCTCCTCCAGTAATCGCCTGAGACACACCATATGTAAGCGTCTTTTGTTGGCGCAGCCCATTCAATAATGCAGGAGAGAAGCAATAAGTATTATTTGCTTTACCGCTTATATTTGCTATAAGGAACTTTATTTGGCTTCCCGATATCGGAGTACCCTTATGTACAAGTACTTGCGGGTCGGCCAAACTTGGCGTAAAGTTCCCATCTACAGGTGTACCCCAGCCATTTATATTACCATGCAACCACAAGTTCGTTACAGTAGTAGTTATTATATCTTCTGCAGCACTTCCATTATATCGCCATTCGAGTGTCAATGGTTCCAGTTGTTTACTTGGCGGATAGACAGCGACAGTTTTCGCTTGCATATCAACAACAACGCGATGCTCACCTGTTTCTGTAATCTTCCATCCGACAGCACTTCCTTTTTGTCTCATGACTACAGATAGCGTATCTATTTTATCGGTTGACAATGCAACATCATCCCCACTTTCGGGACTGATATAATTAGTCTCACCTTCAAACTCGACAGGTATCTTCAAGACCCCCGGTTTCAAATCCAACAAAGCCGCATACAGATATTCATTTTCCTGTGTCAGTGTCATTTGTGTTTTATCTGCACCTACCGCATCACCTTCCAGGAATACTTTATCGGCATCAAACACAATAGGTTTATAAGGACGAACATCTACATTGATTGTTCTCACTTCAGGCATCGCATATTTAGAACCACCATCCCATTTGGCAAGTACACGAAACTGCAAAGTAGCAGGTTTAGTGTAAGTTCTTCCCCACTTTTCTACCAACAGCTTCTGCAATTGCTCGGTCGTATAGCTTCTGGAAAAAACACCTTCATCCTCTTCTGTGCGCACACTGGATGCAAAATCATTGCCTTCAATATCCAACTTTGTGACATAAGTGACTGAATATTCTTCCGGCATCTGGCGTGCTTCTGTCCAATCAAAAGTCAAAACCACCTTATTAGGTTCGTTACCGTCGAGTTCGATATTTGTACTTGATGCATGTACTTCCAATGTTTCCGTAGCAGCAAAGAAATCACTGTTGTTCACATTATCATCATCATTGCATGCACTTAAACAAGTCAGAACAAATAACGGCAGTATATTATAAAATGATATAATTTTTCTCATACTTATCATTGTTTACTTAAATAAAACATTATCTCCACCATCCCGGTAATTGTCTCAGATTAGTATTCTTATCAATATCATCTTGAGGAATCGGCCACCAATAACTAATAAATCTCCTAGTTTGATAGAGGGTACGTTTATAATATTCATCTCTTTCGGTACTCTTAGCCAAAGCATTCATTCCATAGAATTTTCCGTTCAAAGCTGTTTCGGCTTCTTTCCAACGACGTAAGTCATCAAAACGTATTCCAGCCTCACAGTTCAATTCTACGCGTCTTTCACGACGAATCAAATCGCGTAATTGAGCTTCTGTGACAGGTATTTGATCCATGCCTTTCCCATATTGAGGAATGCCCGCTCTATAACGGACTCTATTTATATAATCAAGGATTTCTGTCTCATTATCCGTATATGTACCTGTTGCCACACTATATTCATATAATGATTCTGCATAGCTCAGATAAGCTTCTGCCAAGCGATAAAGAACTCCTTGACGTTTTTTATAAGTACCACTGCTAGAAGCCGGAATTGCAGAAGGATCAACACGTTTACGTATCAAATACCCTGCACTAGGAGAGTCATGCGAAGGGCCACCATCTTCACCACCTGAGAAAAAGTTGGCAAACTTATTCTTTGCATTCGACTTATCTTTTCCCCAGTGGTATTCTTCATTATAAAGTACTGATATATAAAAACGAGGTTCACGACCGCAATACATTTTATATGTATTTTTAGGAACAATCACATGCTCTGTTTCCTGTTCAGTACCACCTTTTGTAGCATACATCCATGTAGTCTTATATGACTCGTCAACTGTAGAATATCCAGTCTCACTGTATCCTGACTCTGGGTTTATATTTGGAGTGGCTCCATCATTAGTATAACCCGTGATAGGTGCTAAACCATTTCTCATAAAGAACGCATCCACCAGTGATTGGGTTACACCAATAGCACCTGCACCACCCATACTACGAGGGTTAGCCTGACGGTCAAAATAACCTGCATCATCATACGTCCGAGGGAAAAGGATTTCCATATTTCCTTGGTTATAACGTAACATCAATGCATTCTGATAAGATTGAAATGCATCTACATCATCTCCAATTGTCTCAATATACAATTTGTGCCCCGCCTTTTCAGCCTCATCTATCAGCAACTTATTAGCGTCAACAGCAGCCTTCCAACGTTCCGGTTTGAAGGTTGAATCAAAAATAGACACACCATCACAGTTCTTCATATTCACCATATCCGGGTCTTGATTGCCATTCACCAAAGGACTAGCAGCAAACGTCAACAGACGGGCACGCATAGCTAGACAAATAATAGAAGTAATACGTCCATATTTATTATCTTCATCATAATAAGCTGGTAACAATTTAGACGTTTCCAACAATTCATTTGCAGCCCAATCCACCACTGTATTGAACGGCTCCTGCTTCAACAACAGGGTTTCACCTGTAATCTCTTCTGTAGCATCACGAATAATAGGAACAGCTCCATAAGTCATAGCCATCACAGCATGGAAGTAAGCTATGAAAAAGCGACATTCGGCTTTCATATAATTCACTTCTTTTTCTGTTACATCAGGAAGTGCATGCGCATATTTAATAAAAATGTATGCTTGACGAATACGCATAGGAAAAGTCTCCCAGTAATTTATTACGCCACCGCTTGCAGATGTCCAGTTTCCATTCTGATAAAGAATAGCCTTAAAGCCTTGTGATTCCCAACCAACAGAAGGTGCCAATTCGTCTGCTACCGCATCTGCGCCATCATAATTATAGAATTTAGGAGTAGCATTGTATATATAAGCCAACCAGCGTTCCATATTTGTTTTATTTTCAAATACAGTTTCCAATGTCAGCTGATCATCCGGCTCTTTGTCCAAATAGTCAGAACAAGAAGATAGAGAGAATATGGCAACTATGCCTAATGCTATAAATTTTCTTATTTTATTTTTCATACTATCAATTCTTAAAATTTAATCTCAAAACCTGCTGATATAGATTTCATAGCCGGATAGACTGCACCGGTCCTCGAAGCACCAGTATCCGATGTTACTTCCGGATCCCACAAATCAAACTTAGAGAATGTCAGTAGATTAGAGCCTCTAACAAAAATACGCGCTCCTGAGATCAACATATTTTGCATCCATCTCTTCGGTAAAGAATATCCTAATTCTATATTTTTCATACGTAGGAAACTCATATTACGCAACCACCATGTAGAACTTTGGCTATTATTAGCATTTGTACCATAATCTAAACGTGGATAGAAGACATCCTGACTAGGATTATCCACAGTCCAGCGGTCTTGATAGTTAGTAAAAATATTATAGGTCGTACCCTTATTTGATGCAGGAATAATATTACCGGAAAGGATATTCCATGTTCGTCCGATTCCTTGGAATAATACCCCGAAATCTAGATCTTTCCACTTCATATTTAAGCCAAATCCATAAACGATTTCCGGATTTATCGGTCCCCCGATTGGAGATACGTCAAATGCATCTATTTTTCCATCTTGATTAACATCTACATACTTAATATCTCCCGGACGTAATTTAGCTGTAAAGGTCTGTGCTGGAATACCTTCTTTCAATGTTCCGGCCGCAACATCAACGAAGTCATCATCCGTAAACAATCGCTCTGCGATATATCCTCTATTTTGCCCCGTCGGATATCCTGTTTGTGCACGATTGGTACCAACAACAGCTGCCGGCTCATCTTTTTCTGTAATCTCATTATGAGCGTATGTAAGTGTCCCCATCAGACTCACAAACAAATTTTTATTAAACTGTTTATTAATGTTTAATGTGACCTCTGCCCCTTGATTCTTCATCTTACCATAATTATCCCATGGTTGTTTTATAAATCCGGCAGTTATTGGAATAGATTCACGAGGCATAAAAATATTGTGACGACGTTCGTCAAACAAATCAAATTGTAAGTCTACCATACCATTTAATAATCCTAACTCCAATCCTACATTCGCTTTGTTTACTACTTCCCAAGTCAAATTGGGTACTGCAAACTCACCTTCAGCCATACCATTACGATTATACCCGCTCTCGGTGCCCCAGTTGTATTGTTTCAAGTCATCCCATGAATCGTTGATAGTAGAAAGATATGCAAAACGTCGTCCATTCAACGTAGCATTACCTGTTTGCCCATAAGATGCACGTAATTTCAATTTTGAGATGGTCTTACGAAGTGGCTGCATGAATGATTCTTCCGAAACAATCCAGCCAATAGCGCCTGAAGGAAAGAAACCATAACGCTTCCCCTTAGCAAAATTCTCAGAACCATTATACCCAAAATTGAATTCCGCTATATATTTTCCTGAATATGTATATGATGCACGTCCTGCCATACCTTGTGTTCGATAAGGTAATTTCTCCCCTTTATCAAAATGGCGACGATTAAATAACAACATACCGGCTACTGCATGCTTTTCTGCAAATGTATGATCATAGGATAATGTCGCTTCCATATAAAGACTTTTAGTTCCATAGGTTCCTGTAGATTCATGTCCCAATGTATTACTACCGTTTTCTTTTTTTGTCAACATTAATTCACCCTCTTCTGTTCTTCCGGAAGCTGCATTATATATATCAGGTTTCGTTGAACGCTTTACTGTTCCCGTAGAGTATCGGTCAAAAGAAAAGACACCTTTAACTTTTAATCCCGGTGTTATAAATTTCAGATCTTGCTCAAGTGAAAATAATGTTTCAATTTTACTGGCGCTAGTACGCTGGTATCCCATCTGGGTTGCCATTGCCCACACATTAGATTCTTCAGTTCCCGCAATCTGTCCTGTAGAATATTGTGCAGGGAACTGGAATGGAACAGAGCGGAAAGCTCTATTAAAAATTTCACTAACACTCTGTGTTGTAGAATTACGGTCCTGCAAATATCCTCCGATATTAAAACGTAGCTGTGTAGTAGGAGATAGTTTTAAATCAACATTTGAACGAACATTATATCTCTGCAGTTTAATTGAAGGGTCCCATTCACGTTTTTTATCACGCTCCAAAATACCACGTTCATTGTAAACTGCAGCCACAAATGAATAACGTAAAATCTCTGTACCACCAGAAATATCTACTGTCACACGTTGATTGGAAGCATGATCTTTAGATACTGCATCGACCCAATCCACATCCGGGTACAAATCCGGGTCATAGTTAGCCCGTGTTTTTGCGATTTTATCAGTATATATAGGTCTCTGTCCTGTATCAATTAAAACATCATCCAATAACTGCATATAGTCAGCAGCTCCAATATATTCCGGTAATTTTATAGGTTGTGTCGCAGCAAACTCAGCTTTTACTGTTACTCGAGGTTTACCAACTTGTCCACGTTTTGTATTAATCAAAATAACGCCATTTGCACCACGTACCCCATAAACAGCACTAGCAGCAGCATCTTTCAGCACTGAAAAAGATTCAATTTCTTCCGGATCAATATTATTTAATTCACGTTCAATTCCATCAACCAATACCAATGGGTCACCACCCACCTTCTGGAAAGTACTAATACCACGAATCCAAAAAGTAGAATTATCATATCCTGGTTCACCAGAACGTTGTACAGCCAATACACCCGCAACTGTACCCGCTAAGTTATTACTCAACGAACGACTAGTAGACACTTTGAGTTTTGCAGGCTCAATTGTAGTAATAGATCCTACTACAGACTCTTTCTTTTGTGCACCGTAAGCTACGACTACGACTTCGTCCAACTGTCCTACATCTTCTACCATCTGTACGTTTACCACTTTCCGGTTATCAACAGTTTCTTCCTTAGGTACAAAACCTATATAACGGAAAGAAAGAACTGACTTTTTTGTTGGGACAATGATACTATAATTACCATTCATATCCGTCAATGAATGCACTGTAGAGTCGTTTTTTAAGATGATTGTTACACCAATTAACGGCTCGCCTTTTTCATCTGAAACGTTACCTGTTACCTTTATACCTTTTTGTTGTGTAGCTTGCTGTACTTTAGGAGCTTCCGGAACTGAAATTGTAATCTGCCTTCCCGACATCTTATAATTTAACCCAGTTTCAGAGAACAATTCTTTCAATACAGCATCTATTTTCTTATTGGAAACTGAAATGGAGACTTTGTTATTCAGATTTCTTTGAACATTTGCAGAGTAAATAAAAATATACTTACTATGCTTTTCGATATAATCTAAAATATCTTTAACTGTAGCATTCTCATATTGTACAGAGAATAGATCTTCTTCGGAATTCCAACGAATGGAGTTAGCACCGAACGAAGAAAGTGGAATCATAAAAAAGACGTTTATAATGCAAAAAAGCTTAAGTCTTTTCTTTAAGTGTAAAAAAATACTTTTCTTTACCATAAAAATTTCTTTTTAGGTTAACAATTTTGGATTTATTGATTTAACTAAGGAATTAATATCGGGTAAATACGGCAATATTTATCCGATTTTTTTTGTGTGTCATAACGGTTGTCTGTTCTTCATAGGCAAGCATATTTAAAAGATTAATTAAAAAGTTTTTATTTATTCAAGTATATACTAGTATCACTTTTTTCTATCGTAAATGGCAGTGTCTGCTGAATACATTCAATCACCTCATCTATATCATCTTTCAAATCGAGTTTTCCATACACCTTTTCACTACCCACAACCGGGTCACATTGTATGGATATACCATAATAGATACTTAGTTTCTGGATAATTTGTGACAAATCATTACCATTCAATAGCATAATTCCATCTACCCAACTAATATACTCAGCCACATCCACTTTTTTCTGATAAGCAATCGCCCCACCAGCTATATTCAACAAATCACATGGAGCTAATTGTGCTTTCTTCTCATTTTTATCTGTAACTTCTACCGAGCCTTCTACCAATACAATATTAGTTGCGCTCCCCTTATAATTGGAAATATTAAACTTCGTACCTAACACCCGCAAGTTAAAATCTTCGGACTCAACAATAAAAGGATGTTTTTTATCATGAGCAACCTCTAAAAAGACCTCTCCTTGAGCGTATATTTTACGAATATCACCCTTAAAACAACGAGGGTAAACGACTTTAGATTGAGAGTTTACAATTAAAAGAGTCCCATCTGACAATTCTATCCGTGCTCTCTTACCGGGCGGGACAAGTAACTGATTATATTCCTGTTCATCCTTAACTTTTTCCTCATCTTCTTTAATAACCTGAGAATTCACTGCAACTTTCCCTTCTTTTGAATATTTGATAAAAGCATCTTCATCCAAGTTCAATTGCTTTTTAGCAGTTATGAGAGTCACTTCATCAACAGTCTGACTGTCCATTCCTTCTGCAATGGCTTGAAGATCAATATCATCATTTATAGTTTGATTCAAAAAATAAATGGCCGAAATACAAATTAGAATAGAAGCGGCAATAGAAGCAGAAGTTATCAAGAAATAGTTTCTTCTACGTCTCATTGCATCTTTTCGTATTTTCAGGCGTGTTTTCTCTATAATGGAAGAAGCATCTATTTTTTCTTGTTTGCAGCTTTCCCAAAAGAATCTTAGTTTCTCACCCTCAGGCATAATAGTAAAATCATCCCCAAGTTTTTCTTGAGAATTCAGTTTACCAAATAATCCAGCAAGGCGAAAGTATTCTTTCAAGTTCATAATCTTTTTTAATGTTGTTCTATTATTAAAGACGCAACCTCAAAAAAAATCTCCTAGCCTAAAACAAACTTTTTTTCAAATTCATCAAAAGAAATACGAGAAGCAGATCAATTTCCTCATCAGGGATCTGATAATCAGAGATATAATACAAATAAAATAAAATTATAATCTTCGAGAACGAATATTGAGATTCTCAGCAATTTTTTCTAAAGCAAAAGCTATATGATTATTGATAGTCTTCACAGATATATCCAATAAATTAGCAATTTCTTTATAAGGCAATCCCTCAATTTTTGCTAAAAAAAAGACGTGTTTACATTTAGGTGGTAGTTTTTGGATAGCATCATTTATTTTTTCCATCTCCTCCTTACTTATCATTTCCTCGTCCGGCGATTGAATCGGAGCGAATATAAAGTCTCCTATATCATCAAGTAAGACTTCAGCTTTTCCTGTTTCTTTCCTCAGATAAGAAATAGCCTTCCGGTAAGTTATTGTTTGTATCCAGGCATTCATGTTTTCTATTTCAGCCAAACCACTTCTATTTTTCCAAACTTCATAGAAAACATCACTTACAACCTCTTCAGCCGGTTCCTTTTGACCAATCAGAGCATAAACATAATGATATAAACGTGAAGAATGACATTCCATAAAACGACAAAAAGCCGCCTCGTCACCGTTCATAATTCTGTCTATGTCATTACTTTCAAGTTTCACGGAAGTGTTTTACAGATTATTTCTAATTAACAAAATTGGTTCAAATATAGTAGTATATTAGGAAATATAAAAATAAACATCGAATAAAAAGTTATCAATTATAGAAAAGTTTCTACAATAAATACTATAATACCCGATTATAGGAGTCGCTTACTTAAATAGCGTACCGGATACCAGACGGAAAGGAAGCCAACAGCTAAAACTGTTACAAAGACAAGCACTACATCCCAAGCATGAACACTTACCGGATAGGCGTCCACTACAAAAGTCCCACCACCTCCACCAAGCGAAATTACACCAAACTTCTGCTGGATGAAGCAAAGGAGCAGTCCTAAGACAATGCCGGTGACAGCACCAAAAAGAGAAATAAGCCGACCTTCAAATAGAAAGATACGGGAAATAAGTTTGTCGTCAGCTCCAAGACTACGTAAAGTCACAACATCATCTTTCTTGTCCAAAATCAACATGGAAAGAGAACCGATCACATTGAAACAGGCAATCATTAAGATAAAGGTCAGAAATAAATAGGAAATCAGTTTCTCTATCTCCATAATACGGAAAACATCAGCTTGTTGCTGAGAGCGGTTCTGAACTACAAAATCATTGCCGAGTATTTTTTCTATTTTAGATTGTACAGATGAAATATTCGCATCAGGTTTTAGTTTCAGTTCCATAGCAGATACTTCCGTTGTATAGTCCAGCAATTGACGAAGGAAAGCAAGAGAGGTCAGAATATATTTTCCATCATACTCCTGTTGGTTTACTACAAATACGACACCGGGAGAATAAAGATAATCACGATTAAAGGATGCGCCGGGGTTTGCCATGTTTACTTTGGCATTCCGTTTGGGAAGATAAATCTGGAGAGGATCGACAAATTGTAAACCGGTACCTAAAGTCGATACTAATTCTACTCCCATCACGCCATAATTCACAATTGAGTCATGCAAAAGAAATTCACCTGCGCCATAGAGGATACTATCAATGGCGGTCAATTCTTCAAAATTATCCTCTACCCCCTTCAATACAACCATAGCTTGGCGGTCTTTATACTGCACCATCGCATTCTCTTCAAGCGTTTCCGTAAAGACATCAATTTCAGGAAGCGCACAGACTGCACGAATCCGTTCGTCCTGCCCGTCAAAGACTTTCCCTTCACGGACAGTGATTTTCAGTTGCGGATCGAATGCGGTAAAGAAACTAGCCACCATATCCTGAAATCCATTAAATACGGAAAGTGTGCAAACCAGCGCAAGCGTAGCAAGAGCCACTCCACACACAGAAATGCCGGATATGATATTAATGGCATTATGCTTCTTTTTTGAAAAAAGATAACGCCGGGCTATATAGAAGGGGAAATTCACCTCTGCTATGAATTATTTTACTTCAGCAATGAATCAATCTTCTCGATATAATCCAATGAATCATCCACGAAGAATTTCAGTTCGGGGATAATACGTAATTGATGACGGACACGAGTACCCAATTCATAACGAATGGACTTCATATTATCATTTATATTCCTCACCATTTCTTCTGCTTTCTCTGACGGAAAGACACTGAGATAAACACGGGCAATACTCATATCAGGGCTGATACGAACTGTACTAACAGATACCAATATACCCGGCATTGCTTTTGTCTGAAGCAGGAATATCTCGCTTAACTCCTTTTGCAACAGGCGAGAGATCTTATTCTGTCTTGTTGTTTCCATAAATCTACTCCTTCATTTTTTTCTTATAATTGTTAACCCATCACGCAAGGGTAATATCACTTTCTCCACTCGTTTATCTGCGGCAACAAGATCATTGAAAGCCTTTATTCCAATTGTCTGGGCATCGTTGCTACGAGGCTGTTCCAACACATGACCATCCCATAGTGTATTATCAGCAATAATGTATCCACCCTCAGAAAGATGTGTCAACGTCATTTCGTAATATTCGATATACTTACGCTTATCACCATCGATAAAAGCCATATCAAAGGTAACACCTAAGTTTGGAACAAGTTCTAAGGCATCACCAATATAAAAACGGATTTTACCTGCATACGGCGATTTCTCCAGCCACGGGCGGGTAAAGTCCTC
This sequence comes from Bacteroides faecium, assembly GCF_012113595.1. NCBI lineage: Bacteria > Pseudomonadati > Bacteroidota > Bacteroidia > Bacteroidales > Bacteroidaceae > Bacteroides > Bacteroides faecium. The sequence goes on from NZ_CP050831.1 coordinate 871,441, forward strand.
TTGCTCATCATTTATCTCGAACGTATGCAACATTCCACCTTCCGGCAGTCCTTCTGCCAGGCAAAGAGCGGAATATCCGCTATACGTTCCGATTTCCAATATCTGACGAGGCTGAACCATCCCTACAAACATTTTCAACATCCGCCCCTGCAAATGCCCGGAAGCCATACGGGGACGAAGCAGCTTTACATGCGTATCCCGGTAAAGTGACTTCAAATAGTCACTTTCGGGATCAATATGTTGCAAAATATATTCGTCAATAGATTCAGTCTCTTGCATAAAGCCCTGCTTTTACAGATAACGGTTATTATTAGGCAATACGGTTTCATCCGCATGTTTCAATGCGTCCTCTACTACATTGATTTCCAAGAATGAAGTCTTTGTACCCGCTTTACCACTACTCAAATATCCTACCATGTCAGTTGGCTGCAGGCGTCCTTCTTTCAACAATCGGCGCAATGCAGCGAAATAATATTCCTGTCCGTTTGCCAATTCCGGCATATAGATAGCTTCCACTCCGTAAGAAAGAGCCAGATGACGCATCGTTTTTTCCTTATAACAGATAGCCAACACCGGATATTTCCCACGGAAAGCAGCCAGATTACGGGCAGTACGCCCACTATAACTGTCAGTTATGATAGCACGTATCTTCAATTTAGAGGTAGCTTTCACAGCCTGTTTGGCAAGGAACGCTGTTACATCATTGCTATTCTCATCCAATGGGATACGAATGTCATTCTCTTCCAGTTTATCCTTTTCAGCCTGAGCCGCGATTTTAGTCATCGTTTTTACCGCATCCACCGGATACTTACCATAGGCAGTCTCACCGCTCAACATCAAAGCGTCTGTACGATAATAAATCGCGTTCGCAATATCAGTAACCTCCGCACGAGTCGGACGAGGGTTGTTAATCATTGTATGAAGCATCTGTGTGGCAACAATCACCGGTTTCTTAGCCAGGATACATTTACGAATCAATACGCGTTGGATTCCCGGTATACGTTCCTGTGGTACTTCGATGCCCAAGTCACCACGGGCAACCATCACACCATCAGCCACTTCAAGGATTTCGTCAATATTATCCACACCTTCCTGATTCTCTATTTTAGCAATAATTCTGATATCACTGTTGTGAGCATCCAGAATTGCACGAATATCAAGCACATCCTGACGGTTGCGCACGAATGAGTGGGCGATAAAGTCTATGTCCTTCTCAATCGCATAAAGGATATTATTGCGGTCTTTCTCTGTCAATGAAGGAAGATTGATACGAACACCCGGCACATTCACGCTTTTGCGGCTGCCCAAAGTAGCTTCGTTCTTCACTTCACAAAGCAGATAATCAGCAGTCTTATCAATAACTTCCAGTTCCAGGTCACCGTCATCAATCAGAATTGTGCCGCCAATATTCAAGTCATGCACGAAATTAGGATATGAAACGGCGATACATTCACGAGTAGTTTCAAGTTCTGGATTGCCGACAATCTTCACTTTCTCACCTATTTTATATGGAATCGGTTCAGCATTAGCTGTCGTACGAACCTCCGGTCCTTTTGTATCCATTAGAATCGCAATACGATTGGACACAGTGCGCACATTTGCAATCAAAGCTTCAAAGCCTTCACGGCTGGCATGCGCAGTATTCATACGCACCACATTCATTCCAGCTTCAAACAGCTGTTTTATAAAATCCACATCGCAACGCCTATCCGAGATGGAAGCCACAATTTTAGTCTGTTTCAATAACATAGTCTTTCTACCTATTTATATATTATACCTTATTTATTCTCTAACAACGCTTCCAAAGCCAAACGATATGAATTCAGCCCGAAGCCGCAAATCACTCCTTTACAAGCACAAGCGATCATAGATACATGCCGGAAATCCTCCCGGCTATGCACATTAGAGATATGCACCTCAATCACCGGAGCCGTCACCGAGCGAATGGCATCCTGCAAAGCAATAGAAGTATGCGTATATGCGCCGGCATTCAGAATAATACCATCCACATCAAATCCTGTTTGCTGAATGCAGTCTATCATTTCTCCCTCAATGTTCGATTGAAAATAGCCGATCTCCACGTCAGCATATTTTTTGCGAAGTTCAGCCAGATAATCTTCAAATGTAACGCTTCCGTAAATGGAAGGTTCACGCTTACCCAACAGATTAATATTCGGGCCATTAATAATTTGTATCTTCATCGCGCAATCCTGTTTTTTTATACCTTTGTATCCAAAGAACAATATTTCAGGCTACAAAGGTAGAAAAAAGAAATGGAAATCAACGAAAAAAAGAAGAAGAAGGAGCAACAAGCACTGATAATCAGGAAGTATCAGCAGTATCTCAAACTCGAAAAGTCCTTATCACCCAACACGCTGGATGCCTATCTCACGGATCTGGACAAACTGATGAGTTTTCTGATACTGGAAGAGATAGACGTACTAGATGTCTGCCTGTCTGACCTTCAACGCTTTGCAGCCGGACTGCACGACATAGGCATCCATCCCCGTTCACAAGCCCGCATCTTATCGGGAATCAAGTCATTCTTCCGTTTTCTCATCATGGCAGAGTATCTGGAGGCAGACCCCAGCGAGCTACTGGAAGGTCCTAAGCTTGGCTTCAAGCTCCCCGAAGTATTAACAGTAGAAGAAATCGACCGGATCATCTCCGCCGTTGACCGCAGCAAAGCCGAAGGACAACGGAACAGGGCCATTCTGGAAACATTATACAGTTGCGGACTTCGTGTTTCAGAACTTGTCAACCTCAAATTGTCCGATCTTTACTTCGACGAAGGCTTCATCAAAGTGGAAGGGAAGGGAAGCAAACAACGCCTTGTCCCCATCTCTCCCCGGGCAATTAGCGAAATAAAACTTTACATTACAGACCGTAACCAAATAGAAGTAAAGAAAGGGCACGAAGATTTCGTTTTCGTCAGCCAGCGGAGAGGCAAAGGACTTTCCCGAATCATGATCTTCCACATGATAAAAGAATTAGCGCAAAAGGCAGGCATAACCAAGAATATCAGTCCGCACACTTTCCGGCATTCCTTTGCCACTCATTTACTGGAAGGTGGTGCCAATTTGCGAGCCATTCAATGTATGCTTGGCCATGAGTCCATTGCAACCACCGAAATTTATACGCACATCGACCGTAACATGCTTCGTAGTGAGATTATTGAGCATCATCCCCGAAATATCAAGTATCGGAAAGAAAAAGAGTCGTTATTTCATTAAATTATGATAAAATCGCCCCTCTATCCATATAATTATATTAAGAATTAATATCTTTGCGTTACTTTTTCCGTGCTGAACAGAAAGAGGTTTGCGAATAGGCGAAATTTCAATTACAAACATTTAATTTATACCTAAAATGACTAAGAAGTTGTACTTGCCTTTACTCATGGCAATGATTGTTGCATTATTCTCTTCTTGCAACAAAAAAATGGGTCCACTGTCAGCTGATTACTTCACTGTTACTCCGCAGGTGTTGGAGGCAGTAGGAGGTAAAGTTCCTGCTACCATCAATGGTAAATTTCCTGAAAAGTATTTCAACAAGAAAGCTGTTGTAGAAGTTACTCCGGTTTTGAAATGGAATGGCGGCGAAGCTAAAGGCCAACCAGCTACTTTCCAAGGCGAAAAAGTAGAAGGTAACGATCAATCTATCTCTTACAAGATGGGTGGTAGCTACACAATGAAAACTTCTTTCGACTATGTTCCTGAAATGGCTAAGTCAGAATTGTACCTCGAATTTAAAGCTACTATCGGTAAGAAAGTGGTTACTATCCCTGCTGTGAAAGTAGCTGATGGTGTAATTTCTACTTCTGAGTTGGTGAACAATACATTAGGTAACGCAAACCCTGCACTGGGCGAAGACGCTTTCCAACGTATCATCAAAGAAAAGCACGATGCTAACATCATGTTCTTGATCCAACAAGCTAACATTCGTTCAAGCGAGTTGAAGACTGCTAAAGAATTCAACAAAGAAGTTGCTAACGTAAACGAAGCTGCCAACAAGAAGATCAGCAACATCGAAGTATCTTCATATGCTTCTCCTGATGGTGGTGTAAGCTTAAATACTACTCTTGCTGAAAACCGTGAAAGCAACACAACCAAGATGTTGAACAAAGACCTGAAGAAAGCAAAAATCGAAGCTCCGGTTGACGCTAAATATACTGCACAGGACTGGGAAGGTTTCCAAGAACTGGTTTCTAAATCCAACATCCAAGACAAAGAGTTGATTCTCCGCGTATTGTCAATGTACCAGGATCCTGCACAGAGAGAACAAGAAATCAAAAACATTTCTTCTGTTTACAAGACTTTGGCTGACGAAATCCTTCCTCAGTTGCGTCGTTCTCGTTTGACATTGAACTACGAAATCATCGGTAAGTCTGACGAAGAAATCGCTAAACTGGCTTCTTCTAATCCTTCAGAATTGAATATCGAAGAGTTGCTGTACGCTGCAACACTGACTAACGATCCTGCAAAACAAGAAGTTATCTACGCTCAGGCTACAAAACAATTCCCGAACGATTACCGCGCTTACAACAACTTGGGTAAATTAGCTTACCAGGCTGGTAACATTGACAAAGCAGAATCTTACTTCAAGAAAGCTGCCAGCGTAAACGCTACTCCTGAAGTTAACATGAACTTAGGTTTGATCGCTTTGATGAAGGGTGACAAAGCTGCTGCAGAAGCATCATTCGGTAAAGCTGCCGGAACTAAAGAACTTGGCGAATCTATGGGTAACCTGTACATCGCTCAAGGTCAATATGAAAGAGCAGTAAACTCATTCGGTGACTCTAAGACCAACAGTGCCGCTTTGGCTCAGATCCTTGCTAAGGACTACAACAAAGCTAAAAACACTTTGGCTAACGTAGAAAGACCGGATGCTTACACAGACTACCTGATGGCAGTTTTAGGTGCTAGAACTAACAATTCTTCTATGGTAACAAGCAGCTTGAAGAGCGCAGTTGCTAAAGATTCTTCATTAGCTAAGAAAGCAGCTACTGACCTGGAATTTGCAAAATACTTCACAAATGCAGATTTCATGAGCATCGTTAAATAATAGAATTACCACTCTATTTTAAATATTAAGAATTGCCTGTCATTATAAATGACGGGCAATTCTTTTTTTTTATCCGTAAAAACCGTACTTTCGCAGAAAAGAAATCAAAACAATGAAAAAGAGCAGCATTTTAATCCTTATAGCCATCTGTTTATCCGGTTGTGGCAAGACTTCCCAAAAAGAAGTGAGCATAGCCGGAGAAATCAAGGGACTGGGTACAGATACGCTTTATCTATATGGAATGGACGAGATACGTGACCGTATAGATACTATTTTTGTGAAAAACGATAAATTCTCTTATTCAACTCCGATAGATACGGTTACTTCAGCTTTTCTTCTCATCAAGAATCAGACTGAATACCCCATATTCCTTGATAAAGGAAATAAGATCAAGATTAAAGGAGACATCAGCAACCCCGAAGTTCTGACTATCGACGGGAATATATACAATCAAGAATTTACAGCTTTCCAGAAAGAACTAAATGAGCTGGGTACCCCGTCCGAACAAGCATTAGAACAAAAAGCGGAGGAATTTATAAAACAGCACCATTCTTCCTTTGTCAGTCTCTACCTTTTAGACAAATACTTTGTCCAAAAGGAGTCCCCCGATTTCAATAAGATAAAGAAGCTGATTGAAGTCATGACAGGTATATTGCAAGATAAACTTTATATCGAACGGCTGAACGAAAGCATCTCACAAGCGGAAAAAACGGAAATTGGGAAATATGCACCGTTCTTCAGCCTCCCCAATGCAAAAGGAGTAAAGATAACCCGTTCATCCGAAGATTTCAAAAAGAAAAATCTGCTAATCAACTTTTGGGCTTCCTGGAATGACAGTGCTTCCAACTACCGCAGTAACAGCGAGCTAAAAGAGCTCTATAAAAAATATAAGAAGAATAAGTATGTAGGCATGCTCGGCATTTCATTCGACGTAGACAAGGAACAATGGAAAGATGCCATCAAGCGTGATACACTGGACTGGGAACAAGTATGTGATTTCGGCGGACTTAACTCAGAAGTTGCCAAACAATACTCCGTCAAACAGATACCAACTAATATTCTCCTATCAGCAGACGGCAAGATTCTGGCAAAGAATCTTCGTGGAGAAGAGTTGAAAAAGAAAATCGAGGAAGTCGTTTCCGCGGCAGAAGAAAAAGACAAGAAAGACAACAAAAAGAAAAAATAACCAGCAACCAAACGTGTTAATTAAAGTATTCGGAGCGGCTGTTCAAGGTATTGATGCAACACTCATCACAATCGAAGTAAACAGCTCGCGTGGCTGTATGTTCTATCTCGTCGGCCTTCCGGATTCTGCGGTCAAAGAAAGCCACCAACGTATTATTTCCGCTTTGCAGGTCAATGGTTACAAGATGCCGACCAGTAACTTGGTCGTCAACATGGCACCGGCAGATATCCGCAAAGAAGGTTCAGCCTACGACTTACCACTTGCTATCGGTCTGCTAGGCGCCAGCGGAACCATATCATCCGAGAAATTCTCCCGCTACTTACTAATGGGAGAGCTAAGTCTCGACGGAAGCATACAACCCATCAAAGGAGCACTCCCCATTGCCATCAAAGCTAGAGAAGATGGTTTTGAAGGATTAATTATCCCACAGCAGAACGCACGTGAAGCCGCTGTTGTCAATCAACTGAAAGTCTACGGAGTCAGCAATATCAAAGAAGTTATTGAATTCTTCAATAACGAACGAGAATTAGAGCCGACCATTGTCAATACACGGGAAGAGTTCTACGCCCAACAAAGTAACTTTGAGTTTGATTTCGCCGATGTAAAAGGGCAGGAGAATGTAAAAAGGGCATTGGAAGTAGCCGCTGCCGGCGGACATAATATAATTATGGTAGGTGCTCCGGGAAGCGGAAAATCAATGATGGCTAAACGGCTACCGTCTATCCTCCCCCCACTCTCGCTGGGAGAAAGTCTTGAAACGACCAAGATACACTCGGTAGCCGGAAAGTTGAACCGGAACTCTTCGTTAATAACCCAACGTCCGTTTCAATCTCCCCACCATACAATCTCGCAATCTGCAATGGTAGGTGGCGGCAGCTTTCCCCAACCGGGAGAAATAAGCCTGGCTCATAACGGGATTTTATTTCTTGACGAACTCCCGGAATTTTCTAAAAACGTACTCGAAGTACTACGACAGCCACTGGAAGACAGACGAATCACCATCTCACGTGTAAAAAGCAGTGTAGACTATCCTGCCAGTTTCACATTGGTAGCTTCGATGAATCCTTGCCCTTGCGGATATTACAATCACCCCACGAAGGCTTGCGTATGTAGCCCCGGACAGGTACAGAAATACTTAAATAAGATTTCCGGCCCTTTGCTTGACAGGATTGATATTCAGATTGAAATCATCCCGGTCCCTTTTGATAAGATTTCCGACCAACGAAGAGGAGAATCCAGCGCATCCATCCGCGAACGGGTCATCAAAGCCCGCCAGATACAGGAGAAGCGTTATACCGGATGCTCCGGCATCTATTGTAATGCACAGATGAACAGTAAGTTACTATCACTATATGCCCGCCCGGATGACAAGGGACTCGCCTTACTGAAAAATGCAATGGAACGGCTCAATCTCTCTGCCCGCGCATACGACCGGATACTAAAGGTGGCACGGACTATTGCCGATTTAGAGGAAAGCGAACAAATACTTCCCTCCCATTTGGCAGAAGCCATAAGTTATCGGAATCTGGATAGGGAGAACTGGGCAGGATAGAGAGTCTCCTTCCGCTCCATCTTGTAAAAGTAAGATACTACACTATTTGTATACTATAATTACCTCAAACTTGAGAGATACCACACAAGGGAATACGTTCTAGCAAAAATAATTACAGCTTAGCACACAAACGTATGGTGCATTTATAATAAACTTTTGAGTAGTTTATTATAAACGGTATCCAAGTTTATTATAAATTCTCAAATTGTAAATTCGACCTTTATCGTCCATCTTTTACAACAAAAAAGGCTGCGAATCCCATAAAATTCGCAGCCTTAGCCTATATCAGACACTCCATCTTTTGGTATATCCCAAGAAGAGAGAGGAGAATTGTCACTATATTATACTACTTCTATATTCATTTTTATCTAATTTTTCATTTATTATCAGGCAGAAATCCATTTCCTTGAACTACAAAGATACAACATTAAAATGCATTTGTCAAGCCCTTGACAAGTTTCAGCCTGAAAAACAAGAGAGGAAAGTGTCCGAAAAGGATTTCCTCTTCATTATTCTGTTCATCTATACTCTTATTTCCAGCAAATAGACTGCAAGAACCATGCTTTATTATCGTCATTCACGCCTTGGCGTTTCAGAACTTCCGGAAATTCATGATAACTTTTCCAGAAATCGGAAACCAGGGAAGATATTTTTTCCGGTGAATAAGTTATCGCTTCGCTAAGGCTTCCCATCTTGCCAAATTCTTCTTTAAAGCAAATATATGAATCACGATATTTCAACTGCTCCATAGATTTGGCAACTCGTCTCGATGCGCCCAATAAACCGTTCATATCAGCCGTTTCCGCAGGATAAACTATTTTAATGACCTTTTCCTGATCGCAAGACAAAACCGGCAAATCAACAGAAAGGGCAAATTCTTCACCCAAGTACTCGTATTTTGCAGGTTGTCCGTTGACGGTGACGGATTGCGGAACAAGCGATGAAAGCACTTTCACTTTAAAAGAACGGGAAGCAGGCATATTCTGATATTGTCCTTCACGCTTACCGATAACAATTGTTTGTTCCTGTCCCTGGCGGGAAGCCGCCAGTTTGGTCACAGCATATTCTGACGCATAATTCTTATCGTTTCCATTATCCTCGTAGAAACTAAAGGAAGACGTCCCATTTCCACCGGGGAATACAGTAATTACAACTTCTTCATCATTGCCATTCAAGTTCATTACTTTGCTTGTGTACATTGGCAATACAGCGCCTGCTTTTACATAAATCGGATATTCGTCGATAGCAAAAGGACGTTCCACAACCTGACCGCCTTTCAGCAAAGTACCGGTATGCATTTCATACCACTCACCTTCGGGCAACCATGCACGCACCTGTACATAACCATCCTTTGCCGGAGCCGTAGCGGGAGCAACCAGAATATCATCTCCAAACATATATTCACTGCGGAATTCATAAGCCTCTTTACTTTCCGGATAGTCATAGTACATCGGCCGACAAAGTGACAATCCTTCATCATACCCTTTACGAGCCATTGTGTAAATATACGGAGCCATCTCATAACGCTGCCGGATTGTCTTACGAAGAATATCACAATACTCTTTGTTAAACACCCACGGTTCCTTATTCAAACCGGCACTCTTTTGAGAGTGTGTACGCATAATCGGGCTTAAAGCTCCGAACTGCAGCCAACGAGTGTACATTTCCGGATCGATACTTTCGCCGATATGTCCGCCCAAGTCATGGCTCCAATAGCCATACAATACATTAGAAGCCGTAGAGTTGAAATAAGGCTGAAAATCCAATGATTTCCATGACACAACCGCATCCCCAGAGAAACCAACCTGATAACGGTGATTTCCCAAACCGCCCCAACGATGGTACAGCATCGGACGCGTATCCCTGTTCTTTTCCATTTGGCTGAAGAATGCGTAATTGATCCACCAGGTATTACTCAAATTCTTCACTTTCGGGTCATATATCCCTTGCTGCCAATCCAGCCACCAGAAATCAACTCCGTCTTTCTCCATCGGAGTCAATACATTCTTGAACATATTCTTGATAAACTTCTTATCTGAGTTTATCCATGGAATCGTCTGTTTGGACTGAGGGTCAACTCCCATGTCCTTTGCCAGTCCGGGATATTTCTCTTCATAAGAAGCCACTCCATCTGCCGGGTGCAGGTTGAGGGTTATTTTCACGTCATTTTGTTTGAGGTATCCGAGGAATCCCTTCGGATCCGGGAATAAGTCTCTGTTCCAGGTCCAACCAGTCCAGCCGCCTTTTCCTTGTTCCGTATAGTGCCAGTCCATATCTACGACCAATACATCCAAAGGAATCTGATACGTATGGAAATTGTCAATCAGGTTGCGGAATTCCTTATCAGAATACAACCAATAGCGTGACCACCAGTAACCGAACGCATAGCGGGGCGGCAATGGCACTTTTCCGGCAAAAAGGGTATAATCTTTCAGAGCCGCTTTATAATCATGCCCATAAGCCATGAAGTACCAGTCCTGCCCACCATTAGCCGGACGCTCTTTCACCCAATCCCAATCCTTATCATCATCAAACAGAAGCCCTTGTGAGTCATCAATGAAAGTCCAGCCGTCTGTAGCCAGCAGACCATCTTCCAGTTTCAGTTTATCACCCTTCTTTGTGTCCGCCACCCAAGTCTGTGTCTGCGTATCACCGTCCATGCCATCCAATGTACGATAAGTACCTTTCAAGTTACCCTTCTGTTGCATACCGGGTTTCCAGGAAAAAGGCAGCATTTCTTTAGCAGCGGTGATGATTAAGTTCTTATCCGTGAACTGTCCGCTGTTTTTCTTATAACGCATCTTCATCTTAGAAGTCGTTATTTCAACCCATCCACCTCTTGTTTTTAACTTGTAATCCGTTTGAGGATACAGACGATTGATAGCGATATGGGACCTGTCATCCACAAATTTCCCATCCGGAGCATATTCCAAGCGGAGAGTTCCATCGGAGATGACTGTGAATCTCACGTTATCATCCGTATATGCGATATTCCGTTGTGTGTTTTGTGCTTGCAATGCAAATAGAAAACTTTGTAAAATACAGAGCAAACTCAGTAGTAATTTCTTTTTCATAACATTTTTAAAACCTATAAATTTAAAATTCGAGAACAAAATTAGGATAATTGCAACTACATAGCTGCAATTATCCTATACCAATTACTTATTATTCTTAAAAACGGGCGCTTCCGCCTTTACAACCGGACCATCCCCTACGAGATAAGGCCATCCGTTGTCATCCCAATACACTCTGTCAAGCAAGACTACGCGACCCAAAGACGGATCGGCAGTGCGATAAGCGTGATAGAGTATCCAATCTTTACCTTCATCATCCTGTACTATTTCAGCATTGTGCCCTGTACCCAGGAATGCATCATTTCTATGTATCAATACCGTATGCTTGTTGTCGTTCATATCTTCACCGGCTTTATTAAGATAAGGACCAAAAAGATTCGTAGAACGGCATACTACCGTCTGATAAGTACTATTCGCACCTTCACAACAAGTACCGGTAGAGCAGAATAAGTAATAATAATCGTCTCTTTTCAATATATATGATCCTTCGTAAGCATTGGTGTTTCCGGTATTGGCAGCAACTTGAACTTTTGTTGCTTTCGCATTCTCTATTCCACCTTTCAGCGAAAGACCGTCCTCACTCAGTTCAACTCCCCAAATACCATACCAACTTCCCCAGAAAAGATACTTCTTGCCGTTATCTTCAATATAGAAAGGGTCGATACTGTTGTGTACGCCAATTTCATTGCTCCGAAACAGCTTGCCCTGGTCTGTAAACGGCCCTTCCGGTTTATCCGAAACGGAAACTCCAATACCACAAGTTTCTCCACCGCCCCATTTGGACAAAGAGTAGTACATTACATATTTACCATCGATGTAGTTAATATCCGGCGCCCAGATACCAGCGTCCGGCTCCCATGACGGCTTCTTATCTTCCTCATAGGCACCACTCACATAAGTCCAGTGCACCAAATCCTTGGATTTATGTATCCACGTGTTGCCTCCGGTGGCGTACAGATAGAAATATCCATCTTCCGCCTTTATCACTGTCGGGTCCGGATTGTCGGAGTCTATAACCGGATTTGAATACCACACTTTGTCTACCAACGGAGTTTGTACCGTTTCACCTTTCTGCTTGTCGCTATTACCGCACCCCCAAGTGAATAGGGAAATCATTCCAAGCGCGATTATATTTTGCATATACATAAGTTTTGAGTTTTTCTTGTTAATTGTTACTATTCTATTCCAAGTCCGGATTTAACTCCACACCAGGACCCAATATAATATCGATCTTAGAGGTCTTTGATGCCTTAGCTATTTCGGAAGTGATTGGCACACCGTCTGCCTGAAACGCTTCCAGAGTAATGCCCAGTTGAGCTTCCTTCCCATCCAATTCAAAAGCTCTCATGTATTCCATGATCTGCCGATTAGTAAAAAGCAGTTCACGCACTCCGTCATAGGTCAATATACTCTTATCCTCTACTCCTATTGTCTCAGTCGTTTCTCCATCCACTTCCAACCCCAGGGTTATGACATATTTCGATGCTGTTTCCATATCCAGCCAACGGTAGACGAAAGCAACTCCATCTATATTTTCCTGCACAATCTGTACATAGTAATTTTCAGATTCCACTTCCACTCTCGGTACACGCGGCTGCGGATCACCCGCACTTTCTACGTCGCCACAGGCTCCCAACACAACTATATTGGCAAGCAAACAGATTATAATAAACAGTTTTTTCATGATTTCCATATTTTAATTAACTCATTATGAAGATTACTCGGCAGGATCCAGATATATCTTCATTTGGTCAAGGTCTACTGTCAAGGTGTATTTACCGTCCGATGCTACGGTCCATTTCAAGTCACCACCATCATTTTGGACTCTCATCTCACCGAGTTCATGTTCTACCGCCGGATTAGCCGCTGCATAAGGAGCAAAGAACCAAAGCCCCTTACCGGCATCCCAATTAAAATCCAAAGTGAGTTTAAACTCAGATGGATTATCTCCATCCTTAGAGTAGAAATTACCAGTATATGCCCAAAGATTCGGACGGCGAGGATCCTTATTCTCAAGTGCGCACTTACTACGGGCATCGTCAAGATTCCATTTTGCATCACACGCACTACCCACAATCCAAATGCCATTCTGCGGTAAAGAGAACAATTGAATTATACTCACATCCAACATATTCAAATCGGTTATTACCGTATATGTACCGCTCTTTGTATTCTCCAGCATCTCATAATCACCAGCTTCCGCTACATATTGCAAAGAGTTATCTCCATTTTCGCCTTTCATGTAACATGGATAATCCGATTCCGCACTAAGCGCAAAGAAGTACTTGCATGGTTTCAACTCTGCCTGTGACTGGTAGATTCCCGAACCGACAACTTTTTCCGTCATTCTTCGAACTGTTCTTTCTCCGGCATCATCCACCATCACCATATAAATCGCAGTAGCATTCTTATCATACCCGACCACATCCAATTGTGTTTTCGACAATTCCGGTTTCAAATACTGAGCAGACGAATTCACTTGAGCGATTACCTCTGCCTCAACAGTAACTTTATCTCCGGGAAGTATGCTCCAAGAAGCCAAAATATCATTCAGCTCATTATGCGTAAAGCTAATAGAACGTTCTCCAGCTTCAATTTCATATAAGTTAGTGACATTGGAATGTAAGTCCGCCATATACATTCTAAAGAAGTAAGCAATACTGGCGTCAGCACCACCACGCTGTGCTGCAGCATTCCACGTAAAAGTAACCGCAGTCTCGTTCTCCTTCTCTTTCTCCAAAGTAAGGTCAGCAGAAGAAGCCTTTAATAGCATCCGGTCTGCAGGCGTTTCCAGTGTGTAGTACTCCGGATCTTTATTACAGCTCGCTACTATCGATGCCAGAAAGAGCAAGCATATTAATTTCATTATCTTATTCATAATCATGCTTTTCATTTAATTAATTCCAGAAAGGAGCCTGAACAAGGTTAGTATTCTTGTTTATTTCCGCGAAATATACCGGCATCCAATACATTGCCCTTTTCCATACACGCGTCTGGAATACAGTTCTCTTATAGAACTCATTACTGTTCGTTCCACCATAATTCATACCATAATCATCTCCACACATTTCAGGAAGACTCTCAACGATTCTCCAACGGCGAATATCCGACCAGCGTGAGCCTTCGCAACAAAGTTCAACACGTCGTTCCATACGGACCACCTCACGTACTGCCAGTTGATTGTCATCTACATGAATATATTTAGGGTCATCCAATGAAACAGTATTCAATGTATACTGCCGCACGCCTGCACGTTCACGCACCTTATTTACATATTTCAACGCTTCCTCACGGGATACCTTATCATCATAAGCCTCATTGATCGCTTCGGCATAATCAAGGAAAGAAGCCGACAAACGATACAAGAACATTTGCCGCCATTTGTAACTGCCATTCTTCGGATTATCTTGAGGATATACTTTTTTACGAACCAAATAACCATTTTGAGGAGCATCGTGTGTGTAATCGTTATCTTTTTGGTTCTTAAAGAACTCATATTTACGTCCGGCTAAGGCATACCAAGAACCATTATAACTTACCGTTGTATAGAAACGCGGTTCGCGGTTGCAATACATATTATAAGTCCCTTCGGCAGTTACTTCTCCCTTTTGTCCTGTTCCACCTGTCCACTCAGTGACTCTTGTCTCTTTTTCTGAAGAAAAACCTTCTTCCACATACTTTGCATTGTTATCCTTTATCGGAAGCCCGTTCTTCATAAAGAAAGCATCTACCAGCCCTTGATATACTCCCAAACCATTTCCACCACCATACTCCTTAGTCACAACCTTATTGGTATAGAACTGATAACTTTGATAAGCGTCCTGCTTTGTGTAAGGGAATAAAATTTCCTTATTCCCATCCTGAAACTTGGTAAACCAAACATTTTCAAGCGAAGTGAAAGGGTCAATCTCTCCTTCTGCATTATATTCCACATACAAACGGTAACCAGCCTGTTCTGCCTCATCAAGCAAAAGTTTACATGCCTCAGCAGCCTTTACCCATTTTTCCTGACTGTAAGTAGAATTAAACAGTTCTTCTCCCTCCTTATTCTTATGCCCGATGTACCACTCATTACCATTCACAAGCGGACTGGCAGCAAACAATAACATTTTTGCACGAATAGTCAGACACATAACGGAAGTAATACGACCATATTTCTCTACACTTTGCCATACGGGCGGCAGTTGCTTTGCCGCTTCCAGCATTTCATTATCCAAATGACTGACAATCTCGTCAAACGGTCTCTGTCCCACCATCAAGTCTGAAAGAGTAAAGTCAGTAGGAGCAATGTAATTGGGTCTAAAAGGAATCGGTCCATAAGTCTCCAACAATTGCCACCAATAATAGGCCGCAAGGAAACGTGCTTCCGCTTTCATATAATCCACTTCTCTTTGAGGCAGATCGGCATTGGGCAACGCATGCACGTTCTCGATAAAGATATAAGCTTGACGTATCTTCCGTGGAAGTCCATCCCAAAAATTGCCATCCCATTTTGTATTGGGCGTCCAACCGCCGAGAATCTTAGTAATATTAGTCCAGTCCCATTGTTGCCAACGTGCAGAAGCTGTCAGGTCATCTGCAAACACTTCCCAGCCATATGTGTTCAACCAATCATTTCCCGGATTGGGGATGCGGCTATATACATTGGCTAGCCAAGATTCCACTTTGGTCTTATTTTCAAAGACCATGCCCAGATCAATCTCTGTATCCGGTTCTTTGTCGAGATATGTACAGGAACCGAACGATACGATGCCCATCAAACCGGCAAGTATATATTTTTTTAAACTCATAATCGTCTTTTTTTTTAATTAGAAATTCAGGTCAACTCCAAACATTACAGAACGCATAGCGGGATAACGTAAACCGGTATCGGTATCCAATTCCGGATCCCATAGTTTGAACGGAGAAAAACAGAAAAGATTATTACCGCTCACGTAGAAACGAATCGACTTCGAATGTATCTTCTCGGTTATCGCTTTCGGCAAAGTATATCCTAACTCCAAGGTTTTGAGACGCAAGAATCGCATGTTCTTTTTCCACCAGGTGGAACTCCGATAGTTTTGCCGGTTAGGCTCTTCCGACAATCTCGGCCAAAACACGTCTTGGGAAGGATTTTCTTCAGTCCACCGGTCATTATAGTTGGAATAGACATTGCCCTGCAACGTTTGTCCGCTACCCGGAATAAAGTATGTAGTATTACCGATTACACGATACGTATCGCCTGTCCCTTGAAAGAAGAAATTCAAGTCCCAATTCTTGTAATTTACATTACCACCGAATCCGTAAACGATACGCGGGTCAACTGTTCCGCCAATAAAACCTTCATCTGCATCAGAAACTAAACCATCACCGTTCATATCCACATATTTAATATCCCCCGGACGGACTTCGGAAGCTCCTACCTCTTGCGTCGGTATACCGAATTTCAAATTGCCATCCGCATCAAAGTCATCTGCCGTAAACAGTCTTTCCGCCTGCAATCCCCACAAAGTATTCAATGAACGTCCTGTCAAGCTTTTATATGTACCTTTTACAGATTCCGGTTCATCATACTCGTCCACTCGGTTGATAGCATAAGTGAAGTTAGAACGGAAGCCAATAAACCAGTCCTTATTGATTTGTTTATTATAGTTTAAAGAGAATTCCACACCGCGATTGGTCACTTCACCAAAGTTCGCCCATGGATTCGTCAAGAATCCGGTTTGTGACGGAATAATGGCACGTTGCATAAAGATGTTCGTACGTTTTTCTTTAAATACATCCACTTGCAGCTCCAGTTCGTTCCATAAGCCCAGTTCTACTCCGAGATTCATCTTCAAGGAAGTTTCCCATGTCAGGTTCTCTACTCCCACTTCTCCTTCGGAGATACCTTTACGCTCAATCTGTCCCGTATCACCCCAGTGGTAGGTATCCGCATCTGTCTTCAATGTGGTCATATAAGCGAAACGCCGTCCGCCGATATTATCATTACCCACCTTTCCTATAGAACCTCTCAACTTCAATTTGCTCAGAGTGTTTCTGAACTGATCCATAAAAGGCTCTTCGGATATAAGCCAACCAACTGCGACAGAGGGAAAAAAGCCGAAGCGCTTTCCTTTGGCAAAATTCTCCGAACCGTTATAACCGAAGTTGACTTCCGTCACATAGCGGCTGTCGAATGTATAAGAAAGACGGCCGGCTATACCTTGCTTTCTATAAGGCTGCACACTACCATCATCATAGCTTTGCTGATTATACAGGAACAATGCATCCACATCATGTTTTCCGAAAGTACGTGCATAAGTCAGCGTTCCTTCAAAGTAGACCCTCGAATTTCCATATTCACCTTTATTGCCATGTCCCAAAGAATCATCTCCGTATTTCAACACCGAATGAATCAGGTTACCCTCTATATCACGACCGGTAGCAATAGTATGGTAAGTCGCATTCTTGCCTCTGGTTATCGAGCTCTGATTCCAGCGGTCAAACGAGAAGGTCACTTTTGCTTTCAGTCCCGGAGTTATCATTTTCAGGTTCTGCTCGACAGCAAACAAAGATTGAATCTGTGAAGCTGTAACCACATCATATCCACTTTGTGTCACGGCAGCCCAAGGATTGACTCCATTGATGCTCATGATAGGAATTGTTCCGTCAGAATAACGGGCAGGGTGCACAAAAGGAGAAGTTATAAATGCCCTGTCGAAAGCATCGTCCGTACTAAAAGCCTGCTTACGGTGCGTCTGCAAGAAACCACCGACATTCAAACGCAGTACTGTCGTTTTGGTAACATCCAAATCGACATTGGCACGCATATTATAACGGGTCAGCTTCATTCCGGTATCATAAGGCAATGTCTTATCCGTTTCCATAATTCCTTTCTCACCGAAATAAGAACCTACCAATGAGTACCGGAGAAAATCGGATCCACCCGACACCGTTAAATTAGCACGAGTAGAGTAAGCGTAATCTTTCGTTATTTGATCCAGCCAATTTACATCCGGATACAAATCCCGGTCATATCCATAACGAGTCCTGTCAATCTGCTCCTGGCTGAATGGCAAGCGTGTCCTGTCTTCCGTAAGTTCATTCAATAATGCCATATGATCGGCCGCACCGATAAACTCAGGAAGTTTTGTAGGTTCTGAAATGGAATGTTCTACCCGGAGATTCACCGAAGGAGCGCCTATTTTACCACGTTTTGTATTGATAACAATCACACCGTTCGCACCACGTACACCATACATGGCACTTGCCGAAGCATCTTTCAATACAGAGAATGATTCTATTTCCGCCGGGTCGATATGATTTAGATCACGTTCAATTCCATCAACCAGTACTAGTGGCGACTGTCCGCCAGAGAAAGAGGCAATACCACGAATCCAGAAATTAGAAGAATCGTAGCCAGGTTCACCGGAACGCTGGACGGCTATCACACCGGCAATTTGTCCCGCCAGATTGTTAGTAACGGAACGGGAAGAGCCCACTTGCAGTTTCTTAGGCTGTAATGTCTCAATAGAACCGATAACCGACATTTTTTTCTGGCTGCCGTAACCGGTGATTACTACTTCATCCAGCGCTTCAATATCCTCCTCAAGAATCACATCAAAGTTAATCTTACTTCCAACCTTTATTTGCTGGGTTTTGAAACCAATATACGAAATCTCTATGACGGAACTTTTTCCCGGCACATCCAGGTAGAAGTGACCGTCCATATCCGTTATAACTCCAGTACCTCCCTGTTCCATGACACGCACGTTCACACCGGGAAGAGGATTCTTCTCCTTATCGGTTATCGTACCACTGATACGAATACCTTTCGCCTGCTCCGACATATTCGCCTTACCGGACATCGAATGTTCAGGTAAAGCGGAGTTGGCACTTGTTCCATAGTACAATAATAAGCAAATAAACAATGCTTTCTTTAAATCCATAATATTAAATTTAAAAATCTCATAATAATAACTTTATCTCGATTCTGTGGGGCAAAAGTAGGCAACATAACAAATATTGGATAGAAGAAACATTCCAATAAATGAAAGAAATGTCCAAAAATTAAGGCTAAACTACTGTATAATCAGGTTATACCTTAGTTTAGCCTTAAAAGTTACCACTCAATTGCTTGATCTTGATCCGGTATCAATGTATTAATCTTACGTTCCATGACCAATGCTCCCCGAGCATTATAAGTAACAGGATTTGTAGGATCGGAAGTGAAATCTGTGTAGTTGTATTCCAATCGCATCGTCACATAGTAATGTTTCAAGTACGGCTTCGTTTCATCCATATTAGTGCGTATATCGTATTTGCATTCACCGACAGGTTGTAGCTCCATCTCATTCGCCGCATCACCCGGACGCAAACTCAACGTACCAGAAATGACACCCTTATCATCCGTCGTACCGGGATTAAAGGTAACAAGAACTTTATACTTATTACGGTTCACGTCCTCTTCCCACACCGTACCTGCATAAAAGAACACGCTGTTTTCATCTACCACTAATGCGGTGCGTGTAGAAACCGTAGCAGGGTCATTTGTTTCTCCATCCATATAGATATTCATGCTGGTGGCCGAATATACGCCGGAGTAATCGTTGAACAAGTTGATCTTTAGCAAAGCCTTGCGCCATCCCTTCCACATATTGGGAAGATAGTCACCACTCGGCTCAACGGTCAGCGGAAGCACCCATTTCTCTACCATGTCCAAACCGGTGAAGTTAAAATCAATCGTATAAGGCTGCACATTCGTCCCTGCCGGAATGTGACAGGTTTCGGAAGCAAACGAATAGAAATTCTCGGGTAGTTGTCTGTAATACAAATCAGTACGGTTGAGGTATTTTGCGATATTGAGCAAGTCGAGCGTATCATTATCCACGCCAATCTTCACATCAAGATCACGGATATTATCTGTCGTACCACTCACAATCACCGGAAGCTCGTAAGAGTTTAAACCCTCAGTATTATAGCGCAGGTAGATGTTAGATACCCCTGTTGCATCTACAGGAGCTTTGAAGGAAATCATCTGTTCGTACAATTCATCTTTCCATTCGTCGTTACAGGCAGTGAATACGGCACATGCCAACAACATAATTCCTATATATAGTTTTTTCATATCATTCAATTTATTATCGGATTAATCATAATCTTCCCATCCGGGAGCCTGTGTCATATTCTTATTGCGTTTCAACTCGTCATAAGTGATCGGCCAAAAATACTGTTTGCGAGAGAAAGCAGTCTGCAAATAAGGTACGCGGACCGGTGTATAGAATTGCAGTGCATGCGCCTCATTCATCAACGTATTGCAACCATAAATCTGTTCGGCCTCATCTACCGGAGCATCTTTCCAGCGACGCAAATCCCAGAAACGTTGGTTTTCAGCAAAGAATTCTATCTGACGCTCATGTTTCAGATGTTTGCGGAAGCTGACCGGATCATTGTAAACCTCTTCTTCATCATAATCGGGCACACCGGCACGCATACGCACAGGTTTCACGCCACGACGCATCTCCACCACATCACGGCGAATGGTATAAGTCGTACTTCCATCCCATGAAGCAATTTGATACGTACCAGTCAGTTCGTTCAACGCTTCGGCATACATCAGTAGAATATCAGCATAACGAATAGCGGTATCTATCTTGTCGATTACTTTCCCCTCATTGTTGTTGCAATCCTCTGGATGAATAAACTTCATTACACCTATACCGGTAGGAATCCAGCGTTCATTACCATTGACCCTTCCGTCATCATGCCCTCTATAATAAAATATCTGTTTATACTTATCCACATTCTCTCTGGCACTTAAGCAATACCAGACACTACCACTGAACGCTACCGAAGCATAAAAACGAGGTTCGCGATTGGCATATTCAAAAAATACACCGTTACGTAAGTGATCGTAAGGATGGTCATCTTTATTTGCATCTGAGGTAAATTCCTTACGACAAGTAGCCCGGTCAAACGGTTTTCCATCTGCCATAGCATACGCATCGCATTGTTTCATAGTTACACCGTGAACATTCCAACCACCGGCTGTATTGGGCAACTGGTGTTTCGCCAAATCAGTCACCCCCAAGTCTTTGACTTCGCTGTTACTACTCGCATTCTTTCCACGGGTAAAAATAAGCTCAGGATTCTCCGCTGCATACAATTCACCGTTGAACACCGAACGATAAGACTCAAACGGATCAATATCCTGCCATCCATTAGGAAAATTCTGGTGCGAGTAAACTGAATGTTCGGGTGGAGTAATGGTATTTGGATAAGCCTCGTCCGTTGTCTGGTCACGAAATGAAGCCGTGTAGAGACGATAAAGATTACGGCTCTCCGCCAATTCAATGACATCGCGGGCCGCAGCGGCAGCTTTCGCCCATTTGGTTTCATCATAAGTCTGAGAAATCAGGACGCGTCCTGTTTTATCCATAAAGTCTGCCATTTCCTTGTTTCCATTTGCCAGCGGACTAGCTGCAAAAAGATAAGCTTTGGCACGCACCGCCAGTGCAGCACCTTTTGTAGCACGGGCAATGTTAACGTTATCTCTTTTCTCCACCAGTTCATTAGCTGCCTGTAACATTTCTTTAGCAATATATTCAGCACACTCGTCATACGTGTTACGGGGAAAAGACAGATTGTCATATGATTCCGTATAATCCGCACCTTCCTCGGGCATGATAGGCACCGGGCCATATTTACGCATCAGCAACCAATAGAGATAAGCACGTACAAAACGAGCTTGCCCTTTCACGTCAGTAATCTCAGCAGGTGTGAGATCCAAATTTTTATCTACATTATTAATAAGGATGGATGACTGGCGAATACCTTCGTAAGACTTCGCCCAAGAGCTGATATAATGATCTGAGTATGCATATCCATAACCATATTCGCCCAGTTTGAACTTACGGTAACGTTCCCCGTTTCCTCCCTCATTGAACACCATGTCATCAGAAAAATTCGTGGGACACACCTCACTGTGTCCTATTTCCAGGTTATCTCCCTGTAAAGCGCTGTAACAATATGATAGCCATTGTAAGGTGTAATCTTTGTCCTCAAAGATATGGTCTTCGGTCTGTTGTTCCTTGAAGTAACGTTGCACGTCCAGATAATCCGTACAAGAAGTGACTCCCAGTCCGAGGGTCACGATCACTGCTCCCAATAAAATATATTTTCTTGTCTTCATACTATTTTTCTTGATTATAAATTAACAGTCAATCCTAATGTATACGCTCTCGATAACGGATATTCCTGTCCGTTAGAACTCCCCAATTCGGGATCCCATAGTTTGAAACCAGAGAAAGTCAAAAGGTTAGTACCCAAGAAATAGAGACGCACTTTACTCAAATGGAGTTTGTTAACAAACGCTTTCGGTAAGCTGTAGCCAATTTCTAGCGTTTTAAGACGCATATACGACCCGTCGCGTAACCAATAAGTAGAATTTCGGTAATTATTGCTATTTCCGCCATAACTCAGACGTGGGTACTCGGCATTCGGGTTTTCGTTGACACCTTGCGACCAATATTTTCCAACCACATCCGTCAATATGTTTCCCCATGCCCCCTTACTGAACGGATATACCGTATAGCCATCTATGAAAAATGAAGACTTTCCTGCTCCCTGAAAATGTACGTTAAAATCAATATCTTTCCAAAAGGTAGAAAGTCCGAATCCATAAATCAAGTTTGGGCGGGTGGTAGCCCCAATGGGTACCACATCGTTATCGTCAACTCGTCCATCACCATTCACATCTTTATATTTAATATCTCCGGGTGCCACCTCACCAAACATCTGTTGCGGGCTTCGGCGTATGTCATCATAATCCTTGAACAAACCTTCAGCTATCAGTCCACGTGCCTGATCGACGCGAAAACCTGCCTGTCTTGTATATCCATAGTGACTGTACTCCTCATCATATTCACGAATCTCATTCTTGCTGTACGTCATATTTCCACGCAAAGTCAAATCCACCTCGCCTATTTTATGTCTAAATGCGATATTTCCGTCAAATCCCTTAGAAAGTACAGAACCGATGTTTGCCGCAGGGGGAGTATTCAATGTATTCAGTCCAAGACTTGGCGCCAAATAGCTACGGGTCATATAGATACCATTGCGCTGCTCATGGAAGTAATCAATCGTACCGCTCACCTTATCGTCAAACAGCGAAAAGTCCAATCCCAAGTCGTGTTTTTCCGCCACCTCCCACGTTACGTTTTTGGAGGCTAGTGTGGCATAAGTCAATCCCGTATAGTAGTAAATGTTCGTCCCTATGTCACCATAGTGATATCCAAACAAGTCATCAGTCTTAAACGTCGGACGATAAGGAAAGCGGATTTTAGCACCTTTATCACCCGTATTGTCGTTGCCGACTTTACCATAAGAGTAACGTAGCTTAAACATTCCCATCCATGGAAAGACTTTCTTTACTACAGATTCTTCCGCAATGTTCCATGCCAATGAGAAAGCCGGGAAGAAACCGAACTGATGTCCGGGAGCAAAGTTTTCGGAACCATTGTATCCGAAGTTAAAATCAAAGAAATAACGATATTTCCATCCATAGGTAAACCGTCCGGCAAGCCCCTGATGACGACGGTCAATGGTTTGGATATAGTCATTAGATAAATTCTCCGATGTATCAATGTATTTGTCTTGCGTATACTTCAGCACCCCACCTATCTGATGGTCACCAAACGTACGATCATAGTGCAATTCCGCCTCCAGGTATTCTTTTCGTTCCCCGTTGGAACCACTTTTTGATATCATCATTTGCTCGGTTGTCACCCGTTTCAGTTGCAGATTTCCTTCCGAGTCACGTTGCCTTTCTGCTTTCCAACCTTCAGGCCATTTCATGCGGCGATTATAATTTTTGTTATTCGTATCATATCCATAGCGAGCTACAAACTTCAACCCTTTGGTGATGAATTTTAAATCTTGTTCCAAGCTCACAGTACTCTGTATCTTGTTGTTCCAAGTCTCGTTGAAGCCTTGTTGCGTAACCAACACCCACGGATTTTGCATCTCGGCATATCCTTGAGAAGCCACATATCCATTGGAATATTTCACAGGAACGGTAATCGGATTATATCCCAACAAAGCACCCCAAATCTCTTTATAATCACCGCCCGGCTGATTCTGTTTTCCCAAAGAACCGGATACACCGACCTTAATCAAAGTTGTCTTTGTCAAGTCAATATCCACATTCATACGATAGTTCCAACGGCGGTAATTGGCATTGGTATTAAAGTCCTTCATCGCCTTGTCTGTCTCGTACATACCACCTTCGTCTACATAACTGGCGGAAATAAAGTAACGCGCCAAGGTGCCGCCTCCATTTATATCTACAGTGGCCCGATAAGTGGGAGCACCTTTTTTCAATAACATCCCCATCCAGTCTACGTTCGGGAAGATATCCGGGTCAAGACCGGAGCTAATCAACCTAATGTCATCTTCCGAATAGGCTGCTTCCCGGTTACGGGTTGTAAAAGCTTCGTTCATCATGCGAGCATAAGTTACACCATCTACAAATTCAGGAGTTTGAGTACGTGTACTATAAGAAGTTTCTACCTTCGCATTGATATGAGCTTTTCCTTCCTTACCACGTTTGGTCGTAATAAGCACTACACCGTTCGCACCCCGCGAACCATAGATAGCAGTGGCAGAAGCATCTTTCAGCACTGTGAATGTAGCGATGTCTTCAACATTCAGTTCATTGATGTCACGTTCAAAGCCATCCACCAGTACCAAAGCACTGGAACCGGCCCCGAAAGTCGAAATACCACGAATCCAAAACTCGGAAACATTATCACCCGGCTGACCGGAAACCTGTCTTGCCAATATGCCCGGCACAACACCTGCCAATGCGTTGGTGACACTAGAAGTGGGAGTTCTCAAATCCTTCACGTCCACCGTAGTCACAGCTCCCGTAACGGTAATCTTTTTTTGAGCGCCAGTACCGGTAATGACCACTTGATCGAGCACATTGGCTTCGCTCTCTTTCAAAGCTACATTAATGATGTGCTTATCTTTGAATAACACCTCCTGCTTATCAAAACCAATATATGAAAATATGAGGTAAGAATAAGGTTCAACCTTTATCCGGTAATGACCGTTTATGTCAGTCATCGTCCCCAGTCCAGGAGAATTTTTTATGGTAATATTCACGCCAATCAATGGTTCATGGGTTTTCGAGTCCGTAACGATTCCCGTCACTTCCACTTGTGTTTTTTCCTGAGCATAGCCGGAGATGTTCCATCCTACCGACAACAGAAATAAAAATAGTATAAACTTATTCATATAAAGTGTTTTTAGTATTATTCAGTAGTAATGTAACGAACGCTGTGATTTTCCACCTCTCCGACATAGAAGGTTTCCGTATCTTCATCGTAGCCAATACCTGTCGATTGATTAAAGCGTGCTTCCTTACGCAAGTCTCCGTCTACATATCCATAGTGCTTGCCGTCAGCTGTTATGTTGCTTCTTCCCGCATAGGTAGTAACGACTCCTTCGGGTGTAACCTTGCGCACACAGCAATTCCATTTCTCGGTTGCGTAGAAATCGTAGACATCTTCCTTTCCAGCTTCTTCATATTCCCTGTTTTTCACAAACACACCCTGAAAAATCGCATCGAGACGTGCGGATTCCCCGACTCCGTCAGCGTAACCATTTTGAGATAAATGACCGGCTATTACTCTAGGGGTTGTAAACTCTTTCTTGTCAAAATCATAGTCCGAACGAAGAATAGCCGACACTTTTTCGCCCACAATATACATATACTTACCGCTGGGATGCATGACGAGATGCAAATTTGAACCGTCTACCTGAACCAGAGTGGACAACTTAAAGCAAAGCTTAGGTATCCATTTTCCATTTGTCGCATCGTACGTACCGTCTTTCTTCCAGACACCTCCCTCTTTCCAGCTGGTAAAGAACAGTGTATGGTCGTCGGGATGCGACACACAAGAATAGCTGCAAGGACCGTAACAATAAACACGATGTTTGCGAAAGCCTTCGGAACGCAATGCGTAATAGACTGTCGGACGCTCATTGCCCTCTCCCTTTCCGTTATCATCGGGTATAAGAAGTGTGTCTCCTTCAGAGGTAAAAGTGAATGACTCCATTTTACTGTGCATATTGCCGAATAGCTTGGAAAGCGTTTCGGTTTCCATATCGAGTACATACAACCCATCGTGCCAGGAACCCAAATACGCCTTTTTCCCATACTTCGGATGTCCCATTACCATCCAATCTCCAGAAGCAATAGCCGCTTTCTCAAAAGGTCCTTCTATCCAACTGGAGTTTCCATTCTCATCCACTTTTCTTATTAATGTTCCTACAGTTTGTTTCGCATGATAAGTGAATTCGTCTTCAAAAGTGAAATCAGTAATCGTTTCACCGTTGTCACCATCAATTTTTACTGTTATATTCCCATCGTAAGAACGTTTGGGAACCATACAGTAAATTTCTTTCCCATTCGCACCAATAACTTTCGCTTCTTTTCCACCTACATTTACGTGGATTCTCGATGCATCATTGCCGAAATTATCACCCGTAATATACAGGCGGGTGCGAACTGAACCTTCCTTTGGAGAGAAGTCTGTAAAAACAACTGGCCGCGACGGATCACATTTTGCAGTATTTTTCTCGTTTTCACTACAACTCAACAAACACAGACAGCAACAGCACGCCAATGCTGAAAAAAAATGTTTCATAAGTATTAAATAATAAGAGTTAATTATATATTGTTATTTTATCTGATATTCTCTATCAGGCAGCTATCATTTCAAGAAATACTCCGCACGCCCCGGCGTGAACAACTCCCACAAAGAAGCTACCGTCCAACCCGGTGCAAAAATATCATTATAATATCCCTTCCCGTTTTTCCCATAATCCCAATTTGTGTGCTGAACAACTTCCGGATAGTAACCAGACTTAGCCACTCCGCATAAGTGTCCCTCATGAGGCAGAAGTTGGCGCATAGAAGTAGAAATGACTTCTGCAAATTGTGAGAAGCGGGGTTCTGCATATTCCTTTGACAGCCATCGCAACACAGAAGCAAACTCAAACACAAATACATCAATATGGTTGTTTTCCACCGACACATTGCCCCAACCGCGGGTTTTCAGACCAATATCTCCCAACATCTGTCCCTGCGCGAAAGGAACATCCCATACATAATACCATGACAAGGCAAAATAAGCAGCTTTCTTCGTCAGGTCTGCATAATGCCGGTGCTCATCTCCTTTTGTAATCAATGAAAGATAATAGGTAGCCGTAGCAGCATACAGAGATGCCTCCTTGTCTTCGCAGTTGGCATCAAGTGTGGACGAGAAATAGTCGGCTTTAGAAATCAAGACTTTTTCCAGATAATCAGCCGTTAACTTAGCACTGGCAAGGTATCGCTTGTCCTTGAAATATTTGTATCCCATCACCAGCGGCAATGTGGCCGAAGGAGTACTCCCTCCACTATTATCTACTATCGTAAAATCATCACGAAACTTGCGGGGGAAACTACCGTCAGCCTGTTGCAGTTGCAAGAATATATCGAGCATTTTCTTTATCTTCTGTTCCCACTCAGGATGACGGCGACCGTTTTCCTTCTCATAAGCAAGATAATGAAGCATTGCATAAACTCCCTCTGATTGGCGACGAATACTGTGTATGGGTTCTTCAGTCCCTTTATCAAAATCGACCGACTCTTTGAAGAAACCGACCGGAGTAAAACCGTTCTTCAAGTAGCTATCAAACACTTTCATACTATTTGCTTTCAAATCCTCCCTATCAGATTGGTAACCATATTCCCAAGCATTGAATGCATTAAGAAGCACACGACCAATGAAACCTACTTCCGCCTGCCCGTTACTCTGGCAATTTTCTGTCATTAGATGTATTCCCGAATTATAAACCAACGGATGTCCTTCTACGAAACTACTTACAAAGAATCCACTAAGAACTTGCTTCATATCCGTTATGGAATAAGGAGTCTCCACAGGTTTAGGTCCATAAGTGTCATAACTATATTCCCATGCATGGCGTATAAAATCAGAATAATCATCAGCTTTATTCTCCAGAATCTCCCACGTTAATAAAACAGTTTCCCCCTTTTTCAAGAATTGAAAAGCTTCTGCCGCAGGTGCCAATGTCAACTTACGAATATAACTCTTGGGAGCTTCACGATAAGGAAAGCCAAAAGAGAGCGCAGTTATTCCGTTTTGATTCTCAAATCCGGTAAATCCTAGAGACGTTTTACCTGAAAGGATAATTTCTCCTTCCCGATGAGTGCTCAAGGCTTCGTCTGCAAACTTATCGATACGGCTCACAGTCACAAAGTGTTTTTCTTTTTCCGAATAAACACCTGTAAGCGGTGCGCTTAGTCTGTCTTCACGCACCAACCAACTATCTGAAGAATGGAACGAAGGCGCATCTTTAGGAGAACGGAGATTCCTACGATACCAGAAACCCGGCATATAAAATTGACAATCATCATGGCGATAGCCTGTTGATAGCCGTTGACTATAATTAAAATAAATATCTTCGAGTGCTGTTATACAGACATTTACCCGTAATTTACCATTTACATCTGCCACCCTCTGAGTGATTGTAACCGGAATGCTTTCAGAAGCTTCCAATAAATAGGATGAACGGTCATTCCCCAATTGCTGTAAGTCTAGTGAATATCTTTCAGCTACATTTCCCGGCACTTTCAACGATATGGACGCTGAAATATTTTCCGGAACATAGTTGACAGCTTCAGCAACTCCGACATACAGTGTAATAAGCGCCCCGCAAAACAAACATTTAAAATTCATGCAAACCTAATTATATGAATCAGTAAAGGATACTGGTTCTGTGTTAATACTAAGTTATTACTGCAGCAAAAATAGGGGTTTACACTTATTTCAGATATTAAAAACAGGTCAATAAATGAAAGTTTAGTCTCAATCGAGCCAAATGAAAGTAGAAATCAATGCGTAATGTTTCATACAGTGTGTATATATGTATACTTCAATAGATATATATGGCTATCGCAATGAATATATATGCCCACCACGCTAGACATATATACTCATTACACTAGGATTTAACAATGTTATTTTTGCATCCGGACATAAGTCTTTCTATCCGGTCCGACTCCCGTTATTGTCAATTTCTTCCAATGTTTCGGCAATTTTGAGAAAAGCTGTTTGATGCCATTATCTGTAACTTCCAAACCACAAAAACCATTAATGACAGTTTGTAAAAGTCCTCCCGCACCAGTTACAAAATAAGGATTCGTACCTCCTGCACCTTCGGAAATAACGCCAAACGGAGGTAACTGGTTAGGACGGAAACTTCGCACAAACAAGTCATAAGCTTTATCGCCTTCGCCAAGGCGTGCATATTGCAAAGCCAACACAGAGAAAGACATTGCCGGTCCCGTTTTATCTATTTTATCTTCATAATACTCCAAGTCCTTACGGATTTCTTCAGGACGGGTTATCAGATTTAATGGATATACCAGCAAATTGGCATCCGCTTGTTTTATTGTCTGCCCATTATAGCCTTCATACTCCATAGTCACTCCATTCTCGAATTTCGGGAGCCGCAACTTCGAGGCTATCTCCTTCCAGATTTCAGGTGCCTTAACACCGCATACCGCAGCAGCTTTAGCAGCATCTTGCAAAGCACGCATAGCGGCACCATTGGTAAATGCATTATCATCCACCCCTTCAGCATATTCATCGGCACACACCACATTACGAATCGAATAAGAACCATCCTCATTCTTTTCTACACGACTTACCCAAAATTCCGCAGCTTTCTCCATCAAAGGGAAACCTTCTTCACGCAACCACCGTTTATCACCATTCATACAGTAGTAATTCCAGGCCGCGATAGCAATATCGGCAGTGATATGATGTTCAAAAGCTCCGGTCAATGCCCAAGTCGGACATGACTCTTCTCCGGCATCATCACTTTCCCACGGAAACATGGCTCCGTCATACCCATAGCTCAATGCTCTCTGACAAGCGGCTTTCAGCCTGTCTGTACGGTAGTCCATCATTGTCCTTGCAATTCCCTGATTCATGAAAAGCATAGGCGGATACATCCAGAACTCGGTATCCCAGAAAATATGCCCGTTGTATCCCTGGGCAGAAAGCCCGAAAGGAGAAATACTCAAGCGGCTTCCCTTGCGCGCATTAGAGTAAAGATTATAAAGAGCAAAACGTACGGCACGCTGCGCCTCGTCATCTCCCTCTATCATAATATCCCCTTCCCACAACTCATTCCAAAGTTTCCGATGTCCATCCATCAGGCGGTTCAAACCTTCTTTCGCACCATAAATCACTTCACGGTCCGATTCATTATACGGGTCTATAAAATCACGTCCGGTACAGACGGAACCCAGTAAAGCGAAGCTGAATTTTTCTCCTTTCTTCAATGAAACCGAAATCCGGTTGGTTCCGTCATATTGTTGCTGCACGTTCGAATTTTTATCATATATAAAAGCAGAGGATGCCGATACCTTCTGTTCACGGTGTTTGGATAAAGCCCAGGTACGTACTATTTTCAGTTCGTTTCCATCGACATGCACGCTTACCTGTCTTGAATCGGGGTTCTTATATTCATCAGGCACTTCAATGGGGTTTGCCACAGACAAATACATATCTTCCAATGCAGTAACCTCTACACGCACCAGTCCCGCATAAGGCATATTCCGCAAAGCACAGATACTATAAGAGATATCGGCTTTTCCGTCATAAGTGAAATGAGTATTATGTGTGGCGGCTTTCATATCTATGCATTGTCCCCATCCCGAGATATTATCACCATTCACTCCCTGTCCATCAATCTGCATTTGCAAATTGAACGGGTTGATTCCTCGCAACACCCGACTCACGTCTTGAGGAGCGGCAGCATCAAATACATGATTCAACATGACATGACGAACGGAAAAAGGTTCTTTCCACGGCAAGATACCGATACCGCCATTCGCTACTGCTGCTCCATAATAAGTTCCGCGATAATCAGTAGCCTGTATTTTCCACAAACTTTCTTGTCCGTTTACTTTTATAGCCAAAACTGATACCAGACAAAAAAATACGATAAATAGATTCTTCATATAATAGCATATTTAATTAATTAGCGACATTTTCTGCAAAAATAGTCCGCATTGCTTGTTTTGTTCATTTAATACGCACTTCGATTGGCTCTCCATTCCCAACCTTGTATTTTCCTATAACCTTATTAGCCTTCTTTATCAGAACCAGTAATGCGTTGCCTTTGTTGCGTTTCACTTCAATATCAAATGTTGCGCCAAATGCACAAATGCGTTTCAAAGACATTGTATTCCAACCTTCCGGAAGTTGCGGCGTCAGTTTAAAAGCATCCAGCGCAATGGGACGTATGCCAAACAAGCCTTCTGTCATAATGCGGCAATATAAAGCGCTTTCCGTGGACAGATGGCGTTGATTCCCTTCCGGCCATGCTTCTACCGCATAAGGGACATGGTCGCCCAGCAAACGGGTTGCAGAATATTTTTCCAGATATTCGGTCGCTATCTCTCTGGCACCACAAGAATAAGCTCCCCGAAAAGCATAGAGCGTGGAGCGATCCCAGTACGTAGAAGTACCCGATTGAGTCAACAAACCGTTCTCCATCCATAACTTATCTGAGAACAGGGCAGCCACAGTGCCCTCTGCCCGATTATAAATCCCCATAGTCAACGGAATACAAATCCATGAACGAAGCACCGTATTACCATCGTAATAACGATATGTCTCATAACCTTCCACATTATGGGCAAAATATCTATCAATATTTTTATAAAGTTCAGCCGCCTTGTCCTGATAGGATTTTATACATTCACGATCTTTCTTCAGTGCCTTTCCCAAATAAACAGCAGAAATGAGAGCGTCATAATACAATGAAGAGGTACATAAGTTAGCTTTCCCCGCTGGGAAACGGTTTTCCAGTTCATCGGAGTCAGATTCCACTATTCCTTCAGCATTCAGTTTCCGGTTGCAATATTCCAGACACCATTCAATCAATGCCCACAATTTTTCCGCCTCATGACGGTTGCCGGACGCCAAAGCATAACGTGCCGCACCATAAGCGACCATCGCCACATCTCCACGGTCGCCCGCCACGCCAAAGCAATCTATTCCCTCTGCGATTATAGATGAAGGCAAAGGCTTATACTCGTCATTCATATAACGCATAAATAAGGTGAACGAATCCATCGCCGAACGATTTCCCGCCGGATAGCCCAAATAAGGAAAAAACGGATTGATGTATTCTGCCTGGTCGTTCGCCCAAATAGCCGCGTAGTAAGCTTCCCCTCCCGGACTTTGCATATATCCGCCTTTTGTATCAAATATACTTTCCGAACCGCGTATCTTGGCAAACGAGAACATTGTATTGATCACATCACTCGGAGTCTCAAGCACCAGATTACCCTGTACTTGCTGCAAAAATTCCCGACGTGCAACAAGTTCTTTATCAACATCCAGAGCCAGCTCCCGTTCATTCTTTTTATATCCTGCATAAATCACTTGAAACCAAGCCTTCTCTCCGGCTTTTAACTGAAAAGTACCTTCTCCAGCCGGAGATGAAAGAACAGCCGTTAATGTATAACTGCCTTCCACTCCTTTAGCCTCATCCGTATGATAAGAAAGAGTATTCGCAGGAAATTGGACGATTAACGGATGTTCGGTCACATTCTCCAATTCATATTTCTCACAAAAAGCCGGCTGTGATGTAGAAGGGAAAAGCGTGCGTGTCAGCGAAACGCCTTTATTGCCATATATACTCTTCACAGTCATAACCCCGCTTAAAGATACGGTTTCCACCTTTTCGCCTACCAGCGGCTGTCCGTTCACAAGACACAGGTGCGCCCAGTCTCCATTGAAATGATGCTGCAAACTACCATGAGTGTCATTAGGAATAGTACGGAAAGTCGGCAGAACCATATTCCGGTCAATCACCCATTCCCCTGCTGCATTAATACCATAACGCAATACAGTCGAAACTTTCAAACCACTCATCTCAATATGGTCATTATGAGCGCCGTTTATCTTCCAATAAATACTATCCGGTGAGACGATAGTCCATCGTGCAACTCCACCGGCATATAAAAGGTTTGTGCTGAACCAACATATCAGCACGATGAACCACATTGTCTTTTGCCTAGTCATCATATCTTATTGCATTATTAAAACACTTCTACTCAAAAGCAAACCGCTACTCCTTTACATTCGTAAAGTCCTTTGGCAACACTCCGAACTGCTTCTGGAAACATTTTGCAAAGTAGGACGGTGAATTAAATCCTACCATATAGCAGATTTCATTGACCCTGTTTTCACCCTCTTTCAGCAGTTGGGCAGCCTTTTTCAGACGCTCCAGACGAAGGAACTCATTCGGGCTGAGATCCAGCACTCCTTTAATTTTCCGATAGAAGTTAGAACGGCTCATATTCAAGTTATCTGCCATGTCATCCATACTAAACTCCGGATTGGCATAGTTCACCTGAATAACCTCGTTCAGTTTCTTGATAAACTCTTCATCGGCTTTCGTCAATGCCATTGTATTGGCGGCTATAAAAGGAGATTCCGCAAAAGCCTGGCGCAACTTCTCCCTGTTCTGAATAAGATTGGAAGCGCACGCCTGCAAGTATTCCACAGAGAAGGGTTTTTCAATATAGGCATCCGCACCCAGTTCCATTCCCTCTATCTTCGATTGTATATTAGTCTTTGCGGTCAGCAGTATGATAGGGATATGGCTGTAATTCAAATCCGACTTAATCGTCTTGCACAGTTCGAAGCCATCCATTACAGGCATCACGACATCACTTATCACCAGATTCACATAATTGCCGTCCAGTACACGCAATGCTTCCGCGCCATTGGTAGCTGTCAGCACCGTGTAATCTTTCGACAGTTGGCGAACCACAAAAGCAAGCATATCCGGATTATCTTCCGCCACCAACACAGTCGGGCGGTTATCCTTTTCTACTGCTTGCTCTGCAGGAGCTTCGTTCATCTTGTCAGTTTCCACTTCCACTTCCGATGTCAGGGTGATTGTCGTATCCTGTACTATCGGCAAAGTCATACAGAAAGTATTATTCTCCTCCCCTTTTCCCATAGTCAAAGTCCCTTGATGCAGTTCGGCAAGCGAGCGGGAGAGAGCCAGCCCGATGCCGGTTCCAGTAGTTACTTTTCCATCCTCCTGCTCGTTGAAACGAACAAAAGGCTTGAATATCTCCTCTTTCATCGCATCAGGAATGATTACCCCGTCGTTCACCGTGCAGATACGGAATGAATTACCTCCGTCCGTATCCGGCACTTCCAGCGATATATGCACGTAACTTTCCGCATATTTCACCCCATTGTTCAGCAAATTGCTGATGATTTTCGTAAATGCTTCCTGATTAACATGGGCATAAAAGTCCTTTTCCGGCATCTGCAAGGTGAAATCCAACCCTTTCTGCTTGGCAAGGGAAGTGAAGCGCACATGCGTTTCTTTCAGTACTTCCGTTATATTACACTTCGCAAAGTTCAGCCTGAATCCCTGTCTCTCCGTCTTGCGGAAATCAAGCAACTGATTGGTCAGGTTCAGTAACCGTTCCGTATTCTGCTTCATGATGTTCAAGTCCTCGCGGGTTTCCGTATCCACCTGTTTTTTCAATATGATATTTTCCAACGGACCTTTAATCAATGTCAACGGAGTACGTATCTCATGAGCCACATTCGTAAAAAAGTCAATCTTCGCATTATACACTTCGCGTTCCTTTTCCTGTTCGAATTTCTCTATCTGCCGGCGATGCTTCCTGTTACTGCGTCTCTTGAAATACATAACCGTATACAAGGAACAACCTATAATCAACAAGGCATACACAATATAAGCCCAGATAGAAAGATAGAAAGGCGGAAGAATATGTACTTTCAAGGTTATTCCTTCTTCATTCCATACCCCGTCGCTATTGGAGACTTTCACCCGGAAAGTATAATTGCCATACCGCAGGTTGGAATAAGTGGCAAAAGGACTTTCGCCTACCGTCAGCCAGTCTGCATCAAAGCCGTCCAGCTTATACATTATCTTGCTCATTCTCGGAGCCTGGAAGTCCAGTGCCGCCACACGGAAAGAGAAAGAGTTCTGATTGGATTGAAGTACAAGTTCGTCGGAAAAAGTGATGCTCTTCTCCAACGGAGAGCCCGGTTCGCCTACATACACTTCCTTGCCAAAGAGCAGAAAATCTGTAATCACGATAGACGGAAGCGACTTGTTCTCTGAAAAGTTCTTGGGATTGAAAGCCACAAAACCGTCGATACTTCCCAGATAGATTGTACCGTCTTCCGTTTCAAAACTTGAACGATAATTGAACTGGTCGCCCAGCAAACCGTTGGAAGTGGTATATACTTTCATTGCTCCGGTGGTAGGCTGGAAACATACCAAGCCATTATTGGTTGTCAGCCAGAAAAGCCCGGCCTTGTCTTCCACAATCTGATAAACGACGTCGTTTGGCAATCCGTCCGCCAGATTATAACTGGTGAAGGTTTCCGTCTCCGGATGGAACAAACAGAAGCCGCCGCCCTGTGTCGTGAGCCAAACCTGCCGGTGGGAATCCTCGAAGATACTCACTACCTTGTCGTAAGGAAGGCTTTTCGGGTTGCTTTCATCATGCAGGTAATTCTTCCATTTCTTCTCACTCACATTATAACAGTAAGCACCGTTTGCATAAGTTGCCAGCCAGAGGTTTCCGCCGGAGTCTTCTTTGATGTCATATACAAACCGGCCGTTCAGTTCCGGAATCCGGTCAAAATCATCGGACTGTTTATTATAACGCAGCAGGCCGAATAATGTGCCCAAATAAATATCTCCCGTCGTTGTCCTGCAGATGGAAAAAACACTATTATCTATCAAAGAACGCGGTGAATCTGTTTTCTGATATGTTTTCACAATAGCTCCCGTGCGTGTGTCTACCACTTTTACTCCTTTGGAGAAAGTGCCTACCCAAAGGTAGTCATCGACCAGACATAGCCCGTGTACATTGGTGAAAGCATTGCTCGGGGCGAAAAAAGAGAAGGTCTTGGTTTTCGGATTAAAGCGATTCAAGCCACCGTCTTCAGTACCAATCCACAAAATTCCCTGATTATCCTGGCAGAACTCACGTACCCGCTTTCCATGCAGCCCGTTTTCTGTCCCTTTCGGATAATATTTCTCAAAATTCGTATAGAAACGGGGGTAATAGTTTACGCCACCGAAATAAGAGCCAATCCAAATGCCACCTTCACGATCCTTGCACAGCGAATAAATAGCATTATCGGACAAGGAATAAGGGTCATTGATCGAACTGCGCAAGTGAACATATTTTCCCAACCTGAGATTATAAATATAAAGCCCTGATTCGGAAGCGATCCACAATTCATTGTCAGAGGCAACCAGCAGTTCCCGACAAAAGACCGACTCCCCATGTTCATCTGCCAAGAGTAAATCGTGCAATTTGTTTGAAGTCAGATTCAGTTCCTTCACTCCACCTTTCAAAGAGCCCACATACAGGCAGTTATATGCTCCTTTCACAAGGCTTATCACTACATCGTTCGCATAAGTTTCTTTATTCTCTGTAGGGGAAAGATAAGGATGAAGTGTCTTCAGACGGTCTTTCGAATAGAAAAGTCCGTCACCATAACAACCTATCCAAAGGGTTCCGCTATTGTCGAAAACGAAGGTCTGTACATTAGTGGTGAGGAAAGAAAAATCTTTTAAGGTATAATTCTGAAGTTGCCTTTTCTCCAAATCATAGCAGAAGAGTCCTTGAGATTCAACCGCTACCCAAACACAGCCTTGATTATCCCCTGATATTGCGGTTACAGTATGTTCTATCTTTGTACTCTCTGCACTCAATTCCGTAAAGTGCCGGAAGAAGTCTTTCTCCGGGTCATAGATATAAAGCCCTACGTCCGTACCTACCCAGATATTTCCTTTCGCATCTTCATAAAGCGCAGTGATGAAGTTATTTCCGATACTCCGTTGGCTACGGTCGTCATGTTTGAATTTACGAAATGATAATCCATCATACCGGTTCAGTCCATCTTTCGTACCGAGCCACATAAAACCTTGCTTGTCCTGCAAGATTGCATTGACGGTATTTTGAGATAATCCGTTCTGTACGCTTAAGTTTTTGAAATAATAATGTTCATCTGCTACTTGTGCGCAGCAGAGTATCGGGTAAAAAATGAGACAGATTAAAAGTATCAAGACTTTCTTCATAATACGTGTTTTCTAGCTTTCCGTTTGAGTTACCAAATGTAGGCAAAAATACAACGGAAAGATAGAAAATACGTCTCAATGAATGAAAGAATCGTCCTATTTCTCTATTCTAATACGCGCATCGACTGCTATAACAGCCTTTTCAGTCGCCAGAAGAGGGTTTATATCCATTTCTTTGATTTCTGTCGCAAAGCGGAGCAAGGTAGATAAACGAACAATAATCTCCGCAAATTTATCTTCATTCACTCCTTTCTGTCCACGCGTTCCCTGAATGATTTTATAGGCACGCAAGGAATGAATCATTGAGTAAGCCTCTTCGTATGAGAGCGGAGCCAAACCCGAAGAGACATCTTTCAATACTTCCACAAAGATACCGCCCAAACCACAAAGCACTACATGTCCGAACTTCTCTTCGTACTTCGCACCGATGAAGAGTTCCGTACCTCGCAACATAGGTTGCACCATGATTGCTTTCGCGTCAGCAATCTGCATCATACGTTCAAATTCCAAAGCCAGATGTTGCTCGCTTTTGATGTTCAATACCACACCGCCGACATCTGATTTATGCACCGGACCAACGACTTTTGCCACTACCGGAAATCCGCATCTACGAGCGAAAGCTACTACTTCTGCTTTATTATTCGATACAAATTCATCGACAAGTGAAATACCGGCTGCATGAAGCAAAGCTTGTACATAATGAGGGGCGATATAGCCGTCTTCCGGGATAGAATCGATAATCCTGCGAATTCTTGGGACGTCTACTCCGAACAGTTCTATTTCTGGAACTGCCGGTTTAGGAACATTGACGATGCGTGAAAGGGCTGTTCCCAAGGTAACTTCATCTGCAAAGTTCACGTGTCCTTTTGCCAGAAATGCCGCTACTTCCGCTCCGGCTGTATTGATGGAAGGCAGGATCGGGAAAATCGGTTTGCTGCACACCTGCATCTTCTCATGGAGTACGTCATACATCTCGAACATGGTGACCAGTCCCGGTGTCCCGAAGATAGCCATCATGGCATCTATATTTTCAAATTTCTCTTCGCAGTAATCTATGCAAAGACGCAGGTGCTCGGGAGTTCCCGTAGCAAGAATATCAATCGGGTTTCCAACGGCAGCACCGGGGAAAAGTTGTGCTTTCAGTTCTTCCGCCAGTTCGCCTTCGAGCTTCGGCACATTCAGTCCGCCTTTGCTCAGTGCATCTGTCAGCATCACTCCCGGTCCACCGGCATGAGTGATAATAGCAAAGTTCTTTCCTTTCAATTCAGGCAGAGTAAATACACAACCTACGGTAGTCAATTCTTCACGAGAGAAGCAACGCACAATCCCCGCTTTACGGAACAACGCTTCTACTGCCGAATCGGAACTGGCGATTGCGCCTGTATGAGAAGAGGCCGCCCGGCTTCCACTCTCCGAACTTCCGGCTTTGATTGCTGCGATCTTGCATCCTTTTCTAATCAGAGAAGAAGCATGAAATAACAACCTGTCCGGATTCTGAATGCTTTCAATATAAAGTAGTTTCAGATGAGAATCTTTTTGGGGATCGAAGTTCTCATCCATAAATTGCAATACATCTTCCACACCGATCTGCTTGGCATTTCCCACCGACCAGACTGAATTGAATTGCAAGCCTTTTGTAACGGCACTTTCAAGAATAAATACCGCCGTAGCACCGGAGCTTGAAACCAAGTCCACCCCTCTCGGGTTCAAATTAGGAATCGGCTGGCTGAACACGCTATGATGCCATGTGTTCATTAATCCGATGCAATTAGGACCAATCAATGAAGCTCCGTATTTATTGACTGTTTCCAAAATACGTTCTTCCAACAGTGCTCCTTCGTGAGTTTCTTCGCCAAAACCGGCGGAGAGTATGATAAATGCCCTGGTTTGCTTCGTACTAGCCAATGTTTCCACAATATCGGGACACATCACAGCAGGCACAGCCAACACCGCCAAATCCGTATCCGGCAGATCATTCACATCTGCAAAGGCAGGAACTCCCTGTACTTCCTTCTCCTTCGGGTTCACCGCCCGAAGTTCTCCCTGATAACCTCCGTTTATCAAATTCTTTAATATTGCGCCACCCGGCTTATGTACATTATTCGATGCCCCTACTACGACAATGCTTTCAGGACGAAGCAACTGGGTTGTTATCATATCATGCTTTGGTTTTCGTTTAACTTGAATACAAATATATTCTTTCTTACGAGATAAATAAAAGAAAAAGGGGAGAAATCTATGCGGAAATATATAATATCTATTTACTATCCATATCTTACAATATGAACAAAAAAGAACTTTTATACAGAAAAAGAACAAAATTCTTTCTTAGAATTAGAAATATACAGCAAGAGTATAAAGCAAAACAAAAAACGGGATGGATTTCCCATTGACAGTTATCATATTCATATAAAATACGCATAAAACCACACTATTCGATATAGCAAATGTCATAATCGGCACAATTAGCACAGTTTACAATCATTCACAGTTCAAGTTAACATTATCACTATTTCATTCATTTTGCAGCAACCAGAGCAAAGCAAGCACTTAAAATGGCACTTATCTCCTTCTTTTAGAAGCAAAGAAGGGTTACTCACCGACCTTCGAGTCGTTCCTTTAAAAGGAACAGAATCTTCCTTTTAAAGAAACATTCCCAATTCCGCCAAGAATTATGCATATTTGTCCTATTTATATTCAAGAAATAAGCTCAATTATGCATATTATTGCATCATTTCATGCAATAATTCTTCCTTTAGAGCAAAATTCAAACATTCTTCTTTAGCTTCAATCTTAAAAATAGAACATCATAGAAGATTAAACAACTCTAACACCTATACTTCTCTCGGAATCATTTTGTGCATTTTGGTGCGGATTTGAGTTTATTTTGGTCAAGGAATACATGTGCTAATTTTACTTGCCGTCTCTGTAGGAAATAACAACTCCGGTTGCACAGATTAATTCGTTCGACTGTAGTCTTTCTTGCGTTTGACTATAGTCCTTCAAAAGAGAGACTATAGTCAACTTTGCGTCGGACTATAGTCCAACGAATAAAGTTGTGCAGTCGCAGTGATTATATTTAGTATGTTCTCGGAATAATTATAGCACGTGGGGGACATAATTATCATCTGCAAAGAGAATTAGCTCAAAGCCGCACCGGAAATGTACAAAATGATCCCGAGAAAAGCATAAAAGTATCTTAGTCTAATTGTTCTCCAAAGATACTCTTGAAAAAAATTACCGACGATTTAGAAAACGGATAATCACTTATCCATACTCATGCACTACATTCACCGCATAAAGTTCAATATAATAGGAAAGACAGTCTTTCATATATTTATTTATTCACTTAAAAACAGTAGTATTATGACACAGAGCATGAATTTAGCTTTAGGCGCAAATTTTGATTTACTGAAAACCAACCTTTCAGCAATGTTTGAGAAAGATGACAATGGAAGTAAGATTTTACTTCTTCCGACCAAGATTGATTCTCCGACTCCCGTTACATTGGGCGAAATGGTAGAAGATTTCAAGAATGCATTCGGCATGGGCAAAGAAGATTCAGAGAAAATTGAAAACAGCCTGAAAGCAGCGCAGAAAGATGGTAGCAAGTTTGATCCGGACGCTATCACTTTCCAATTGCAAGCAGCGTTTCTTTATAAGGAAATGCCTAAAAAAGGAGCGGAAGACAGTCAGCAACCA
Organism: Bacteroides faecium; assembly: GCF_012113595.1. Classification (NCBI taxonomy): domain Bacteria; kingdom Pseudomonadati; phylum Bacteroidota; class Bacteroidia; order Bacteroidales; family Bacteroidaceae; genus Bacteroides; species Bacteroides faecium. Next base: position 912,230 of record NZ_CP050831.1, read on the forward strand.
GCCGGAGGAACAGAATACGCTTTTGCCGTAGCAGTAAATATGGCCGATGCATTGCCCGACTTAGGTTTTGTCAAACTAAACAGTTTGTTTATTGCTGTATGGAACACTGAAAGAGAAGTTGTATTACAGCAAATCGGAACCGGCAATATCACCAAGATGCTAGCTAACCTGAACGCTTAATTTTTATCCGGTTGACCCAGAAGTCAAAAAAGTTCAGTATTCACCCCTCCTACAAACATTTGCAGGAGGGGTAATCATAAAAAACTTGACTTTACAGCCAGTCTTTACCTTCAACAATCAAACGGTTTCTTATGAGCAAAAAAACAAATATAAGCCTTATTGCCAACGGAGAAGTATTCGGTTTCCCTGCCGAATTCGGCATAGCCCGTATAAACAACGAAACAACAATCATCGGATCTTTAAACACTAAAGGAAAAAATCCCGGTGATTTCATTCAAAACAAAGAACTGGGTATAACCGAACTTTCCGACCAACTAACCATTCTTCCCGAATCCGGCACAGAGTTTTCTGTTTCTTTTGCCAGGAAACCCAAACAAACCGCCTTCGCCCTGACATCATCAGGAATACTTTGCGGTATCTTACTGACAGAGGAAAGTAAACAGATGCTACTTACTCTGAACACCTCCAGACTAAAGAGTGGAAATAAGTTCGAACAGTTTGTTTCCGATGTTGCAGAATGGGCAGAAATCAGTGAATTGACCCTTATTATCCGCAATAAAGGGGGCATGAGCTATTCTTTCCTTCAACAACTGTCGGAAGGCTTCGACAAAGTAATGATTCCGAAAAGCTATGAGAAGTATCAACTCATAGCCACCGGCATCTTCGAGCTGAGCCGAACCGATTTTGGCCAATGCATATCAACTTTAACCAAACAGAACCAACTGCTATTTGCCGTCGGAGGAAGTTTTACTGAGAAAAGTTTTGGCGCACAGTTGATCAGTGAAAAAATAGAAACCGACACATTTATTCTGGAGAACTTTATGTTCGGTCTACAACGATCAAGCAAAGGCTTCTATTGTCTTGCTACCGGAACATTCACTTTCAAACTGGAAGACAGAAACATCTGTTTCATACTCTCCGGTGCAGTATCTCCCGGTTCATTTATGCTATCCGCCGCCTCATCATCCGATGCCAGGATACCACTTAATTCACGACTGTCCTTTTCAGACTTGGCACTCAGCATCGGTGTCAACTCCGGGAAAGTATCATTCGGAATGACCGGACGATTGAACACCAACAACCTGTCTATCTTTGCAGGCTTTGCCATCAATCCACCCAAAATAACTCTTTTTACAGCAGCCCTCACCTCTACTACCGGACGTATTTCACTAAAGGACCTGGTGGTTGAAATAGCCGATATTCAATGGGAAGCGGTCAACTGTCTTGATGTAGTCGCCATAGGCGATTTTGATATCCAAAACATTTCCTTGTCAAACGGAGGAATCAATAACTTTCCAACAAACAACAAGGCGGAAGATTATAATGAGAGCAAGAGAAGCATTGAAACAAACACCAAAAAGGACTTCAATGAAAAAATGAGCGCCCTAAAAATTGAAGGAGATGCCCAACTTACGCCATTAGGTAACAATACCGGACAGTATATTCTGACAGACAAAGGTACCATGCGCCATTACCGGATTGACCGCAGCGGCAAAATCTCATTAAACTGCCAGATCTATGTCTGTTCACAACCAACCAAACTCGGCAACTATGATATGCCTGTCGGATTCTTCATCTGTGGAACAATGGAGATTTTCGGAACCAAAATACGATTCTTATTCCTGGCAGATAAAGGAAAATCTCTTATCGCCCTTGTTCAGATGGATAAGATAAACATACTTAAGGGACTCTTTGTAATTGAAAAATCCCAGAAACCTTTACCCATTGAGCCGATAAACGGCGGCGTAGCCGGACAACTGGTTAAACCCAACAACCAAGGTGCCACCCTATATCTGAATATTCAGAAAGACAAAGGGGAACTGACGTTTTATGTTAGTGCTCACCTTTCCATACTAAAAATATTCGACTTCGACACATTGATATTGATCAAGGACAAGCTTGTATATATCAATATTGAGACCCAATTGGCCGGCTTCAAGACCACTTTCAATCTACAAGGCAGTTATCAAAACTTTAGTGAAAGCGGTTTCACGGCAAGAGTCGTTTTCGACACATCCGGTTTCCGCGAAATATTAGAAAAAGCCCAGAAAGCATTGAGGAGTGCCGCCGAATCTGTTGAAAAAGGAGTGAAAGAAGCGACTCGTAAAGTGGATGAAGCCCAACAAAACGTACTCAACCTGCAACGAAAGATCGATGGTTACAACGACAGAATCAATCAGTGCAAAAGAGAGATTTCGAGTGCCAAATGGTATCAAATAGGTAAAAAAATAGCCCGAGGTCTGGAAATAGCCGGTCTGGAAATAGCTAAAGCCGGAGTCTATGTAGCCATTGGTGTGGCATACGGTGCTCTGGAAGTGGCCAAAGCAGCCTTGAAACTAGGAGGGGCGATAGTAAGTAGCGTGCTTAAATCAGTAGCCTATATAATCGAAGCTGCCACTCAGATTCTTTGGATCAAGTCTTTTGAGCTAGGTATTACCGCTACTCCCCAGATACAGAAAATCAATGCAGAACTTGTTCTGACCATCTTAGGCAATGACGTCCGGCTGGCAGGAGAGCTGAATTTGACGGGACTGGTCGAAAACATCAAGAACTTCGTATCGGGAGGTGTCAAGGAAAAATCCGACAAGTTGATAGAAGATGCCAAGAACGGTAAAGTAACTCGAGCCATCGAAGCCACTCCGGACAGCGAGATAGATCTGGCATTTGTTCAGGAATACTGTGACTTGAATAAAAACCAGAAAAGATATGAAGAATTACGACTGCTACAGGATGCAGCAGATGACCTGTTCATAGACTCAAACAACGCCTACTTTGACGCTTTTAACGAAGAGCATCCGGACGAGAGAGAGAATGCATGTCATCTGACAGAGCTCCGCTGGGAAGAAGAAATTTTCCATAAGCAACACAGCGATGCATTTGACGACGATTTTGTAGAATCACTGGATAATGTAATTCAGGTTATCCGCCAGGAAAAGACGACCAGTCGTGCCAACATCTCCGAAGAAATGGAAAACAAAATGGACAACCTGCTCCACACGGTAAAAACCATACGGACAGAAAAAGAGTACCGTGCCAAAAGAGCCCAAGAAAGAGAGTCTTTGTTCTCCAGAGTAGAAAGAAATATGGAAATGAAACGCAGCTCTATGAGATCAAGAGACGCTGAAACCGAAAGGAGTGCGGAAGAGGCCAACGAACAATACGCAAACGACCTTTCCAGGCTTATCGAACAACATTTGGGAGACAAAGAAGGAGAAACCGCCGAAAACTTAAAAAGGACATTTGGCATATCCCTCTATCGCTTCAGAAATCAAGAAGACACGTTTGAACAATAAATCAATGCAAAAATGAAAACATCAAAGATAACCAATAGAATAATCTGTTTTATTACCATTCTGCTCTGCTGCACTTCCTTGAGAAGTGAGAACAAAAGCAATTTTACCCTGTTCATCTACATGAACGGTTCCAATCTGGAAAGCAAATACAAACTAGCTACCAGCAATATAGAGGACATTGCACAGAGTATCACATTGCCAAAGGAAACGTCAGACTATCATCATCTCACCATACTGTTGCTAATGGGAGGCACCAAGCAATGGCATCTGGGTGAAAATATATCCTCGCAACCGATTCCGAGTGACAGCATCGTTTATGTCCGGATCACCTATGACGGTTTTCAAAAAATCCGTTCGCTGAAAAATCAAAGTATCGGTGATCCGTCTACTCTGAAAGAATTTATCCGATATGGCACGGAGTATTTCCCGGCAGAAAGGTATGGACTTATTTTCTGGAACCACGGAGCAGGTTCGGTAACCGGTTTCGGATATGATGAACTAAATCCCGCCAACACCTCCTTATCACTGGCAGAAATCCGGTCAGGTCTAGCCATTTCCGATTCCGCTCAGCCCATTCCCCAATTTGCTTTCATCGGATTTGATGCCTGCCTGATGGCAACGTTGGAAACCGCTGAGTCCGTTTCACCCTACGCAAAGTATCTGGTGGCCTCTCAAGAATTGGAGCCCGGGAAAGGATGGAACTACAAAAGTATCATCAGTTCATTATGCACCGATCCAAAAATTCCGGATGAAGCATTGTGCCGGCTTATCGTTGATTCATTCATCGAAGGCTACCAAGACAAAAAGGAGGAACAGGTTACTTTATCTGTTACTGATTTAAAGAAAGTACACGCACTGACTGAAAATATCAAAGAACTTTCGGAAAAGGTATATGCAACATTTGGATCCCCCAACACAACAATGAGTTCAAACAGTTACAAGAAAATATCCGGTTACCGTATCGCATCCAAATCATTCGGCATGCCGGCATTAACCTATTATGGGCCTGACATGGTGGATGTATTGGATTTCTGCCGACATATCAGCAAAACCGCCCCATTGACAGAAGCCATCAAAAAGAATATAGAGGAAACCGTTATCTATTCAAGAACATCCGACAACCTGAAAAACGAACCAATTTGCGGATTATCCGTTTACTTTCCCTGTTATAACCTGAATGTCGCTAAAAATTTAACAGGATATTGCGGTCTCGGTTCTGAAGATGGCTATTTCCATCTCGTAACAGCATTTGCACAAGAATTGGTGACAGGAAGAAGTAAAGAGAAAGTGGCAAATGTGGTCAAAAACAATTCATCCACTCTTCTTTCTACAGAGATGATTCTGAAATTGAGAAAGATATATACTACCGTACAAGTTGCACAAGACGGACGATGGATATCCTACGGACTGGATGGCGCAGATGTGACACTAAATGACGAAGGAGCAATCATAAAGACGGACAAAGACAAGAAAATAGTAGAGGCATGGGATCAAAAGTGGATTTGCATCGGGGATAAGCCTGTCACTGCGTACATGATGCTATCCGCCAGAAAAGACTCACTTGTCTATACAGTTCCCGTTACACTGAATAACGAGCCTTGCGATCTAATCATAAAATACGACAACATTAAAAAATCTGGTAGTATATATGGTGCCAGACAAACCAGTAATCAATTGATTCCCGGTAAAGGAATGCTTGAAATCAAAGCCAATGATGCCATCACCTTCCGGTATGAGCAGTTTGACGACAATGACTCCATCAATTATATTCAGTCCACCGACACAATTATCGTTCAACAGGACAGAAGCAACCTATCAGTCAGGACAACCACTGTTCCAAAAGGAAAATACCGTTACGGCTACTGCCTCGTCGATTTGTACGGAAGAAAGTATTACACCAAATTTACTGACTATGACGTAAAATAAAGGATATAAAGCGAACTTATTTAGAAAGAATTTTCCGGAATTCAGAAAATAAATGGCTGTTACCAGTTATAAATTCTTTGATTTGTGCAAATTAATCATAATAATTATGGAACAGACAAAACAAGAATTAGTGATCATTCTTCCGGAAGGGATGAAAGATGTGCCTGTACGTATTGTCAGAGATGATCAATCAGATGAACTGAATATCAAGATAGTCAATCTGACAGAAACAAGAAAAGAAAAATCTCCGTCAACAGAAAAACAGCATGTACTTATCTGGCATCAGAATGAATATGAACATTTGTCTTTGGATGCCATCATGTGGATAGAAGCAAATAGCAGCTATTGCTGTATCCATGCCACGGAAAATCGTAAATTTACCATGTCCTATCCACTGGCACGAATAGAAGAACGCCTACCAAAAAGTCAATTCATACGCATCCAGCGTTCTTATTTAGTCAACATCGAACACGTGAAGAAGCTAGCCGGGCAATCACTGATCATAGGTAATCATATACTAAAAATAGGAGAAGGTTATAAGGAAGAAGTACTAAATAGATTCATATTCTTAGGAGTACGTGGATCTCAGCCACGAGAGGCTAAGAATGTTAAATAATAACAATTATCAATCTATTTATAGAGAAGACCACTGATTATCATTTGTTAAAATACTATTTTTGTAAAAAAATACAAGCATGACATATTATTATAATCATCCACTATCTTTTTCGGAAAAAAGAACAAGTAGTTCTTCTCCCGAACAAATGCAAAAAAGAAGCTTTATGGCTGATAAAAAATGTCATGAGTCATTCAAATTATCCCTTAAAAAGTTGTGTATGTCAGAATTTTATTTAAACACACACACACACACACACACACACACACACACACACATTCTCACCGCGCGTAGTATACAATTTATTTCCTAAATATCAAAGGGGTAACTATTGCAGCTATCCTTTATACAATTCAAATAATATCTTATTTTCAAGACTATGTATGTATCCTTTAACAAGAGGATACAACCATTGTCATGCCATTTTCGTATCCACCTCTAATAACATTCATATATGACTAAGAAAACCTGGTTAACAATTTTATCCGTTCTCCTCGCGCTCCCACTATGGGCACAATACATACAGGATACAACCTATATTTTTCGGTTCAAGTCCGGAAGTGATGCTTTTTATGTGCCATATCAGGGAAATGAAACGGAACTCAAACAATTGATAGAAGTATTAGAAAGCCACTTGAGCGAACTGCAGCAAGGTACAATGTACATCGACGTAAGTAGTTATGCTGCAACAAGCAACAAAAAACAAAATGCGGTTCGGACAGCCTATTTACGCAATAGCCGGGTAAAAAGTGAACTTATCACCCGATACAATATTACCGAGTCCATGTTTCTGACCGACAAGCACATTTCAACACCTTATAGCAAGGATAAACTTCGCGATGTAGTAGTAGTCACCTTCCCTGCCAGCTTGGAGAGGATAGAACAAATTGCTGGAAAACAAGCAGCGGAAAAGGTACACGCTTACTATAAAGATCAAGCAGAAACCCAGAACCCCCAAAAGGAAACCGAACAGAAACAAACAGCACAAAAAGAAAGGTGCAAAACTGAGACTTCCAATCTTCTCGTTTCACAACCCACACCGGAAAAGAATACTGAAGATATTCCGGTTCCGACCGTGACCACACAAGAAAAAGAATATAATATAGCACTACGCGCCAACCTGCTTCGTTGGGCAACACTCACACCCGACTTTGGTATCGAATGGCGTATTAGTAAAGACTGGAGTATTCAGGTGAACGGTTCATGGACTTCGTGGAGTTGGAACGATAAAAAACGCCGTTATGCCCTTTGGGAAGTATCTCCCGAAGTACGCTATTATATAGGTACGGAAAAACGGGGTTATCTGGGGGCAATGTACCAGATAGGAGAATTCAACTATAAACTAGGTGATACCGGCAAGCAGGGCAACCTCATGGGTGGCGGATTGACGGGCGGTTACCAGCTGAAACTAAATAAAAATCTGGCTTTTGATTTCTCACTAGGCATCGGCTGCACCCATGCCGACTACGAGAAGCATGTCGTCATCGACGGTGTACGGGTGAAACAAGGCAAAGAGAATAAGAATTATTGGGGCGTGAACCACGCCGGAATCACCCTTGTATGGCAACTCAAATAAAAAAACAATGAAAAATAATATGGAGAAACAGCACACAGCCGACTTTCAGAAGAAATTCCCCTGTATCAAGAAAACAGGTTTGTTTCTGGCAGGGACCATCCTTATCTTAGTGACCGGATGCGTGAAAAATGACCTTTACAACACCCCACATCCCGAAAAAGGAGCCGTGGTAATCACCACCGACTGGATGGACGCATTAAGCGAGACAGATATTCCGACCACCTATAACCTGCGTATGGACGAAACCATAAAACAAGCGGAAGGAAAAGTTTACAGTTATTCCGACTTGCTGACACCGGGAAGACATAGTCTGCTAGTGTATAACGAACCGCAAGGGATGACTATCAACGGCACAACCGCTACCGTCGACCTGCGCGAAGACGGAACGCTGAAACCGCTTCCGGAGTATCTATTTTCAGCAAAGAAAGAACTGGACGTAGTGCAGGACGATACTTTACATATCACTGTTTCGATGATACGGAGACTCTGTCCCATCGTACTGAACCTCTCGCTCACGGGAGAAAATGCAAAAGAAATAGCCAGGATAGACGCCACATTAAGCGGTATCATAAATTCCATTGATTTACAGAACAACGTAACCGGAAACGAAAACCTGACAGTAACGCTAGACGTACAACAGGCAGCCAACAAAGTATATGACTATGCAACCGGAAAGCTGAAAATGGGATGTCGTGTAGTAGGCGTCAATTCGAATGAACACCAATTGCTAACTGTCACCGTCACCATGAATGACAGCTACAAAAGCACCATCGTTTCCGACCTAACGGACTATCTGAAAAACTTGAACGCCGATATGAAGCCAATAGAACTGACCCAAACGGTGGAAGCACTGCAAGACGGGCATTTCAACGGAACGATAACCGACTGGATAGTAACAGACGATTTCGAGATTGACGCACAGTAATCATATTAAACTTACAATAAAATGAAAAAATTAGTTATTCTATCAGTAGGTATGCTTCTCACCTTAGCAGCCTGCAACAATGACGAATCAGGAACCGCCCAAAGCAGCAATGACGGAACTGCCCTCTTCACCGCTTCTATTGACGGACAGCGAGTGACACGCGCCTCCAACGCAAAGTGGGACAACAATGACCGAATCGGTATATCGGGAACATGCGGCACGAAACCATATACCAACGTATGCTACAAGACCTCAAACGGATCGGGTAACGATTTTGAATTTGAGGCTGGGGATAAAATCTATTATCAGGATATGAATGAAGTGAATTTCACGGCATATTATCCATGGAAGGAGGCTTTGACCGCATCTACAACCATCGCCTTTAGCACCGACGAACAGGCTAACCAAAAAGATTTCGATTTCCTTTGGGCACAAGGCAAAGGAAGCAAAAATAGTCCGAAAGTGGATTTTGGATTCACTCATCAAATGAGCAAGATAGCTATCACCGTCAAAGCCGGTAACGACATCACATGCGAAGAAGTAAAAGCTGCTGTATGTTATCTGAAGAATCATCAGCATCAAGGGACATTCGACCGCGAAGCGGGTACCGCTACCACCACAGGTAATCAATCGGCAGAATGGGCTTTCGCCAACAATACAGCTAACCAGTCTTATAATACTCCTGATATAGCGACTGACGACAACAAGAACTCAGTCACCTACGGGCTGATACTTACACCGCAAACTTTTACGCCGGAATCTCTTCTGACTTTTACCGCAAAGGTGACTACCGGCGAAGCTACAGATCCGCAAAACTTCTCAGCAGCAATTGAACTGAACCAAATCCCGGAAAATAATAACGCCAACGAACTAAAACCCGGTATACAGTACAACATCACCATCAATGTGAACAAGACCGGACTGAGCATAGGCGATTGCAGCATCTCCAAGTGGACGGAATACAGCTATGAGACCGATGCAGATATGCAATAAAACAGTAAAAGTAGAATAATAAAAACATAAAAAGAATCAGATTATGAATACCCACAAATTATTGATATACAGCAGCGTATATATTGTTCTTGGATGCACTTTACTCCTAACAGCTTGCAACAACGATGAACTTAATCCAACAGACAACGGACCGATAGTAGCTCAAATTACCGCCAACATTGAAAATTCAGCAGTCAGCCGTGCGGCAGGTACAGCCTGGGAAACCGGCGATGGAATCGGTATCACAACGGCAAACAACGGCACCAAAAACTACACCAACATTAAATACACCGCAGGAAGCACTACCGGCAATTTCACTGGGGCACCTATCTATTTTCAAGACTCACAGACTACCGTGATATTCACTGCCTATTACCCTTTTAACGGAACGGAAGACACTGCACCCGGTATATTGGAAAACAATACAAAAATAGACAACCAGAAAACCGATGGCCCGCAAAGTGTACAGTCAAAAATAGATTATCTTTTCGCCTCAGCTACAGGAAATAACGGAAATCCGAAGGTAACTTTCAATTTTGCACACAAAATGAGCCAAGTGACACTGACTTTCCAAAATGGAGAAGACACGGATATCAGCAGCTTGACCGCTTATTCCATTGAGGGATTGAAAATGGAAGGCACATTCAACACGGCTACCGGTGAAGCCAAAGCAAAAGACGGTTCTTCTCCTGAAACCTTGGCTATAAACGTTAGTAGTGCTGCCAGCGGAACAACTCTCCCGTCACTAATACTCTATCCACAGGCTGCCACAGATGTCACCTTAAAAATTACATTGAACGGACAGCCGTACAATTGCAAACTAGTGTTTAAGGACAGTCAATTAGCATCCGGAAACAATTATCTATTTACCATCACGGTAAACAAAAACGAAATGAAAGTACAAAGTTCCAGCATCACTTCTTGGACTCCGCAAACAGATAGCGGAAGTGCAAGCATGGGATAAACTTTTTAAAGCCATCACATGCAACAGCGTAAGCATGGAGATTCACGAAAGTGTAGCTGTCTCTCCCGCCAGAGGCGGTGGCACAATGTAAAAACTCAAAAAAATAGGATTATGAACATACAACAACTGATACCCTATTGCCTCTTGGCAGGACTTCTCTCCTTCTCGGCGTGCGAGAGCGAACAGGCAGCGGAAATGAATGAAGCAGGAACGGAACTACCCGACGGAATGTATCCGCTGACGTTTACCGCCGTACAAGCAGTACCGGAAGGGACACCGCAGACACGGGTGTCGGAAAACCCGGATGGGACAAGTAGCAAGTGGGACGGCGGCGAAGTCATTGGCGTAAAAATAGGCAATAGCCCCCAGGAAGGTTCTTATACATTGGATGAAAACGGGAATGTAACAGCCACCCTTCCTGTCTATTGGCAAAACACGGATGAACAGGCTGTTTACGGCTGGTATCCGAAGGAAAATACCGATGTGTCCTTGACCGGACAAGACCATGTCTCAAAATTCCCCTACATACTGAAAGGCGAAGGCAAAGGAAAATATAATGATGTAAACGGTATCTCATTGTCTTTCACCCATCAGTTGGCCAAGTTCCGTGTCAAGCTGGAGGGAACAGCGGACAACCTACAGGATGCCAAAGTCTCTTTCTACGGTTATACCTCTTGTAGCAACAATCAAGGAACGGTGACAACGGAAGGAAAAACTAAAGATTATCTCCCCACTCAGAAAACGAATGACGGCTACTATACCGCCATACTCGCACCGGATGATTTAACACAGAACGGCAACAACAAGTTCGTAAAGATAGAAGTAAACGAGAATATCTATTACTACAATCCCGATATTAAATTGGTGGCCGGAAATGTCTACACTTATACGGTGCAGAAAGTGAATAAGCCGGAACCGACAACAATAGACCTCACAAAGGGCGATTACACCATCGAAAAGAGAGGAACATACAAAGTAACCGGAACAATATCCAACCACCAGCTGACCGTAAACGCTGATGCTACTGTCATATTAGATAATGTTACCATGACCCATACCTCTTCATCAATCATTAAGATCCAGAACAATGCCACTGCCACATTGGAACTGGAAGGCACGAGCACACTCACATCCACAGGCGGGGTGGAAGCACCTATTTTCCCTCAGCCAAACAGTACAGTAGTAATACAAGGCAATGGCACTCTGAATGTTACAGGTGCTTATGCGTGTGCCGGAATAGGTGGAGGTCACCACGACGGATATATTTTCACTTATCGTAATGCCGGAAATATCCGCATCTTGGGTGGTACGATCATCGCAAAAGGAGGCAGTGGTGCCGCAGGTATCGGTTGTGGAAGTTATGGAAATTGTGGAACAATAGAAATATTGGGCGGCAACATTACCGCGACTAAAGGAGATGGCTGGGGAAATAACGCCATAGGCGGTTTACAAGATGGCATGGCAGGCACAACCGTATGTGAAGCCATCACCTTGTCGAACTGTACAATCAACCTCATCAATGGCACAATCAAGGCAAAGACGATAACACCCGACATAAACAACGCGGAAGCACTGAAAGCCGCCAACGTCACGATTAATTAAACTTAATATCCTTCTTCAAAAATAGCCAGGATATTCCACTGAATATGAGAATGGCGGTCATCAATAAGATGGCTGCCATTTTCTTTTGGCGCTTTCAGAAAAAAGTATCAACCATTCAGAAAATGGGCAAACCATAATCATATCATTGTCTTAACTTTGACAAGAAACTTAATATGAGACATTATGGCAAACGTAAATGAACTTACACCGTTTATCCTAAAATGGGAAGGCGGTTTTGTGAATGATCCTGACGATTTGGGTGGTGCTACCAATATGGGAGTAACCATCGGGACTTATAAGGAATACCGAAAAAAGAAAAGACTCCCCGAACCAAGTGTAGATGACTTGAAAAAAATGTCCAAAGAAGAATGGACCGATATCATGAAAGGATTATATTGGAATCGGTGGAAAGCCGATGAAATCAAAAACCAATCCATCGCCAATATCTTAGTCGATTGGGTATGGGCTTCCGGTATATACGGCATCAAAATACCACAAGAAATATTGGAAGTAACGGCTGACGGCATTGTAGGTAAAAA